>NZ_CP090349.1:5105000-5322500 GCF_021398735.1 Methylobacterium oryzae
GCCACGTCTTCGAGGTCGACTGCCCGCCCGATCTCGTCGTCGACACCCTGCCGGGGATCCTGGCGCAGGTCGTCTCGAACGCCGTCAAGAACGCGATCGAGCACGGCTTCCAGGATCGGGAGGGCGGCCGCATCACCATCACGGGGATCCGGTCCGGGGACGGCATCGGCCTCTCCATCGCCGATGACGGGCGCGGCATCGACGGGGCCGACCTCGGCCGCGTGTTCGACCCGTTCTTCACGACGGCCCGCGCCCGCGGCGGCACGGGCCTGGGCCTGCACATCGTCCACAACCTCGTGGTGAACCGCCTCCAGGGGCGGGTCGAACTGCAGAGCAGCGCGGGTGCCGGCACGGTGCTGCGGCTGTGGCTACCGGAGCGGCTGGCATGAGCGGCGCGACGCAACCCATCCGGCGCGGCGTCGGCCGCTCGAGGCTGCCGAGCGCCGGCCTGCTCATGACGCTGCTCGTCGGGCTATTCGTCGGGCTGCCCGCCGCGCTGCGCCCGCTGCCCGCCGCGGCCCTCACCGAGATCCAGTTCTGGCACGCCCTGGACGGGCCGAACGGCGAGCTGGTGACCCGCCTCGCCGACACCTTCAACGCCTCCCAGCCGGACTACCGGGTCGTGCCGGTCTACAAGGGCTCCTACGCCGAGACGATCAGCAGCGGCATCACGGCCTACCGCACCGGCGCGGCGCCGCACCTGCTGCAGGTCTTCGAGGTCGGCAACGGCACCATGGCGGCCGCCGTCGGCGCCGTCAGATCCGTCGCCACCGTGATGCGGGAGGCCGGGCTCTCGGTGACGCCCGAGGACTTCCTGCCGGTCGTCGCCACCAACTATCGGGATGCCGAGGGCGGGATGCTGTCGCTCCCCTTCAACGTCTCCTCGACGGTGATGTGGATCAACCGCGACCGGTTCCGTCTGGCGGGACTCGACGCCAAGCAGCCCCCGGCGACTTGGCCCGAGGTCTTCGAGGCCGCGCGGCGGCTCAAGGCGGCGGACGGCAAGCGGTGCGCCCTGTCCTCCGCCTGGCCGACCTGGGTGCATCTCGAGCAGCTGTCCGTCTGGCACGACCGGCCGCTCGCGACCCGTTCCAACGGCCTGGACGGCTACGATGCCGAACTCGTCTTCAACGGCCCGCTCCAGGTCCGCCACCTGCAGAACCTCGTCGACCTGAAGCGCGCGGGCGTGTTCGAGTACAACGACCGCGTCAATCGCGGCGAGAGCCGGTTCGTCTCGGGCGACTGCGCGATCTTCCTCACCTCGTCCAGCCTGTACGGCAAGGTCGCCACCGCCGCCCGGTTCGACTGGACGGTCGTGCCCATGCCCTTCTATCCCGACGTCGTGCCGGAGCCGCAGAACGCGATCCTGGGCGGCGGCTCGCTCTACGTGATGCAGGGCAAGACAGCGGACGAGTACCGCGGCGTCGCCCGGTTCCTGGCCTTCCTGATGGACGGGCGGCAGCAGGCCGCGATGTACCGGAACACTGGCTACATCCCCACCACGCGCGCCGCCTACGACGACGCGGTGGCGGAGGGCTTCTTCGAGCGGCACCCGCAGCTCCACGTCGCCGTGCAGGAACTCACCCGGCGGCCGCCGACACGCAACACCGCCGGTCTGCGTCTGGGCAACATGCTGCAGATCCGGGACATCTGGGCCGAGGAACTGGAGGCGGCGCTCGACGGCGCGAAGGCGCCGCAGCGGGCCCTCGACGACGCCGTGGCGCGGGGCAATCAGGTGCTGCGGGTCTTCCAGCAGCGGACCAAGAAGTGAGCGTGGCGGGCGGTCGGCCCACACCGTCATCGCGAGCGCCGCGAAGCGACCCAGGGATGCGCGCCGTGAGTGAACGTGGCGCTGCTGGATTGCTTCGCTCCGCTCGCGAGGACGGTGCTGTCGTTGCCGTCAGCGCGGGTCGCGGAACCGTACCGTCTCGAACAGGTGGCGGCCGAGGGGATCCATCGTCAGGCCGAGCACGTCGTCGCGGAGCGCCAGATGCACCTTGGTGTGGGCCAGGGGCACCCAGGGCATCGCGCGCCGGGCGATGGCCTGAGCCTGCCGGTACAGAGCCTGGCGCGCTTCCCGGTCGCCGGTTCGGCGGGCGGCCTCGACCAGCCGGTCGTAGGCCGGGTCGCACCAGCGGGCGAGGTTGGCGCCGCCGGTCTGGGCGGCCTTGCAGCCGAGCAGGACGTTCAGGAAGTTGTCCGGGTCGCCGTTGTCGCTCGTCCAGCCGTAGAGCATCAGCGTGGGCTCTCCGCCGTACAGGGCGGCGCGGTACGCGTTCCAGGGACGCGTGACCGGGCGCGCGCGGATGCCCACCTGCGCGAGGTCGGCCTGGATCATGTCGGCGACGCGCCGGCCATTCGGGTTGTAGGGTCGGCTGACTGGCGGATACCACAGATCCACGTCGAAGCCGTCGGCGAGCCCGGCCTCGGCCAGCAGGCGCAGCGCCTCGCCGCGATCGAAGGGGGTGTCCGGCAGGTCCGCGTCGTGGGCCCAGATCCCGGGCGGCAGCGGCCCCTGCGCCAGGATCCCGGCGTCGCCGTAGACGCCCGCCACGATCGCCCGCCGGTCGATGGCGAGGTTGACCGCGCGCCGCACCCGGACGTCGCCGAAGGGCGCGCGGGTCGTGTTGAGGGCGAGATAGGCGACGTTCAGCTCGGCCAGCGCGAGCAGCGTCAGGCCCGGCTCCGCCCGGATCGCGTCGAGGTCGCCGGTCGCCGGGAACGCCATGGCGTGGCACTCGCCGGCCCGCAGCTTGTTCAGCCGGACCGCCGCGTTCGGCGTGATCGCGAAGACAAGACCGTCGGGGCGCTCGCCCGGCTCGTTCCCGTCCGCGGCGCGGCGCCAGTAATCCGGGAAGGCGCGGTAGCGGAGGACCTGATCCGGCCGGTACCCCTCGAAGACGAACGGGCCCGTCCCGATGGGCGCCCGGGCGAGGTCGTCCGACGCGTTGCCGGCCGCGAGGGCGGCCGCGTACTCGAGGGACAGGATGGCGCCGAAGGCCTGCGCGATGTTGGCGAGGAAGGTGGTGTCGGCCTCGCGCAACCGGAAGCGGACGTGGCGCGGATCCGGGGCGTCGACGGTCTCGATCAGGTCGGCGAGGCCGAGATCGTGGAAGTAGGTGAAGCCCTGCGCGGCGCCGTCGGGCCCGGAGCGCCGCTGCCGGGTGAACGAGAACACCACGTCGTCGGCGTTCAGGGCGCGCGTGGGGGTGAAGCGCGCGTTGGCGTGGAAGCGGACGCCGTCCCGCAGAGCGAAGACGTAGGTCCGGCCGTCTTCCGAGACCGTCCAGGATTCGGCGAGGGCCGGGCGGATCGTCGTGGTGCCGGGCACGAACTCCACGAGCGTATTGTAGACCTGCCACGCGGCGTTCATCGTGGTGGTGGTCGTGGCGCGGGCGGGATCGAAGGTTTCCGGGCTGCCTTCCGAGCAGAACACGAAGGTGCGCGCCGATGCCGGGCCGTGCCCCAGGAGCACCGCCGAGATGAAGCCGGCCGCCAGGGCGCGCTGGCCGGCGCGGTATGCCGCGGCCGGCCTCACGGCGTCCGGATCGCGCCGGTCCGCGGCCGGGCGGCCGCTCCAGCACCCTGGGCGGGAAAGTCGACCTGCACGACGGTCCCCTGGCCGGGCTCGCTGCTGACCGCGATGCGGCCGCCGAGCTTGGCGGTCACGAGATTGTGGACGATGTGCATGCCGAGCCCCGTGCTGCCGGCGCTGCGGGCCGTCGTGAAGAACGGGTCGAAGATCCGGTCGAGGTGCTCCGGCGGGATGCCCTGACCGGTGTCGCGGACCTCCATCCGCACGAGGCCGCCCTCCCGCTCCGACACATCCACGGTGATCCGGCCCGGCTCGCCCGCCCGGAACCCGTGCACGACCGCGTTCGCGATGAGGTTGGTCACGATCTGCGCGAGCACGCCGGGATTGGTGTCGATGACGAGGTCCGCGGGGCAGGCGCGCTCCACCGTATGGCCGCCCTTGCGCAGCATCGGCCTGAGGCTCGCCAGCAGGTCGTCGAGCCAGGTCGCCAGCACGACGCTGCGGCTCTCGTCGCTGACGCGGTCCACCGCGACCTGCTTGAAGCCCTGGACGAGGTCGGCGGCCCGGGTGAGATTCGTGCAGAGCAGGGTGGCGCCCTCCTCGACCCGGTCGACGAAGTGGTTCAGCCGGGACCGCGACAGCGTGCCGGCAGACAGGCCGGTGCGGAAGGCCCGCGCCTCGTCGCTCATGAGCGTCCCGGTGGTGAGCGCGATGCCCAGCGGCGTGTTGATCTCGTGGGCGACCCCGGCCACGAGCTGCCCGAGGGAGGCGAGCTTCTCGGCCCGGACGAGGTTGTCCTGGGTCCGGCGCAGCTCGACCAGGGCGACGTCCGCCTGATCCTTGGCCCGGCGCAGCGCGCCTTCCCGGCGGGTGATCTCGGAGACGAACACCGCGGTGGCGCGGGCGATGTCGCCGAGCTCGTCCCGGCGCGCCGTGCCCCGCACGGCCGCCCCCGCCGGGTTACCGGTCAGCATGACCATGTCGCCCTGGAGGGCGCGCAACGGCACCAGGATCGAGCGGGCGACGAGGATCACGACCAGCGCGCCGAACAGCAGGAGCCCGGCCGCGCCGGCGAGCAGGATCCGCTGGATGACGATGCCGGACCGGTCGGCGTCCTCCACGAAGGCGTCGTTGAGCGCCTTGGCGCTGTCGATCATCGTCGCGGCGAGCCCGTCCATCGCGACGATCATGGCGTTCTGCTGCCGCAGGCCCCCGATGGTGGTGGTGAGGCGCCCGCGCCACCCGTCGAGGGCCTGGACCATCTCGGCCTGGATCAGCGGCGAGATCGGCAGCGAGGCGGCGCTCCGGGCGAGGCGCTCGCCCTCGTCGCGCATCCGCTCGGCGAGGGCCGCGTCCCGGTGCAGGAGGGCGCCCGCGGTGCGCGGCCCCAGCTTGAGGGTGCTGATCGCGACGTTCTGGGTGGCGCGCTCGATCTCGTTGGCCTCCACGGAATAGGCCAGCAGCTGCGCCACCTCGTCGTGCAGGCTCTCCTGGCCGGACGTCTCGATCTTCAAGGTGCGCTCGATCCAGGCGTCGAGCCTCGCGCGGAGGTCCGGCTTCGACCCCGCCGTCTCGGCGGTGAGCGCGTCGAGGGCCTCCGCGTCGGCGTCCCGGCCGTCGGCCCGCAGCGCCGCCGCGAGGTCGCGGCTGGCGGCGCGGAAGAGGCCCTGCGCGCGCGGGCCGTCGCCCTCCGAGACCGCCGCTCCGGCGGGGCCGGCCGCGGGCGCATCGCTCCGGGCCGCGGCCTGGGCGGCGAGCACGGCGCTCTCCGCGCTCCGGGCTCGCAGGGCGTTGAGGCGGGCGACGAGGCCCCGGGCGACCCGCAGCGCCTCGACCTTCTCGGCCGTCGAGCGCGCGAGGTCGGCGTTCGAGGCCTGCTGCCGCAGGCGCGCCCGGTCGGTGAGGTCGATCAGGGTGTCGGCCCGCTGCGTCATCTCGCGGATCAGGCCGTCATTCTCCCGGGTCCGGCGGACGAAGGCGTCCATCTCGCCCCGGTAGCCGGCCAGCGCCCGCTCTACCGAGGCGGTCCGCGCGCGCTGCTCGTCGATGCGGGCGAAGCCGGCGAGCCGGCCGAGGCCGGCCTCGGCCCGTGCCGTCAGGCTGGCGAAGCGCTCGGCGTAGGCGGGCCGGTCCTGCGCGTCCGCGGCGGCGTACTGGTCGCGGACCAGGCGGGCGGTGGCGATGTCGTGGTACACGTCGGCGGCCAGGACCGCGCCGCGCCGGGCGCGCTCCTCCTGCGCCAGGAGGAGCCAGCCGGCCATGGCGATCGCGCCGGCGGCGAGGATCGGCACGCCACCGACCAGGGCGATCTTGGGTCCAACCCGCATCCGCGTCCCGACATAGGGGTCCGGCAGCAACTTAAGGCCGTGCCGGAGAGCGGTGCAATCGGGCGGCGTTCCGGCGACCGGATCACCCGGTGTCCGCGCGCAGTCTTCGGTCGCTGCCGCCCGCTCCGTCATCGCGCGCGCAGCGAAGCGACCCAGGGCTGCGCGCGTCCGGCCGATACGGCGCCGCCGGATCGCTTCGCTGCGCGCGCAGAGACGGCGTCGAAGCCATCCGCCACGGGTGGTCTCAGCGATGTCGGGATCGGGGCGGCCGCGGGTCCGGGCCGGCCAGCACGGCATCCTGCGCGTCACGCGCGCGATCGCGCGGCGCCGGCACGCCGAACCGCTCGGCGCAGGTCGGCAGGCGCCGCGGAGCGCGTTCTCCGCCGTGCAGCATGCGGCGCAGCGCGCCGAGCAGGTCGGGATCTTCGTCGGCACCGGGGTCGTCGCTGAAGTGCGGCATGGCGGTTCGCGCCCCTCATCGACGGCCGGGCGCGGCGTCGACCGCGATGAGCCGGACGCGACGGCCCGCCGGGTCGCCGACCGGGCCGGCACCCGCGCAGGCGCCGGGCGGGTACGGCCAGGCCGCCCCGCCACAGGCGGCGCCGTCACGGGCCGCCGCGGAGGCTTTTGCGCCCCCGCTGGCCTGCATCGGCACCGTGCTGGCCGCTTGGGTCCAGCCGACGAGCGCCAGGACGCAGAGCGTGCCGAAAGCCGCGGCCGACGAGGTACCGATCACGTGTCGCATGGCCCGTCCTCCGGGCACTTGCGGCCCTCGGTCCTGCCACGCTGATAGGGACGCTCCGTACCGCGGATATTGCTTTCAGCCCGATCTGGAGCGTGAATTGTTGCGTCACCCCATCACGACGCAACATTGATCCGGGTCGCATCAGTCTCCCTCGGGGCGGAATATGTATCCGAGGCCCCGCACGGTGCGGATGTAGCGCGGATTGCCGGGGTCCGGCTCGACCTTCTTGCGGATGCGGTTGATCCGTACGTCGATGGCGCGGTCGAACGCGTCCGGGTCGCGGGCGTCCGCGAGGTCGAGCAGGCGCTCGCGCGAGAGCGCCCGCCGCGGATTGTCGGCGAACGCCTTCAGCAGGTCGAATTCCGAGCGGGTGAGCGCCTGCTCCAGACCGGCATCGTCGCTGAGGCGCAGGGCGTCGAGCTCCAGCCATTTCGTGCCGAACCGGATGCGGCGCCCGCTCACGGGAACCGGGGCCGGCGCGGCGGCGGTCGGCGTCTGCACGCGGCGCAGGACCGAGCGCACGCGGGCGACCAGCTCGCGCAACTCGCAGGGCTTGGGCAAGTAATCGTCGGCCCCGAGCTCCAGCCCGACCACGCGGTCGATCGCGCTCGCCGTGGCGGTGAGCATGATGATCGGGATCGCGGTCCGGGCCTTGAGGTCGCGCACGATGGAGAGCCCGTCCTCCTCGGGCATGTTCAGGTCGAGCACGATCAGGTCCGGGCTGTGGCCGGCGAGGTGCTCCCGCAAGGAGCGCCCGCCGTCGCACAGGACCACCGAGAACCCGTGGAGCTTCAGGTAATCCCCGACCATCTCACGGGTCGCCGCCTCGTCGTCCACCACGGCGATCGACGGGATCGCCGCACCGCCGCGGGCGGCGCCGGGGGCGGGGCTGTCTGGTATGGTCATCGCAGCGGTGCGCACTTTCCGGGTTCGCTCTTGAACGAATGCAGGAATCGTATCGGCTCACGGTAGCGTGACAAGTTTTCAACACGATTTCTAGCGTAGTCGTCCGATTGCGAGCAGCATTTCAGGTCATAGCCATGGACGATGACACCCTCACGCTGATCCCTGACGACCTCGACGAGGCGCAGCCGACCGCGGGAGCCTGGGTGATCGCCGTGATCGACGACGATCCGGCCGTGCATGACGGCACGCGCTACGCGCTGGCGAGCTACACCCTCGACGGGCGCGGCCTGGAGATTCTCACCGCCCGTTCGGCCGCGGAGGCGCGGGTGCTGCTCGCCGAGCGCCGCGACGTGGCGGTGGTGCTGCTCGACGTGGTGATGGAGACCGACAATGCCGGGCTGGAGCTGGTGGACTACATCCGGCGCGAGCTCCGGCAGGAGACCGTGCGCATCATCCTGAGGACCGGCCAGCCCGGGCAGGCGCCGGAGCGGCGGATCATCGTCGACTACGACATCAACGACTACAAGGCGAAGACCGAGCTGACCGCCGACAAGCTGTTCACCAGCCTCACCGCGGCCCTGCGCGCCCATCAGCAGCTCAAGCGCCTCGACGAGACCCGGCGCGGGCTCGAGATCATCATCGACGCCGCGCCGATGCTCCTCGATCACAAGTCGATGCAGCGCTTGGCGGAGGGTGTCCTCACCCAGGTCGCCTCGCTCCTGAACGTCGCCTGCGCCGGCATCTTGGTCCTGCGCGAGACCGCCGCCCCGCAGGAGCGCTTCTGCGTTCTGGCCGGCTCCGGCTGTTACGGCCACTACGCCGGCCGCGAGCCGTGCTGGCCGCTGGAGGAGCGGGTGCAACCCCTCGTCGAACGCGCCTTTGCCGAGCGCCGGCACAGCTTCGGCGAGCACTGGTCGACCCTGTATCTGCACACGGCGAGCGGCAGCGAGATCGTCGCGCTGATCGAGGCCGACCGCCAGTTGTCCGAGACCGACCGGTCGCTCATCGCCCTGTTCACGAGCCGGCTGTCGATCGCCTTCGACAACGTCATCCTCTACGAGCGGCTACAGCTGACCAACGCCGACCTCGAGCGGCGGGTCGTCGAGCGGACCGCCGAGCTGATCCGGGCGAATCGCCGGCTGGACCTGCAGCGCTCGGACCTGCGGCGCGCCAACAGCCTGAAGACCGAGATCCTCGGCACGATCGCGCACGATCTGAAGAACCCGCTGGCGGTCATCCTCGGCCGCGCCGAGATGCTGTCCGACCTGATCGACATGCAGGGCGACCGGGAGCAGATGCGGGCGCAGGTGCAGCACGTGCGCACCAGCGCCAAGGGGCTGACGACCATGATCGACAGCCTCATGGCCGACGCGATGAACGACGCCCTCGACATCAGCCTGCGCCGGGAACCGGTCGACCTCGCGGGCCTCGCCCGGGAGGTCTGCGAGGCCGACCGGCCGCTCGCCGACGCGAAGGACCAGACCCTGGTCTGCGAAGGCCCGGACGAGCTGTTCCTCTGCGGCGACGCCGAGCGCCTGCGCGAGGCCCTCGACAACCTCGTCTCGAACGCCATCAAGTACAGCCCGACGGGCGGGGCGATCACGGTCCGGGTCAGCCGCGAGCCGGGCCCGCGCGGCGCGGAACTGATCTGCGCCGTCGCCGACCACGGGCCCGGCCTCTCGCCGGAGGATTCGGCCCGCGTGTTCGGGCGGTTCCAGCGCCTGTCGGCCAAGCCCACCGGCGGCGAGAATTCGACCGGTCTCGGGCTCTCGATCGTCCGTCGGATCGCCGAGCTTCACGGCGGCCGCGCCACGGCGGAGAGCGCCGGTCCCGGGCTGGGGGCGGTCTTCGCGATCCGCTTCCCGGAAGAATCCGTCGGGCTGATCTGAGGGATCGCCGGGTCAGTCCGTGCCGCCACGCGAGACGTCGCGCAATCCGGCGGCAGAGGAGCTTGACCACAACGCCGCTCCGAGGCGGCCGATCACCGGCCGCGACCGCGAGGGGACGGCCGATGGCGACGCGCAGGATGACGAAACCGCGTCCGGATCCGACCGGCTCGTCGCTTGGTCGATGATCGCGGGTCTCGCACCAACTCTGATCCAGTACGCGCACGGCGTCGCCCTGCCCACGCGCTTCGTCGGACCGGCAGGACGATCCCGACTCCGATCGCGTCGCGAAGGACGCGCGATGCCGCCGGGGAGCCGCTCAAGGCCGCGACGGGTGCGCCTCTGCGTCACCGTCCCCCGGTGACCGGGTCCGGAGATAGGCGATGAGATCCCCCCGATCGAGGGGATCGGGAAGGCCGCGGAAGGTCATGCGCGTGCCGGGCGCCAGCTTCGCCGGGGCGGCGAGCCAGAGGTCCATCCGCTCCGGTGTCCAGACGCCGCCCAGCGCCCGGAGCGCCCCGGTATAGCCGTAGCGCCGGCTGTTGTTGGCGACCGGCTTGCCGAGCACGCCGTAGAGTTCGGGTCCGTTCCGATCGCCCGCCCCCGGGCTGATCGTGTGGCAGGCGGCGCACTGACCGAACAGCCGCCCGCCGCGCTCCGCGTCGGCCACCCGCATGACGTCGTCGAACGTCGGGGTCTCGCCCAGGGCGCGGCGGCGCTCCCGTCCGTCGTCCGAGCAGGCTGACGCGAGCAGTGCCAGCGCCAGTGCCGAGACGCGCGAGGGACGACGCGGGATGCGCGGGCGCGTCCGCCTGAGACACCGGAGCATCGCGTTCCCTTCGCGGTCAGAGGGGTCGGACCGGCACGCGCCGCCTCTGCCGGCTCAGACAACGGTGGAGATCGCGCCGGGCGGGTGCGCCAGCAGCGTCGCGAGCAGGCTGAGGCCGTACCGGAGCGTCTCGGCGTCCGGCGCCGCGCCCAGGGAGACGCGGATCGCTTCCGGGGCGGCCCCGACCGCGAAGGCGTCGCTCGGGACGACCGACACGCCGAGCTGGCGCGCGTGGGCGCCGAACTCGCCGCGACGCCAGGGATCGGGCAGCCGGAGCCACAGATGGTGCCCGCACGGATGCGCCCAGACGTCTAGGTCCCGGAGCGTCTCGCGCGCGACCGCCTGCCTGAGCTCGTTCTCCTGCCGGATCGCCGCGACGATGCCGTCGAGTTCGCCCTCGGCGATCCAGTGCGAGGCGAGCGCGGCCGTGAGGGGCGAGGCCATCATGTTGATCGCGCGCAGCTCGGCCGCCAGCCGCACCGCCTCGTTCGTTCCCGGGACCGCGACGTAGGCGATGCGCAGGCCGGGACTCGCGCATTTGGACAGCGTCGCGATGTGCCACGTGATGTCGCTCGCCTGAGACGCGATGGGAGCCGGCGCGTCGTGGGGCAAGGCGCCGTACGCGTCGTCCTCGATGATGGCGACGCCGTGCGTGCGGGCGATCTCGGCGATCCGCCGACGCCGGATTGCCGGCAGGGTCGCGGTGGTCGGGTTGTCGAGGGTCGGCACGAGGTACAGGGCCCGCGGCCGATCGGATCGGCACCGCTCGAGCAGGGCGTCCGGGTCGAGCCCCTCCGCGTCGCCGACCACAGGCAGGAGGCGGACGCCGCGGCGCTCCGCGGCCATGCGCAGCCCGGGATAGGTGAGCGCCGGGACGCAGAGGGCGTCGCCCGGCTTCAGGACGGCAGCGAGCACGGCGGCGAGCACGACCTGGGCACCACCGGCCACGAGGACGCGCTGCATCGGGAGCGCCCCGAGCCGTTGACCGAGCCAGTGGGCCGCCGCCGCCCGGTCGGCGAGGTTCCCGGCACTGTCCTGGTACTGCATCCGGGCCAGGAAGGTCGACGAACCGGCCAACCGCGACAGACCCGCCTCCAGGCGCTCCGCCAGCCGCGCCGCCTCCGGCTGGGGCGGCATGTTCATGCTGAAATCGACGCTGCCGGACGGATCGGGCCTGCGCATCTCCGCGGCCGGCGAACGGGACGCCCGGACGAAGCTGCCCCGGCCCGCGGTCGCGTCGATCAGGCCCGTTCGGCGCGCCTCGTTGAAGGCGCGCGTGACCGTCGTGAGATCGACGTTGAGGTGCTTCGCCAGGGCGCGCTGCGGCGGAAGGCGCGCTCCCGGCGAGAGCCGGCCGGCCCGGATGTCCTCGGCCAACGCCCGGACGATGGCGAGGTACTTGGGCCCCGTGTCGCCGGCGATTGTCGGGCTCCAGGATTCCATCATTGACCCCTGTAATCCCACCACTGTATGCATACATTGAGCGTGCGGCCAGAGCGCTCAGTGTTCCAAACCGGCCGCGATCCGCCAGAAACCTGTCGGATGGCTCAGTCTCAACCGCGATTGTATGGCTTGATATGCCATACAATCGGCAGGCGCAAGGCCGGTCGATCAGGGATCGGCGCCGGCCTGTTGCTCAGGACCGTCGATGATGCAGAGGACCACCGACCAATCGCTCATGTCCGTCGGCCTGCGCTGCCGCTGCCCGCGCTGCGGGACAGGACGCCTGTTCGACGGCTTCATCACCCTGCGGCCGCGCTGCGAGGCGTGCGGGCTGGACTACGGCTTCGCCGATCCGGCGGACGGGCCCGCCTTCTTCATCATGATGACGATGGCGTTCCCCGTCACCGCTTTCGGGATCTGGCTGGAACTCACCTACGATCCGCCGCTCTGGGTCCACGCCGTGGTGACGCTGCCGCTGCTCCTCCTGGCCTGCGTGCCGATCATCCGGCCGCTGAAGGGGCTCTTCATCGCCAGCCAGTACATCAACAAGGCCGAGGAGGGACGCCTCGCGGTCCCGAAGGCGCCGGTCTCCGGTCCGACGTCGCGGGACTGACCGCGTCGCCGGTGCGTGCGCGCCGCCGCGATGGTCAGGCGGCGGTCGCGGCACGTTGACCGGAAGTCGACCGCCGGGCTAGCCTCGCGGAATCAGAGTATTCCGGGATGTCTCGTGGTCAGAATGTTTCGCCTGATCGTCCCGGCGCCGGGGCTGCGCGACGATAGTGGGACGCGTACACGGGCAGATTTGGCATCTCGGCAGATGCCGATGATCGGGACGCGCGGCCGCACAGGAAAGTCTTCGGTCCGGCCGCGCCTCACGTCACGGGACGGGCTCCGTGAGGCGCCCGCCGCCGGCTCGACGGCGCAGCGCGGGACGGCACCGCGACCGATCGCCCTGTCGCGGCGAGCGGGCCGAACCTGACGGGAGGGGGGTATCGATACCGCGATCGCACGCCTGGAGCGCGCCATCAGCCGCGCGGCCCGCGGCCTCGTCGGGCGTCGCCACGTGGTGGAGCTGGTGCACCTCGCGCTGGTGGCGCGCGAGCATCTCCTTCTGATCGGACCGCCCGGCACCGGCAAGTCGGCCGCGGTGCGGGCCTGCGCCGCCGGGACCGGGGCGCGCTGCTTCGAGTACCTGATCGGGCGCTTCACGGAACCGGCCGAACTGTTCGGCCCGCTGGACCTCGAAGCCCTGCGCGCGGGCAAGCTGCGGCCGGACATCTCCGGCATGCTGCCGGAGGCCGAGTTCGCCTTCCTCGATGAGGTCTTCCTCGGCTCGACCGCGATCCTGAACGCGCTTCTCGGCGTGCTGAACGAGCGCCGCTACCGCCGGGGGCATTTCGACACCGCCGTCCCGCTGCGCTGCTGCGTCGGCGCCAGCAACGCCCTGCCGGAGGATCCCGGTCTCGCGGCCTTCGCCGACCGCTTCCTCGTCACGGCCTTCGTCGATCCCCTGGCCGACACCGACCTGGAGGCCCTGCTCGCCGGCGATCCGGTCGCGTCCGTCGAACCCGGCGACGGGGAGGCGCCGCTGACGCTCGCGGAGATCGACGCCCTCGCCGAGGCCGCCGCGCGGATCGACCTCTCGCCGGTCCGGCCCGCCTACGCGCAGGTGGTGCGCAAGCTGCGCGCCCGCGGCGTGCGGCTGAGCGACCGGCGCGTAGTGCGGGGCCAGTCGCTCGTCGCGGCGGCGGCGCTCATCGCGGGCCGGACGGCTGCGGAGGAGGCCGACTTGTGGCCAATGATCCACCTCGTCCAGGACCGGATCGCGCAGGACGAGGCCCGCGACCTGCTGCGCGTCGAGCTCGGCGCCGCGGCGAGCCCCGTCCTGCCCGCCGCCGCCAAGGCGGCGGGCTACGGTCCGGCCGCACGGGCCGCGGACCTCGCCAAGGAGGGGGAGGCTCTGGCCGCCTCCGCCCCGGACGACCGCACCGCCCCCGCCTTCGAGGCCTGGCTGGTCCGCGCCGAATCCTTCCTCGTGCAGATCGACGCCGCCTTCGGGGCGGAGGAGCGCCCGCGGGCCCTCGCCGCGGCGCGGGACGCGCTGCTGACGCGCTGCCGGGCACCGGTCGCGGGCGTGACCCCGGCGTGATCCCGGATCCGGCGCGTCTTCCCCTGCGGTTGATGCCGGCGGCCGGCGGCTCGCCGGTGGGTCTGCGCCTCACCCGCAGCGACGCGGCCGGTCTCTTGGCGCGGATCGCCCCGCGGATCGGCCGCTACGCCACCCTGCGCCTGGCGCTGGCGGGCGGCGAGGCCGTCCTGTTCGCCCCCGACACAGGCTCGGGCCGGCCGGCGCTGCCCTGGTGCGCGACGCCGCTCGGGTGGCTGGCGGCCGACGGGCCGCTGCTCCTGCCCTTCGGGTGCCGCCTCGCCGTGCCGGCGCCCTGGCGCGCCGAGGTCGCGCGCCGCCTGCTCGACCGGCACGGTCTGGGCGGTCCGGCCCTGCTCGTCCCCGAGGGCGAAACCCTGCGCCTGCTCGACCTCGCCGGTTCGCGCGCCGTGCCGGACATCGATACCGGCCGCCTGGGAGAGGCGGCGTGAGCGCCGCATCGACCGGTCCGCGGACGACCCTTCCGCCGGCGCTGGCATCCTGGACGACGCTCTTCTCCGACATGGCGGAACCGGATCTGCGGATCCTCGCGGCGCTGGTCGAGGCGCTGCGGCCCCTCGTCGAGCGGGCCGACGGCGCGGGCGGGCAACCGCAGGGCGAGATCGACGGGCTGGGGGGCCTCGGAACACGCGGCGGGATCGAGCGCCTCGTCGCCTCGGAGTGGCTCTGGCGCGACCTCGATTCGGACGCCTTCCTGCAGCGCGCGGCCGAGCGCGACCTGCTGACCCTGGAGCCGGTCTACCGTCAGGCGGCGGATGCGGGCGCCGTGCTGGTCGTGGTCGATGCCGGGCCGGAACTTCTCGGCGCCCCCCGCCTCGTGGCCTTCGCGGCGCTGCTCTGCCTCGCCGGTCTCGCCCGGCGGCGCGGCGCGCGCCTGCTCTGGGCCTCGACCGCCACGCCGGAGCGGCGCTGGCTCGGCGCGTTGAAGCGGTCCGACGCCGCGGTCCTTCTCCGCGAGAGCGCCGCCACATCCCTCGACGCGGTCGAACTCGAACGGGTCGTGGCCGAGCCGGTCGCGACCCGCGCGGCCGGGCGGCCCGGCGCCAGCCTCTGGCTCATCGGCGGGTCCGACCTGCCCGAAGCGGCGCGACCGTGCCGGCGGATCACCATCGAGGAGCGGCCGCGTCTCGGGCCGGACGGCCTCGCCGTGGCCGCCGACGTCACCGTGCTGGACGCCACCGGCCCTGTCGCCGCCGCGCGCCTCGACCTCCCGCCGGAGCGCGAGGCGGTGGCGCTGTTGCGCGACCCGTTCCGGCCCCGTCCGGCTCCCGGACGCCCGCCGCCCCGGCGGTCCGCGCCCGACCGGAGCGCGGCGCCTCCGGACTGGGCGCCCCGCGGGCTGGCCTTCGCGCCCTGCGGCGAGCACCTCCTGGTGGCGCGGCCCGACGGCATTCTCATCGTCCCCGTCACCGGCACCTCCGGCGCGCTGCGCCTGCCGGTCGCACCCCACGAGCGCCTCGTGGGCTCGCCGTCGGCCGGTCGCGGATCCGGGCCGCGTGCCTCAACGTCTACGCCGACGACGCGCGCCTGACGCTCCGCAGCTGGACCTTCGACCGCTCGGGCGCCGCTGCGACGCTCGACCGGCGGATCCCGCGGGATCATCCCCTGGTGAGCCCGCGCCTGCCGAAGGCGGTTCTGCCGCCCCTCGGGACGCTGAAACGCCGCAACCGGTCCTGGCTCCTGGCGGCCGACGGCACGGCCTTCCTGGTCTCGGAGACGCGGCTGATCGACTACGCGCCGCTCGCGGGCGAGCTTCCCCTCGCGGTCACGCCCGCCGGTCTGCTGATGCGCGATCGCGCGGATGGGGTGATCGCGCGGCGGCCGTCCGACGGGAAGGTCGTGGCGCGGTTCCCCGGCCGGGCCGGATCGCTGCGGCCGGGCGGCGGCCTCGCCCTCTGCGCGGTGCGCGGGCAGCCCACCCTGGGGATCGAGCAGGCGGGCGGGCACTGGCACGTGGTGAGCGCCGCGGACGGAGCGGTCGCGCACCTCGGGCCGCAGGGCCGGATCATCGGCATCGTGCCCCCGTACGACGGCGTGAGCGCCCAGGCCGTCGAGGGCCCCCTGGCCCTCCATCTCGACCGCGACGAGGCGGGCTCGGCGCGCCTGACGTTCCGGACCCCGGACGGCGCGGCGGCGTGCGATCCCCTGACGCTTCCGGACGCGACCCTCGAGGCGGTGCGCGTCGCCGTCGATGCCGATGCCGTCCCGTGCATCGCGGCCGCGCGGTGCGACGCCGCGGGCTTCGTCGACGCGCTCGCCTTCGGCCAGCTCGACCGCGGATGGTCCCACCTGAGAGATCTCGGCGCGTTCGCGGAAACCGTCCCGTGCCTGGGCGCCTGAGGCCGCCGCCGGTCCCCGATGCCCGGGAGCCGCTCGCGGCCCTGCGCCCGCGCGGCTGGATGCATGCCGGCACGATCCCCCTCGACGGGATCCTGATGGCGCGCGGCTCCGCGGGGCCGGACTGGCGCGCCCGGCTCCTTCCCTGGCTCGAGCACGCCGCGGAGGTGCGATCACGCGGCGATCGCGTGCTCGTGCTGTTCGCCGCGCCCGTCACGCGGGACTGCGCGGCCCTCGGACCGGTCCTGCCGGTCGTGCGCAGTGCCGGGATCCTGACCGCCGTACCCCTCGCCGAGCCGGAGCCGCCCGTCGCCGCGGCCCTGCGGGACCATGTCGTCCACATGACGGGGGGACGCCTCGCCGCCGAGCCGCTGGCGGCCTTCGCTAGTCTCGACATCGCCGGTTGGTGGGATCTCGACGCGATCGCGGTACATCCGGCCGAACGCCTGCCGGTCCTGCGACCGGCGGCGCCGGCGCGCCGCCTCGTCAACGCCCCCGCCCTCGTCGCCGACGCGGACCCCCTCGCGCCGGTCCGCGACGCCGTGACCCGGCGGCCGCGGCGCCGGACGAAGCACGTCCTCGGCGATCTCGTCACCCGCTTCCGGCGCCTGATCGGCGGCGCGTTGGGGCTCCTCTGGACCGCCTACGTCGTCCTGCTGGCCTCCATCATGGTCGGCGCCATGGTGCTTGGCTTCGCCGAGAACGTCCGGACGACGGCGGAGCACGGGGCCGCCGCGGCCCACTGGGGCAGCCTCGCGCTGCCGGTGCTGGTCCTTCTCGTCATCGCGTGGTTCGCGTTCCGGCGCCGCGGAGCGCGGGCCGGGCGTGAGGGCGCCGCGCCCTCGGCCAGCCAGCCCGCCGGAACCGGCAGCGGACGCACGCCCATCTGGTGCCGGGCGGCGGCGTGGCTCGCGTGGCGCTCGCCCTACGCGGTCCATCTTCGCCGCCTCTATGCCCGGCGGCTCACCGAGGTCGAGCGGCTGTTCGCGGCGGGGCGCGTCGACGAGGCCCTGTACCGGGCGATCGGTCTCGGCGGCGCGGCGCGGCGCGGGAGCGCCTTCGCCGACCTGCCGCTGACCGGGCCCGGGCTGCGCAGGAGCCTCGACCTCGATCTCGGGCCGCAGCGGGCGAGCGGACTGAGCCTCGCGCCCGCGGACGAGATCCGGCTCGCGGCGCTCTACCGCGCGCAGGCCGTGGCGATGGCCGGACGCGGCGACACGGATCGCGCGGCCTTCGTGCTCGACAGCCTGGTCGGGAACCCGCACGAGGCGGTGCGCCTCCTCGCGGAATCCGGGCGCCTGGAGACCGCCGCCCGTCTGGCCGAGGCGCGCCGCCTCCCGCCCGCGACGACCGTCCCGCTCTGGTTCCGGGCGGGGCAGACCGAGCGGGCCCTGGCACTCGCCGCCCGCCACGAGGCCCACGCGGAGCTCTGGAAGGAACTCGGGGCCGACGATCCGTTCCGACCGGTCCTGGCCGAGGCCTGGGCCGCGCGCCTCGTCGGGATCGGCGCCCTGGATCGCGCCGCCGCGGTCACCTTCGGCCTGCCGGCTCTGGCCGAGCGGCGACTGGACTGGATCCGGCAAGCCCTCGACGCCGAGACGCCGGTGCCGGCCGCGCCGCTCGCCCGGGCCCTGCGCGCCCTGCCCTGGGAGGGACGGGACGGCGACCGGCTGCACGCCGCCTTCGCGGACCTGGTGAGCGCGACCGGGGCCGAGGCGGCGGCGCGCCGGAGCGCGGTGGCCGCGCTCCTGCTCGACGCGCAGTTCGAGGGCGGTCCGGAGCGGCCGCCGACGCCCGCCTTCGCGCTCCTCTGCCGCGGCCTCGCGCGCCGCCTCGCCGCGGATGACGGCATCCTCGGCCACGATGCGGAGCGCGCCCGGCTCGCCGGGCGCTTCGCGGAAGCCGGTGGACAGGTCGCCCTGCGCCAGCATCTCCGGCAGCTCAGGACGCGCACCGCACCGTCCGCCTCCCGCCTGGCGGGCCCGCTCGTCGTCCCTGACGGCCCGGCGCTCTCCGAGATCGCCGATGCCGCGCTCCTGTCGGGCGGGCGGCTGCTCCTGGGCTACCGCTCCGGGCTCGTGCGCCTCCTCGGCCGCGCCGGCCGCGAGCGCTGGCGGGGACAGGTGGATGGCCTGACGGGCTTCGCGCGTCTCGGCGCGGGCGACCGGGCCCTCGTTCTGCGCGAGACGCTCGACGGCCCCGACGTCCAGCTCTTCGACGCCGGCACCGGACGGCTCCTGCCGCTCGGTCCGCTGCCGATCACGCACTGGCATGGTCAGGCGGACGAGACCGGCTGGCTCGTCTTCGACGGGGAGGCGCTCGTCCGGCTGGACACCGCCTCGCTCCTCGGTCGCGCGGGCGGCGCGCCCGGCTCCGACGGCGCCCTGGCGCACCATTGGCGCCTGCCCATGACCGAACCGGGCCGGCCGCTGCTGCTCGCCGCCTTCGCGGACGCGAGCGCCCTGATCTACGCCCGGCACGACGGCCTGATCGAGTGGTGGAGCCTGTCCTCCCGCACCCTTGCGGTGACGTGCCGGTTCTGGACGCCGCCCGATCGCGGCGTCGGCGTGCTCGGCCTGACCGAGGCCGTCGCTTGGTCCCTCGAGGGGACCGGCGCGCATCCGCACCTGCGGGCGCATCCCCACGCTTTCACGACGGCCTCCCGGGAGCAGGAGCGCGCGTTGATCGAGGCCGCCGCGCGCGCGGAGCCCGCGGACCCGCCGCGCCTAGTCGCGGCGGAGAACGGCCGCCTCTGGGCCGCGACCGCCACCGAGGAGGGGACGCTCTGGGCCAGCGTGCCCGGCGCGAACCGGATCCGCGGACCGGCCGTCCTGTGGCAGGGCAGCGGGAGCCTGCGCGCGCGCTTCGCTCCCGAGGGCGACGCCGCGGCCGTCTTCGACGGGCGGGGTCGCCTGATCGTGTTCGAGACCGTCACCGGACAGGTGATCCTGCGCCTGATCTGACCGGCCGGGCGCACGCACCGCCTTGGGCACGCGACACCATCCGGGCTAGCTTCCCCGTCGGACGACGACGTCGCTGCCCCGGCGACCGGCAGGCTCACCCCGACGATCCCATGCGGCCCCGCACGCCTCCCCTCTCCACGCTCAGGCTCTTCGAAGCGGCCGGCCGCCATCTCAGCTTCGCCCGCGCGGCGTCCGAACTGAACCTGACGCCGAGCGCCGTGAGCCACGGGATCGTCGGCCTCGAGAAGGCGCTGGGCGTCAAGCTGTTCGTCCGGGAGCCGGGCCGGCTGGCGCTGACGCGCGAGGGGGCCGAGTACCTGACCTACGTGTCCGAGGCGCTGTCCCTCATCCTGATCGGCACGCGCCGCCTGCCCACGCCGCGGTCCGGCAGGACCCTGGCCATCAGCTGCGCACCGACCCTGGCGACGCGGTGGCTGCTGCCCCGGCTCCCGGCCTTTCGCAGCCGCCACCCGCAGATCGCGATCCGGATCGACACCTCCCACCGGCAGGTCGGCTTCCCGATCGACGGCTTCGACTTCGCCCTCCGTCTCGGCCGGGTTCCGACTCCGCGCCACCGCAGCGTCCGCCTGTTCGAGGATTGGCTGCTCCCCGTCTGCAGCCCGGCCCAGCGCGGGGCCGTCACCGGTCCGGACGGCGCCCTCGACCTCCGGCGCGCGACGACGATCCACGTCACCTCCGCGACCGAGGACTGGCAGGCCTGGAGCGACGCGTCGGGGGCGGTGGAGCTGGCCTCGGCCGACACCCTGCACGTCGACACGTTCGCGATGGCGCTCCAGGCCGCGGCCGCGGGCCTCGGCATCGCCCTCGGCCGGGGGGCGCTCATGGACCGGGAGCTGCGCGAGGGTACGCTCGTCGGGGTCGGCCCCGCCGTCCCGGCGGCGACCTCCCACTGGCTCGTGAGCGCCGAGGGCGACGACGACCGGCCGGAGCCCGACCTGTTCCGGACCTGGCTGCTGGCAGAGGCGCGCCGGTTCGCGGCCGAGCAGAAGCGGCGCTTCCCGACCGGCGCCGCCTGAGGGCCCGACGGGACCGGGACGGCGCGCCCCGCCCGTGAGCGGCGTTCACTGCCCGTGGAAATCTTCTCGTTTGTCGCGCCGGCCACCGGCTGCGACCGTCTCCGAAGGCGACAGCCAACGGAGGCCGCGATGGCAACGATCGGGCGCGCGCGCGCAGGGCGACGGGGCGGGTTGCCGGTGGTGCCGGTGGCGGTCGCGGCCGGCCTGGTTCTGAGCGGCGCGATGGGCATCCGGCAGACCTTCGGGCTGTTCCTCGGGCCCTTCTCCCTCGAGACCGGCATCCCGGTGGCGACGACCGCCCTCGCCATCGCCCTGCACAACCTCGTCTGGGGCTTCGCGCAGCCCTTCGCGGGCGCGGCGGCGGACCGCTACGGGGCCGCGCCGGTCGTCGCCCTCGGCGCACTGGTCTACGCGGGCGGCCTCGTCCTGACGGCGCTCGCGCCGGCGGCGCCGACGCTGCTGCTCGGCCTGGGGCTGCTGGTCGGGATCGGGATCAGCTGTACCAGCTTCGGCGTCGTCCTGACCGCGGTCGGTCGCGCCTCCGCACCGGAGCGTCGCAGCGCGGCTCTGGGCCTCGCGAGCGCCGGCGGCTCGCTCGGCCAGGTGCTGCTCGTCCCGTTCGCGCAGTCCGTGACCGCGGTCGCGGGCGTGAGCGCGGGGCTCCTCGCGCTCGCGGCGATCATCGTCGCGCTCGCGCCGCTCGGTGTCGCGCTCGACCGCGCGCCCCGCGCCGGCGTGCCGGACGGCTCTTCGGCGGCCGGCAGCCTGTCCGAGGCGCTCCTGCGGGCGTGGCGGCACCCGGGCTACCGGCTGCTGACGCTCGGCTTCTTCACCTGCGGCTTCCAGCTCGCCTTCATCGCGACCCACCTTCCGGGGTACCTCGCCCTCTGCCACATGCCGGCGGGCCTGGGCGCGACCGCGCTGGCGCTGATCGGCCTTTTCAACATGGCCGGGAGCTGGGGGTGCGGCTGGCTCGGCGGCCGGTACCGGCCGCAGCACGTCCTGGTCTGGCTCTACCTCATCCGCGCCGCCGCGATCGGCACCTTCCTCGTCGCGCCGAAATCCGAGGCTGTCGTCCTGGCGTTCGCGGCCGTGATGGGCCTGACCTGGCTGGGCACGGTCCCGCTGACGAGCGGCCTGGTGGCGCGGGTCTTCGGGATCCGTCACCTCGGGACGCTGTTCGGGATCGTCTTCCTCAGCCACCAGATCGGCTCGTTCCTCGGGGCGTGGCTGGGGGGCGTGGTTCTGGAGGTCTCCGGATCCTACGATGGGGTCTGGCTCGCCACGGCCCTCGCGGGCCTGATCGCCGCGCTCCTCCACCTCCCGATCGACGATCGTCCGGTCCCGGCGGCCACCGCCGAGGGGGTCCGATGACGCCCGTCCGCCACGCGCCCGCCGCGACCGCCGGTGTCGACGCGCGACCCGTGGCGATCGCCTGCCGCGACGGCTACCGGCTCCGCGGTCACCTCTGGCGCCCGGGCGCGAGCGGGTCGCCGGGCCGGGGCACGATCGTCGTCAACCCGGCGACCGGCGTCCGCGCGCGCTACTACTACGCCTACGCGCGGTTCCTGGCCGAGCGGGGCTTCGTCGTGCTCACCTACGATTACCGCGGCATCGGCGAATCGCGGCCCGCGCGCCTGAGGGGATCCGGCATCCGCTGGCGGGACTGGGGCGAGCTCGACTTCGACGCCGCCGTCCGATGGATTCGGCAGCGCGAGGCGGGGCCGCTCACGGTCGTCGGCCACAGCATCGGCGGCTTCCTCCCCGGCTTCGCCGAGGCCGCGGGCGCGGTGGACCGCATCCTCACCGTCGGCGCGCAATTCGCCTATCGCCGCGATTATCGCGCCCGCGAGAGGCTCAGCATGATCGCGAAGTGGCACCTGCTGATGCCGTGCGTCACCGCCGTCGTCGGCTACTTTCCCGGCCGTCGGCTCGGATGGCTCGAGGATCTGCCGGCCGGCGTGGCCTACGAGTGGGCATTCCGCGGGCGGCGCATGGAGGCGAGCTACCCGGCCGCCGAGCGCCCCGCCCTCCTCGCCCGCTTCGCCGCCGTCCGCGCCCCGATCCTGGCGGTCGGTACGCCGGACGACCCGTTCGGCACGCCGGCGGCGATCCGCCGGGCCCTCGGCTACTACGTGTCGAGCCCGCGCATCCAGGTACAGCTGACCCCGTCCGCGATCGGCGCGGAGGCGCCCGGCCATTTCGGCCTGTTCCACGCGCGCAGGAGCGGCGGATTCTGGGCCGACACGCTGCGCTGGCTGAGCGACGGGCAGAATCCCTGGCCGGACTCCGTGATCGATCCGGGTCGCCCGATCCCCGCCTGACCGCGTGTATCGCGGCGAACCGCTCCGGACGCGATTGAGAGGGCCTATCCCGCCCTGTGTCGCAGCTGCAGCGATCGCGCGATCTCCGAGCGCTTGGCGGCGTAACCCGGAGCCACCATCGGATAGTCGCGCGGCAGCCCGTACTTGGCGCGATACTCTTCCGGTGTCAGCCCGTAAGCCGTCAGGTGACGCTTGAGCGTCTTGTAGGACCTGCCGTCGATGAAGCTGATCAGGCCCTCGGCCTGGATGGACGCGCGGATCTCCCGCGCGGTGGCGGCCTCGGGCGTCGCGACCGCGCGCGCCGGTCCCGCGCTGATCTGGCTAAGCATTTCGTACGTACTGGCTAAAATCTCACAGAGTTGGACAGGGGATACCGGATTCCGGATCACGTAGGCGCAGACGATCTTGATTGAATTTCTCAAGGACGAGTCAGAAAATTCTCCCGCACTGGCACCAACCTCAGGTAGCATACCTGCCATTCTCCCTCTAAACGCACCTCACGAGAGTTGTATATCAATTTTCGCATGTCAATCCTTCATCTTGATTGAGCTTCAAAAAAGAACATCGTGACCACTATTCTACTTATAGAAACAGTGGCTACAAAATTTCTCAACCAGAAAGTGGCTCCATCCTCCCCGCTGATCTGGGTACCGAACAGGTTGCTGGACTGGATCTGCGAGACGTCCGTGGCGGCGACTTTGTCGGAAGCGATCGCGCCGGTCCCGCACGGGACGCCCACGGACGCGGATGGAAGCGCGATCGGCGGAGTTCGCGCACGGCGGACGGTCGCCGACGACGCTGGCGCGACCGTTGCACCTCGGGTCCCAGGTCTGCGAAGAGCCCAGCCGGCACGGGACCGGATGCGGGGCGCCGGATCGCGTCGAGAGAGGATCATGACGGATCAATCCGCACGGACACGGGCGACAGAGTCCGGACGCCGTCCATGAAGGCGGGAGACGAGGGCGATCGCGTCGGGGCGATCTGCCAGGCCCTGAGGCGGGCCATCGTGGAACGGGCGCTCGCCCCCGGCGACCGGCTGCCGGAGGACGCCCTCGGCGAGCGGTTCGGGGTGAGCCGCACCATCGCCCGGCAGGCCCTGCTGCGGCTGGCCGGGGAAGGCTTGGTCGATCTGCGCCGCAACCGCATCGCCGTCGTGGCGACGCCGAGCTGGGAGGAGGCGCGCGACACCTTCGACGTGCGCCTCGGCCTGGAGCGGCTCGTGGTCCGCCGCCTCGCCGGGCGGCTCAGCGCGGAGCAGCGTCAGGTCCTGCTGGACCAGATCGCGCGCGAGGAGGCCGCACGGGGCGGCCCCGAGGCGCTGTCGATCCGGCTCGCCACGGAGTTCCACCTGATGCTCGCCGAGATGACCGGCAGCGCCGTGCTGATCCGGTACGTCGCGGAACTCGGCTATCGCTGCGCCCTGATTCTGTCCCTCTACAGCCGCCCGCATTCCTCGGACTGCGCCGTGAGCGAGCACCGGGACATCGTCGCCGCCCTGGTCTCGGGCGATGCCGAGCGCGCCGCCGCGCTCATGGACCACCACCTCGACGCGGTCGCCGACCGGGCGCGGATCGTGCCCCCGGCCCCGCGCGAGCGCGATCTGGCACGCCTGCTGGCGCCCTACGTCGCGGGCGGCGGGGCCTGAGCCCGCCGCGTCAGGCCGTGAGGCCGTGCTTGGTCAGCAGGCGCTCGGCGCTGTCGTTCCAGACCTCCATGCCGACGATCAGCCCGTCGCGCACGGTGAAGCGGTCGACGTAGCGGTTGCCCTCGAAGGGCGTGCCGTCCGGCCACGCGCCGTACAGGGTCCCGAGGCTGTAGACCGTGGTGACGCCGTCGCCCGGCACCACGTCCAGCCGCTCCATCCGCTTCTTCACCCAGGCGTAGCGGCCGGCATTGAAGGCCGTGACCTCGGACGGATGGTTGAACACCCGGGCGCCGGTGAACACGATCCGGGTGCCCGGGGCCATGTAGCGTGCGGCCGTCTCGGGATCGGGCACCATCGAGGCCTCGAGATAGGCGGTGACGTTGGCGGCATCGCGGGCGGTCGCCGCATCGTGGGTCATGTCGGTCATGCAGGCCTCCTGTCGGCCCAACGTGCCGCAAAAGGCCGGCCCGTGCATGCAGGAAGTGTATGCACTTTGACGCCAGATTGAGCACAGATTGCCTCCGAGGATACAGGCACCGGTCTGTGCAGCGGCCGAAGCGGCCAATTCCTGGTGGCATGGAGGTTGCGCAAAGCAGGCTGCGCCCCGCCCTCGGAGACATGCCATGGCCTCCTTCCTGCCCCCGACCCTGCGCCGCTTCGCGGTGACGACGAGCGCGCTGCTCGGCCTCGCCGTCTCGACCGCGCAGGCGGCCGACACCGTCAAGATCGGCCTCGTGACCGCCCTGAGCGGCCAGTCCGCGAAATCCGGCGAGGCGATCTCCCGCGGGATCGGGCTCGCCATCGACGAGATCAACGCCAGGGGCGGCGTCCTCGGACGCCCCCTCGAGCTCGTGGCCCGCGACGACGAGGCCAACCCGTCCAAGGGCGTGCTGGCGACCCGCGAGTTGATCCAGCGGGTCGGCGTCGTCGCGGTGGTCGGCGGCCTCGACACGCCGGTCTCGATGGCGATCGTGCCGATCGCCAACCAGATGAAGGTGCCGTTCATCGGCCCCTGGGCGGCCGGCACCGGCATCACCCGCAACGGCGCCGCCGACAACTACGCCTTCCGGGTCTCCGCGGTCGACGCCCTCGTCGACGAGGCGCTGGTCGCCTACGCGGTGAAGACCTACGGGGCGAAGAAGCCCGGCATGATCCTCGTCAACAACGCCTGGGGCGAGTCGAACCAGAAGGGCCTCAAGGACGCCCTGCAGGCGGCCAACCTCCCGGCGGCGGGCATCGAGAAGTACGAGGCCAACGACGTCGACATGGTGCCCCAGCTGTCCCGGCTGAAGGAGGCCGGGGCCGACGCGCTGTTCCTCGTCGGCAATGTCGGGCCCTCGGCCCAGGTGGTGAAGTCGCTGGACCGGATGGGCTGGTCGGTGCCGGTCGTCTCGCACTGGGGCCCGGCGGGCGGCCGCTTCGACGAGCTCGCCGGCCCGAGCGCCGGCAAGGTCCATTTCATCCAGACCTTCACCTTCGCGGGCAACGCGTCGCCGAAGGCGAGCGCGGTGCTCGACGCGCTCAAGGCCAAGTACCCGGCGATCAAGTCGATGGCCGATGTCACCCCCGCCGTCGGCATCGCCAACGCCTACGACGCGACGCACCTGCTGGCCCTCGCCATCCAGGCCGCCGGCTCCACCGAGGGCCCGAAGGTCCGCGACGGCTTCTACAAGATCGGCACCTATCCGGGCCTGATCAAAACCTACTCCACGCCCTTCACGCCCGGCCAGCACGACGCGCTCGGGCCGAACGACTACGTGTTCACCCGCTTCAAGGACGGTGAGATCGTCGCGGTGACCAACTGAGCCCGGCGATGCTGACCTCCATCCTCGTCAGCGGCCTCGGCCTCGGCAGCATGTACGGGCTCGTGGCCCTGGGCTTCCACGTGACCTACGCGGTGTCGGGGACCGTGAACTTCGCGCAGGGGAGCGTCGTCACCCTGGGCGCGGTCCTGGCCTACGCGCTCGGCGTCACCCTCGGCTGGCCGATGCCGGCCGCGATCGTCCTGGCGCTCGCCGGCTGCGCCCTGTTCGGCCTCGTGGTCGAGCGGGCGCTGGTCCGCCCGTTCGTTGCGCGCGGCTCGGACGCGTGGCTCCTGGCGACGGTGGCGGGCGGCATCGTGCTCGACAACACCGTGCTGTTCACCTTCGGCAAGGAGCCGCGCAGCCTGCCCTCGCCGCTGGCCACGAAGCCGGTGGAGATTCTCGGGACCGGCATCTACCCGCTGCAGCTCGTGATCCCGGTGGTCGGGATCGCCCTTGCCTTCGCGATCCGCACGGTGTTCCGGAAGACCGATCTCGGCCGCGTCCTGCTCGCCGTGGCGCAGAACGCCGACGCCGCCCGGCTGATGGGGATCGACGTGCGCCGCACCGTGGCCTGCGCCTTCGCGCTCTCGGCAGTGCTCGCCGGCATCGCGGGCCTGCTGATCGCGCCGCTCTTCTCGGTCTCGGCCGAGCTCGGCACGCTGTTCGGCATCAAGGCCTTCGCGGTCGCGATCCTCGGCGGCATCGGTTCCGCCACCGGGGTGATCCTGGCGGGGCTGCTCTACGGCCTCGTCGAGGCCGGCGTCACCGCGACCCTGGGCTCGACCTACACGCAGCTCGTGGTGTTCTCGGTGATCATCCTGGCCCTCACCCTGCGCCCCGACGGCCTGCTCGGCCGCGCCGCGGTCAACAAGGTCTGACGCGATGCCGTACCTGCGCTCAGGCCCGGCGATGCGGCTCGGCATCGCCGGCCTCACCGCCGCCGCGCTCGGCCTCGTGGCGCTGACCGCCGGCTACAGCCACTTCGTGATCGCCCTCATGGCGCTGACCACGGTCGCGGGCGTCGGCCTCAACGTGCTCCTCGGCCTGACGGGGCTGATCTCTTTCGGCCAGGCCGGCTTCTACGCGATCGGCGCCTACGCGAGCGCGATCCTGACGCTCCACGGCGTCAGCTTCTGGCTGGCGCTCCCGGCGGCGGCCCTGATCGCGGCGCTCGTCGGCGGCCTCGTGGCGGTGCCGGCGATGCGGGTGAAGGGCCCCTACCTCGCCATGCTGACGATCGCCTTCGGCTTCATCGTCGAGCACGGCCTGATCGAGGGCGGCGAGCTGACCGGCGGCCAGAACGGCCTCGTTGTGACCGACGCGCCGAGCCTCCTCGGCGAGCCGCTCTCGCCGGCCGGCCTCGCGGTGCTGGCGGTGCTCGCCGCCGGGGCGAGCCTCGCCGTGTTCGACATCCTCGCCCGCAGCCGCCTCGGCCGGGCGATGCGCGCCGTGCGCGACGCCGACGTCGCCGCGGCGGCTCTGGGCTTCGACCCGGTCCGGGTGAAGACCCTGGCCTTCGCGATCTCCGCCGCCCTGACCGGCCTCGCGGGGGCTGTCCTGCCGCCGCTGATGCTGTTCATCGCGCCGAGCTCGTTCCCGTTCTCGCAGTCGATCCTGTTCGTCCTCTCGGTGATCGTCGGCGGCGCCGGCACGGTGCTCGGCCCGCTCCTCGGGGCCCTCGTCACCGTGCTGCTGCCGGAGGCGCTGTCCGGCCTCGCCGAGTACCGCCTGCTGTTCTTCGGCGTCGCGACCCTCGCGGTGCTGTGGCTGGTGCCCTCGGGGCTGGTCGGCAGCCTCGCCCGCCTGCTGCCCCGGGGCCGGGACGCGCCGGCCGCCGCCGAGGGCGAGGAGGTGCCGCTGCCCGGCACGGCGGCGCGCGAGGCCCTCGTCCTCGAGGGCCTCGGCATCCGCTTCGGCGGCATCACGGCGGCGGACGGCGTCGACCTCACGGCGCGGCCGGCGGCCGTCACCAGCGTGATCGGCCCGAACGGGGCCGGCAAGACCACCGTGCTCAACATGGTTTCGGGCTTCTACCGCCCGAGCGCCGGGGCGATCCGGCTGGGCGGGCGCGACCTCGCCGGGCGGCCGGCCCACGTCGTCGCCCGCGCCGGCATCGCGCGCACCTATCAGACCACGCGCCTGTTCGGCTCGCTGCCGGTGGCCGACAACGTCGCCCTCGGCCTCGCGCCGGGCCGGCTGTGGCGCCGCGCGCGGGCGCGGGACCGCGCGACGGCCGCCGCGCTCCTCGCCTTCGTCGGCTACCGGGGCGCCCTCGACCGCCCGGCCGCCGAGCTGCCCCACGTCGACCGGCGGCTCGTGGAGATCGCTCGAGCGCTCGCCGGCAGCCCCGCGGTGCTACTCCTCGACGAGCCCGCCGCCGGCCTGTCGCGGGCCGACACCGACCGGCTGGCCCGGCTGATCCGCCGGATCGCCGACAGCGGCGTCGCGGTGGTGCTGGTCGAGCACGACATGCCGCTGGTGATGGGCATCTCCGACCACATCCTCGTCATGGATGCCGGCCGCCCGATCGCGCGCGGCACGCCCGCTGAGATCCGGCGCGACCCGGCGGTGCTGCGCGCGTATCTCGGCGGCGCCGACACCCCGGCCCGGCCGCGGAGCGCGCCGTGGCAGGGACCGGCGGACGCCGTCCTCTCGGTCCTCGACCTGACCGCCGGCTACGGCGCCGCGCCCGTCCTCGACGGCGTCCATCTCGACGTGCGGCCCGGCGAGACCGTCGCGCTCCTGGGCGCGAATGGGGCCGGCAAGTCCACGGCGATGCGGGCGCTGGCGGGGCTGCTGCGCCCGGTCGCGGGATCGGTCGTGTTCGACGACCGGCGCGTCGACGCGCTGCCCGCCCACCGGATCGCCCGCGGCGGCCTCGTCCTGGTGCCAGAGGGGCGGCAGGTCTTCCCGGAGCTCACCGTCGTCGAGAACATCCGCCTCGGCGCCTTCGGGCGCGGGTCGCCGATCGACCCGGCCGAGGTCGAGCGCCTGCTCGACCGGTTCCCGCGGCTGCGCGACCGGGCGGCGAGCCGGGCGGGCCTGCTCTCCGGCGGCGAGCAGCAGATGCTGGCCATCGCCCGCGGGTTGATGGCGCACCCGCGCATCCTGCTCCTCGACGAGCCGTCGCTGGGCCTCGCCCCGGCGATGATCAACGCCCTCTACGCGACCGTGGCCGAGCTGCGCGACGAGGGCGTCACCATCCTGATCGTGGACCAGATGGCGGCGCTGGCCCTCACGGTCGCCGACCGCGGCTACGTGCTGGAGCAGGGCCGGGTCGTCGCGCGCGGAACCGCCGCGGAGCTGTCGGCGGACAAGGGGCTGGAAGCGGCCTATCTCGGTGCGGCGTAACGGGGGCTCTGATGGACACGAATGCCGGACACGGTCGCTACGGCTACAGCGCCCTCCCCGACCGCCCGGTCTACGACTGGCCGGAGGGCAAGCGGCTGGCCGTCTATGTCGGGCTGAACCTCGAGACCTTCGCGTTCGGCGAGGGCCTGGGCGCCGAGCTGGCGCCCGGCGGCCCGCAGCCGGACGTGCTCAACTACGCGTGGCGCGACTGGGGCAACCGGGTCGGCGCGTGGCGGATCGCCGAGATGCTGGACGCTCTGGCGATGCCGGCGAGCGTGCTCGTCAACAGCAACCTCTACCGGGACTGCCCCGGGCTGATCGAGGCGTTCCGGGCGCGGGGCGACGAGATCGTCGGCCACGGACGCACCAACGCCGAGCGGCAGGGTACCCTCGACGAGGACGCGGAGCGGGCCCTGATCGCCGAGACGACCCGCGAGATCGCCGCGCGGGAGGGCCGCCCCCCCGCCGGGTGGCTCGGGCCGTGGATCTCGCAGTCGCGGGTGACGCCCGATCTCCTCGCCGAGGCCGGGTACCGCTACCTGCTCGACTGGGACCACGACGACCAGCCGACCTGGTTCAAGACCCGCGGCGGCGGCCGCATCCTGACGGTGCCCTACCCGCAGGAACTCAACGACATCCCCGCGATCGTCGCCCGCAAGGAGACGGGCCGCCAGTTCGCCGAAGCCATCGTCGACGCCTTCGAAGAAATGCTGGAGCAGTCTCGGGGCGCGCCGCTGGTGATGGGCATCGCGCTCCATCCCTACATCGTCGGGCGCCCGCACCGGCTGCGGCCCCTGCGGCAGGCGCTCCGGCACATCGCAGACCGCCGCGACGCCATTTGGCTCACCACCGCCGGGGCGATCGCCGACCACATCGTGGCGCGGGAGGCCGCGCCGCGCTGACGCGGCCCTGACCCCGGCGGGCTCAGAGCACCTGCGACAGGAACCGGCGCGTGCGCTCGTCCTGGGCGGAGGCGAAGAAGGTCGCGGGCGGGCCGTGCTCGACGATGACGCCGCGGTCGGTGAAGTAGATGTGGTCGGCGACGTCGCGGGCGAAGTTCATCTCGTGCGTTACGAGCATGCAGGTCATGCCCTCCTCGGCGAGTTCCCGGATCGTCACCAGCACCTCCTTGACCGTCTCCGGATCGAGGGCGGCGGTGACCTCGTCGAACAGCATCACGTCCGGCCGCATCGCCAGCGAGCGGGCGATGGCCACGCGCTGCTGCTGGCCGCCCGACAATTCGCCCGGATAGGCGTTCTCCTTGCCGGCGAGCCGGACCTTGGCGAGGAGCGCCCGCGCCCGGGCCTCGACCTCGCGCTTCTCCTGCCCGAGGACGTGGATGGGGGCCATCATCACGTTCTGAAGCGCGGTCTTATGCGGGAACAGGTTGTACTGCTGGAACACCATGCCGACCTTGCGGCGCAGCGCCAGCTTGTCGAGCCGCGGATCGGTCACCTCGATCCCCTCGACTTGGATCGAGCCCGCGCTCACCGGCACCAGGGCGTTGACGCAGCGGATCAGCGTCGACTTGCCCGAGCCCGAGGGGCCGATGATGCACACCACCTCGCCCTTGCGGACGTCGAAGCTGATTCCCTTCAGCACCTCGAACGTCCCGAAGGATTTGTGCACGTCGACGACGCGGACGATCGGCTGATCGGGGGTCCAGCTCGGGGACGGGGTGGCGGCCAGGGTCGCGCGCGTCATGGTCTCAGCGGGTCTCGAAGCGGCGTTCCAGGGCGGCGGTGAACCGGTCGATCGGGTAGCAGTAGAGGAAGAAGCAGAGCAGCGCGAAGCCGTAGAGCGGCGCGAACAGCTCGGGGCGGCCGCCCTCGGCGGCGTGCACCTGCGCGGTCAGCGTCAGCATCTCGGTGACGCCGACGATGGAGGCCTGCACGGTGGCCATCGCGATGAGCGAGTAGACGTTCATCCAGGGCGGCAGCATGCGCTTCGCGCACTGGGGCAGGATGATGCGCCACATCGTCTGGCGCCGGGTGAAGGCCAGGGATTCGGCGGCCTCCCACTGGGTGTTGGGCACCGAGCGCACCGCACCGCGGACGATCTCGGCGACGTTGGCCATGACCGGCAGGCTGAAGCCGAAGGTCGCCTTGACCCAGTCGGGCAGCGGCACGCGGACGCCGAACACAGTGACCTGGAACGGGACCAGGAACATCACGAAGAACAGCAGGACCAGCCAGGGCACGTTGCGGAAGACCTGCGTGGCGCACCACGCGAGACGGGGCAGGACCCGGCCCTCCGCCAGCATGGCCAGACCGAGCCCGATGCCCGCCACCGTGCCGATCGCCATCGCCATCAGCGAGATCGCGACGTTGAAGGCGAAGCCCGTGAGCAGGAGGGGCGCCCACTTGATCACCACCTCCAGCGGCGACAGCGCGGCGGCCCCGCCCTGCGCCCAGGCCGGGACGGCGACGAGGGCGAGCGCGGTGAGCAGCCAGAGATGGGCCGGGCGCAGGCGCGCCGCCGCGCGGTCCCTCGGGAGCGCGAAGGGCAGCAGCACCGGCAGGTCGCCCGGTCGCCCGCCCCGCGGATCGGCAGCTTTCATCGGCCGTATCCCGGGATCCGCAGGGCGCGTTCCCAGCGGTGCATGATCCAGACGAGCACGCCGACGAGGACCGCGTAGGTCGCGAGCAGCACCAGCATCATCTCCAGCACGTTCTGCGATTCGGACCAGATCTGCTTGACCGCGTACAGCGTCTCCGGGACCGCGATGGCGTAGGCCAGCGTGGTGGTCTTGAGGAGGTTGATCAGGTTGTTGTTGAGCGCCGGCAGGCAGACGCGCAGGGCCAGCGGCAGGACGACGTACCGGTAGGCCTTGAAGCGGGTGTAGCCCAGGGCCTCCGCGGCCTCGACCGTGGTCCGCGGCACCGCCTCGATGCCGGAGCGGAAGATCTCCACGTTGAACGCGCCCGCGAACAGCGACAGCGAGATGATCGCCCACTGGACGTTGTTGAGGATCGGCGCGCGCAGCCCGTCCGCCGAGCGGATGTCCGGCAGCAGCGTCCCGAGGCCGAAATAGAAGAAGAAGATCTGCACGAGCGGCGGCGTGTTCCGGAAGACCACCACGAAGCCGTTGACCAGCGCCCGCAGGACGCGCGACGGCCCGCTCTGCAGGAGCGCGCCGACGGCGCCGATGACGAGGCTCGCCAGGATCGTGCTGATCCCGAGGAGCAGCGTCATCCGCAGGCCGGCCACGTACCGGCCCCAGTCGTAGGGATCGTAGAAGACCGTGAAGTTGAAGCCCGTGGTCTCGTAGAGCTGCTGGAACCACGCCTGGATCGTGGCGATCATCGCGGGCTAACGCTCGGTGTTGTCGCGCAGAACCGCATCAGTTGGTCGCGTTCTTGTACTTCTCGTGCATCGCCTTCGAGTAAGCGGTCGGCTCGATGCCCCACTTCTTCTCCTCGTTGACGATGAAGCCGGTCTTCATCCAGTCCTTGGTGGCGTCCTCGACCGCGGCCTGGAGCGTGGTGTTGCCCTGCGCCACCGCCATCATCCACGGGGCGTCGAGGATGCCCTTGAGCGGCAGCGCGTAGTTGGCCTTCCAGTCGTCGTCGAGCAGCTTACCCTGCAGCATGCTCTGGTCGTAGACGTAGCCGATGCAGTTGCCCTGCTTGAGCGCGAAGAGCGGCTTCTCGGACCCGTCGAAGGCGACGATCTCCGCCCCGTAGGTCCGCGCGACGTCCTTGTTGTACCAAGCGCCCGAGGTGGCGCAGAGCGGCTTGCCCTTGAGCTGCGCCCAGTCGGTGATGCCGGACGACTTGGGCAGCAGGACGTTCACGAAGTCGGAATAGTAGTTCGGGTCGATCGCCTGCACCACGCGGCGGCGCTCCGGCTTGTCCGACAGGGTGGCGATCAGCAGATCGACCTTGCCCTGCTGCAGGAACTCGATCCGGTTGGCCGAGACGACCGGCACGAGCTCGAGCTTCACGCCGAGCCGCTTGGCGAGGTCGGCGGCGAGGTCGGGCTCCAGGCCGATGATGGTCCCGCTCGGGTCGCGGAAGCCGAACGGCTTGTAATCCGCCTTCACGCCGACGATCAGCGTTCCGCGCTTCTTGATCGCGTCGACGCCGTCGGCGGCCGTGGCCCGGCCGGGCAGCGCGACGGTCGAGAACGCCGCGAGCGCGGCCAGCGCACCGGTGGTCAGAAGGGTGCGGACGGTGAGACGCATCGGATCTTTCCTGCTCGGGTCGACGGATCTTGGCATGGTTTCAAGCAATCCACGAGCCATTGGCCGGCGCATCAACTGAAACGTGCCAGAGCGAAGGGCTTGAGATCGACGGTGCTACCGGTCCCAGCCAGCTCCGCGGCGACGGCCTCGCCGATGCCGGCCGAGTGCTTGAAGCCGTGCCCCGAGCAGGCGGAGACGACCAGGATCCGCTCCATCGCGGGATGCCGGTCGATGATGAAGCCGCGGTCGGGGGTCACCGTGTAGACGCAGGCGGCGGCCTGGACGACCTCCGGGGTCGCGCCGGCCAGCCGGTTCGCGACGCGCAGCCGGTACATGTCGTCGGATTCCGACGGATCGACGCGGCGCTCCACCCCGTCGGCGGTGGTGGTGGTGCTGTACTGCTCCGTCGCGACCTTGATGGACCCGTCGAGCGGCGGGAAGCCGTAGAGGTATTCCGTGTCGCTCGTCCCGTACATCCAGATGAAGACCGGCGCGTGCGGCCCGTAGGCGGTCTCGTCCGCGAGCGCGTACCAGTGCAGCAGTTGGCGACGGACGGTCAGGAGCCGGTCGAAGGGGCTCCCGAGCAGGGGGGCCGTCCAGGCGCCCGCGGCCACGACGGCGCGGTCGGCCAGGATGGTCTCCTCCGCCGTCTCGATGCGGACGCCGCTCCCGTCCTGCTGCAGCCCGACCACCGTGCAGTTGGTGCGGATCTCGGCGCCCGCGGCACCCGCGCGGCCGAGCTGCGCCGCGAGGCATCGCTCCGGGAACACGTAGCCGCCGCCCGGCTCGTAATAGGCCTTCTCGTCGCCCGCGAGGTTCAGGAATTGCGGGAAGCGGCGGGCCACCTCCGCCCCTGTCAGCACCTCGTGGACGATGCCGGCGCCCTCCGCGGCGCTGATGGACCGGCCCACGAAGTCCGGTTTGCCGTGGTGCGAGGAGACGCCGTGGCCCGGGGCCATGACGAGCGCCCCGCAGGCGTTCAGCAGGGTCTCGCCCGTCTCGGCCTCCAGCTCGCGCCAGATGCAGTGCGAGGCGGTGACGAAGGGGACGTAGTCGGCGCCCTCACCGACCGCCTGACGGGTGATCCGCGTCTCGCCGTGGCTCGACCCGAGCGCGTGGGGCGGCGCGAAGCGGTCGAGCCCGATGACCGCGGCGCCCCGCTTCGCCAGCTGGTAGAGCGCGGCGCTGCCCATCGCGCCGAGACCCAGCACGGCGACGTCGTAGCGGCGGCTCACGGCCGACACTCCCGCTCGATTCCGGGACGGGCCGCCGCGGCGGCGCGGAACGGAGGAAGATCGGCAGGTCGAGGCATCCGGAAGCGATCTCGCGCGGGACGGGGTAACGGCACACAGCATGATCAATGCCGAGGCGGGCGTTTGACTGAAACGGACGGTTTCCTGCACGTTTGAGCCATCGAGGAGCGGAGGGGGCGTCCGAGATGGAGGCGGAGACCGGGGATCGCCCACAGGAGATCGGCTTCATCCTCGTGCCCGGCTTCGCGCTGCTGTCCTTCGCTTCGGGGTGCGAGCCGTTCCGGGCGGCCAACGAACTTGCCGGGCGGCCGCTCTACCGCCTGCGCTACTTCGGCGAGTCGGAGGGCCGGGTGGCCGCCTCGTCGGGCGCCGAGGTCCCCACCGAGGCGCTGCCGCGCCAGCGCGGCCACCTCCACACCCTCTTCGTCTGCGCGGGCGGCGAGCCGACCGGGTGGGACAGGCCCGAGATCCACGCGACCCTGCGGCGGATGGCCCGACTCGGCGTCCGCATCGGCGGCATCTCGGGCGGTCCCTACCTGATGGCCGAAGCGGGCCTGCTGGCCGATCGCGCGTTCACGCTCCACTGGGAATATGCCGGTGCCACGGTCGAGACCTTCCCGGAGGCGCGCCTGAGCCGGGCGCGCTACGTCGCCGACGGCGATCGCCTGACCTGCGGCGGCGGCGTCGCGCCCCTGGAGATGGCCCACGCCCTGATCGCCGAACGCATGGGCGAGGCCTTCGCCCGGCGCGTCTCCGACTGGTTCCTCCACACCGCCATCGGCGCCGCCGACGACCCGCAGCGGGCCTCCGCGGTCGAGCGCTACGGAATCCACCATCCGGCTCTGCTGGCGGTGCTGGAGACGATGGAGAAGACCGTGGAGGCGCCGCTCGGCCGCCTCGCCATGGCGCGCCTCGCGGCGATCAGCCCGCGCCACCTCGACCGGCTGTTCCTCGACAAGCTCGGGCTCAGCTTCTCGGCCCAGTACAGGGCGATTCGCCTCGCCCACGGACGCCGCCTTCTGCGCCAGAGCCCGCTCAGGATCGGGGAGATCGCGACGGCCTGCGGCTTCACGAGCGCGGCCCATTTCGCCCGCTGCTACCGGTCCCATTTCGGCTGCAGCCCGTCCGCGGAGCGCGCGTGACGTCCGCCCGGGTCGTCCGAGCGGTCAGTCCCGCGCGTCCGGCAGCGCCTTCGGGTCTGCGGGATCGTCCCGGCGCAGCGCGACGCCGCTAGTGCCCTGGGCCAGCATCGCCCGTAGCAGCGCCTCCATCTGCCCGGCGGCCGCCTCGACCGCCAGGCCGCCCTCCCGGATGTTCGAGATGCAGTTCCGCCGGGAATCGGGCAGCCCCGGCGCCGGGCCGAACGTGACGTAGCAGCCCAGGCTGTCGGAGGCCGACAGACCCGGCCGCTCCCCGATCAGAACCACGACGCAGCGCGCCCCGAGTCGCGCCCCGATCGGATCGCCGATCGCTACACGTCCCTGGCTCGCGACGACCACCGGCGCGAGGCGCCAGCCGGCCTGCCACACCCGCGCTGCCAGCGCCGCCGCCGCCGGGACCGCGTTCAGCGCGACGGCCGTCGCCGACAGCCCGTCCGCGATCACGATCGCCACGTCGAAGCCCGGCCCGTGCCCGTCGAGCACCGACCCGGAGTCCGGATCGAGGGTGCGGCCCCTGTCCGGCCGGCGCAGGTACTCCGCCCGGTCGGCCACGGCGGAGCGGACCTCCACCGCGTCGAGGCCCTGCGCCCGCAGCCCTTCGCGGATCGCGGCCGCGTCGAGGGGCGTCCACACCGCCTCGCGGGCGCGGGCATGGTCGAGCCCGAAGGCGAGCGCCGCGCCGGTCGGCAGGCCAGCGCCGTGCGCGCCGAGCGCGATGCGCGCCTGGGTCAGCCCGCGCAAGTCGCGCAGCGTCGGGGGGCCCAGACGGGCCGGCTCGCCGCTCACGCGGCCCGCCCAGGCAGGAGTCGGGACGCCTCCGCCAGGGCCGGGGGCAGCGCGCCCGTCGCGCTGGCCAGCCTGCCCTGCCCGTCCGTGATGCCCACGGCCCGCAGCCACGCCTCGAATTCCGGGGCCGGACGGCGACCCAGGGTCTCGCGGGCGTAGACAACGTCGTGGTGCGACAATGACTGGTAGTTCAGCATCACGTCGTCTGCCCCCGGCACGGTGATGACGAAGTTGACGCCGGCCGCGCACAAGAGGGTAAGGAGGGCGTCCATGTCTTCGCCGTCGGCGTCGGCATGGTTGGTGTAGCAGACGTCCACGCCCATCGGCAGGCCGAGCAGCTTGCCGCAGAAGTGGTCCTCGAGTCCGGCGCGGATGATCTGCTTGCCGTTGAAGAGGTACTCGGGACCGATGAAGCCCACGACCGTGTTGACGAGCAGCGGGTCGAACTCCCGCGCCACCGCGTAGGCGCGCGCCTCCATGGTCTGCTGATCGACGCCCCAGTTGGCGTCCGCGGAGAGGGCCGAACCCTGCCCGGTCTCGAAATACATGAACTGACCGCCCGCCGGGCAGCGGCCCAGCGACCGGGCCGCCTCGGAGGCCTCGCGCAGGACGGCGAGATCGACGCCGAAGCCGGCATTGGCCTTCTGCGAGCCCGCCACCGACTGGAACACGAGATCGACGGGCGCCCCGCGCGCCATGGCCTCGATCGCCACCGTGACGTGGCCGAGGCAGCAGTGCTGGGTCGGCACGTCGAGGCGCAGCCGCAGGGTCTCCAGGAGCTCGACGATGCGGATGTAGTCGGGGAGGGAATCGGTCGCCGGATTGACCCCGATGACCGCGTCGCCGGAGCCCATCAGCAGGCCGTCGAGGGCCGAGATCAGGATGCCCTCGGACGAGTCGGTCGGGTGATTGGGCTGGTTGCGGGTCGCGAGCCGGCCGGGCAGGCCGATGGTCGAGCGGAATCGCGTCACCACCGGCCGCTTGGCGGCGACGGCGACGAGGTCCTGCAGCCGGCAGATCTTGGAGACCGCCGCGACCATCTCGGGCGTGAGGCCGGGCGACAGGGCGGCGAGCGCCGTTGCGTCGGCGGCGGGGGAGAGCAGCCACTCGCGGAAGGCGCCGACCGTGAGGGCGGAGACCAACGCGAAGGCGGCCGCGTCGTGCCGGCGGGCGATGAGGTCCGAGACCTCGTCCTGATCGGAGGGGATCAGCTCCTCGGCCAGGAAGGTCTTGAGCGGCAGGTCCGCGAGGGCGATCTGCGCGGCCAGGCGCTCCACCGGCCCGTCGGCGCAGAGGCCGGCGAGCTGGTCGCCCGAGCGCTCCGGCGTGGCCTTGGCGAGCAGGCTGCGCAGGTCGGGGAAAGTGAAGCGTGTGCCTTCGATCGTCGTCGCGTAGGCCATGCGGGCGCTCCCGGCGCGCTGTCGGACGTCAGCGAACCCGATCCTGCAGGATGTCGGGGCCGCCGGGAAGCGGGGACGGCGCGGACGCTGCCCGCCCTCAGGCCGGCAGCACGACCACCTTCGTCTTCACCGGCGTGCGCGCGTAGAGGTGGATCATGTCCTGGCTGAGCAGGCCGACGCAACCGCTGGTGATGCCCGTGCCGATCGATTCGGCGTCGCTGCTGGCGTAGATCGTGTAGAGCGTATAGGCGCCGTTCTGGTAGAGGTGGAGCGTGCGCGCGCCGAGCGGGTTGTCGAGGCCGCCGGGCATGCCGCGGGCGTATTTCGCGGCCTCGGGCTGGCGCCGGATCATCTCCTTGGGCGGGGTCCAAGTCGCCCACTCGGACTTGCGGCCGACATAGGCGTTCCCGTTCCACAGGAAGCCCTGGCGGCCGACATTGGCGCCGTAGCGGGTTGCGGTGCCGTCACCCTCGATGCGGTAGACGTAGTAGTTGGCGGGATCGACCACGATCGTGCCGGGCGCCTCCGACGAGGCGTACTGGACCGTCCGCCGGTAGTATTTCGGGTTGACCTTGCTGACGTCGACCGCCGGGATCGGGAACTTCTCGTTCGGCATCGGCCCGTAGGTCTTCGCCGCCTCGGCCATGAGCAGGGTGTCGGTCGTCCCGCACCCGCCGAGCGAGAGGGCGCCGATCCCCAGGGCCGAGCCGGCCAGGAACGACCGGCGGCTCAGACGCCCGGCCTCGCGCTCCGGATGCCCGCGCTCGTCGAGGCCGCCGGCCATGCGATCGTCCGTCATCATCGCCCTGGACTTCCCTGTCCTGCAGCCCGGCGCGACCGCGCGGCGTGCCTTTGCCGCGCGAACGGCCAAGCTCGAGAGTGCCGCGTGCCAGCGCACCTGGCAAGCTTGTCCTTACAGAGCCGAGAGCGGCCGAAATGCGTCGCAAGTGTGGTGGATCCTCGCGATCTCCAGACTTCGTCGCCGAACTTGCGTATCGAATGTGCCGCGCGTGCTTCGACTGCCGCAGGCGCCCCCCGGACGGCGACGCCTGTCGGCGGAGTCAGAACTGCACGCCGCGGGTCAGGCTGCCGTCGACCACGAGGTTGGTGCCGGTGATGAAGCTCGCCGCCGGGCTCGCCAGGAACACGGCCGCGCGGGCCACCTCCTCCGGCCGCGCCATCCGTCCCGTCGGGTTCAGCCGGAGCGCCTCGGCGAACAGCGCGGGGTTGCCGGTCTCGATCTGGTGCCAGACGCCGCCCGCGAAGTAGGTGTTGCCGGGCGAGACCGAGTTGGCCCGGATGTTCCGGGGCGCGAGCTGGAAGGCCAGGCCCTGCGCGTAGTGGATCAGCGCCGCCTTGAAGGCGCCGTAGGGCCCCTCCGCGAAGTCGATCTCGCGCCCGGAGACGCTGGAGATGACGACGATCGCGCCGGCCTCGGAGCGCTCGAGGTACGGCATCGCCGCCTCGACCGCCGTGACGGTGCCCATCATGTCGACCGCGAAACCGCTGCGCCACGCCGCCTCGTCGCTGCCGACCGCCAGCGCGCTGACGTTCGGCACCACGATGTCGAGGCCGCCGAGCTCATCGGCGGCCTCGGCGACCCAGCCGCGCAGGGCGGCGGAATCGGCGACGTCGACGGCGCGCCCGGTCGCCGCCACGCCCCTGGCGCGGAGGGCCGCCACCTTGGCGGCGACCTCCGCTCCGTTGCGGGCGCAGAGGGCGACCGCCGCCCCCTCGTCGGCCAGCAGGTCGACGATCGCCGCGCCGATACCTTGGTGCCGCCGGTCACCAGCGCCCGGCGGCCACTGAGCCCGAGATCCATGCCGTCCTCCTCCGTCGCCGATCAGGCGTGGGCGATCGCCTTCGTGATCGAGGCGCCGAGCGTGTATTTCGGATCGACCATGTTGCCGAGCCGCACGCGCCCGCACTGCGTGAGCAGCATGTAGGCGTCGATCTCGTCGAAGCCGAAATCGGCCGCGAGCCAGCGGATCAGCTCCCGGTAGGCGATGCGCGCCGCGTCCTCCATCGGCCGGGACGAGCCGATCGTCATGTAGAAGTCTTCGGTCTCGAGCCGCGGCCAGCGGAAGGTCCAGCCCTTGATCAGGTCGATCTGCACCGTCGTGTGGGTCGGGTGCTCCACCGCGACGCCGCAGAGTTCGCCGTCGCCCTGCGCGGCGTGGCAGTCGCCGAGGTAGAGGAGTGCGCCCTTCGCATTCACCGGCAGGTAGATCACCGCGCCGACGCCCACGTCCGGCAGGTCCATGTTGCCGCCGTAATAGTCCGGCTGCAGCGAGGAGATCGCCTCGATCTCCGGCGAGGTGCCGATCGTGCCGATGAACGGCTGGTAGGGCAACGTGATCCGGTCGTTCCAGCGCACGCCGGTCTCGGCCGTGACCTCGAGCTTGCGCACCCGCTCGGGGAGCGGCGGATTGAGGAGCGCGGTGTCGCCGGTGGCGACGAGGCCGCCGAATTCCGGCATGATCAGCGTCGTGCCGCAGGGCTGCGGGCCGCGCGGCCGGATCGAGCGGATCGCCACCGCGAGGCAGTCGCCCTTCTCGGCGCCGTTGACGTAGATCGGCCCGTTCTGCGGGTTGAGGTAGGGGAAGTTCAGGATCTGCGTCGGGCTGTCGGTCTCGTGGCGGATCTTGCCCTCGAAGGCGTCGTGGGTCTCGACGGTGACGACCGCGCCGGGATCGACGGTCAGCACCGGCTCGGCGAAAGGCCCGTAGACGTAGTGGTAGCGGCCCTGCTCGACCTCGGTGATCCTGTACTCCCGGCCGGGCTTGCCGCCGGCGACGCCCTTGCGGGCCATGATGGACTGGTCGAGCCACTGCATGGTCGTCTCTCCCTTGGTTGTCTGCCGTGTCGTCAGACGGCGAGGTGGCGCCGCACGAGGTCGCGGTCGTCGAGGTCGCGGGCCGTCAGCTCCGCGACGATCCGGCCCTTGTCCATGACGTAGCTGCGCTGGGCCATGGCGCGGATCAGGTCGAGGTTCTGCTCCACGAACACGATCGTCACCCCGGTGCGGTGGTTGAGATCGACCAGGGTGCGGCCGATCTGCTGCACCACCGAGGGCTGGATGCCCTCGGAGGGCTCGTCGAGGAGGATCAGCGCAGGTTCGCCGACGAGGACGCGGCCGATGGCGAGCTGCTGCTGCTGGCCGCCCGAGAGCGTCCCCGCCCGCTGCCCGCGCCGCTCCCGCAGGATCGGGAAAGGCCCGAAGGCGCGCTCGTAATCCGGCCGCTCCCCCTTCGGCAGCAGCGACGCTCCGACCGTCAGATTGTCGACGACGCTCATGCGCGGGAAGACATCGCGGCCTTGCGGCACGTAGCCGATGCCGAGGCGGGCGCGCCGGTGGGCGGCGAGCCCCTCGACCGCCGCACCCCGGAACGCGATGCCGCCCGCGGAGGCGGGCAGGAGCCCGACGAGGCTGCGCATCAGCGTCGACTTGCCGACGCCGTTGCGGCCGATCACCGCCACGATCTCGCCGGGCCGGACCGCGAGGTCGATGCCCTGCAGCACGGGCTTGCCGCCGTAGCCGGCGCGGAGGCCGGTCGTCGCGAGGAGCGCCTCAGGCATCGGCGACGCTCCGCAGCGGCGGCGCGTCCGCTTCCCCGAGGTAGATCGCGGCGACTCGCTCGTCCGCGATGATCGCGTCGGTGGTGCCCTGAGCGAAGATGCGCCCGACATGGAGCACGGTCACCCGCTGGGCGATCTGCCGGACGAAGGCCATGTCGTGCTCGATGGCCAGCACGGCGACGCCGTCGCGGTTGAGCGCCTGCACCATCGCGCCGGTGGCGAAGGTCTCGTCCGGCGACATCCCGGCGGTGGGCTCGTCGAGGAGGAGCAGGCGCGGCTTGAGGCTGATCGCCATGCCGATCTCCAGCCACTGCTTCTGCCCGTGGCTGAGGTTACCGGCGCGGTCGGAGGCCGCCGCGGTGAGATTGAGGAAGGCGAGCAGTCGGCGGATCTCGGCACCGAGCGAGGCGCCCTCGAGATGGTGCTGCAGGGCTATCTCCAGGTTGTGCGCCACCGACAGGCTCGGGAAGATGCCCGGCACCTGGAACTTGACGCTCATGCCCCGCCGGATCCGCGCGAAGGGCTTGAGCGCGGTGATGTCCTCGCCGGCGTAGAGGATCTGCCCCCGCTCCGGCGTGTACTCGCCGAGCAGCAGGCGGAAGAAGGTGCTCTTGCCGGCGCCGTTCGGCCCGATCAGGCAGTGGATCTCCCCCGCCGCGAGGGCGAAGTTCACGTCGTTGGTGACGTGGAGCCCGCCGAAATGCTTGCTCAGATCGCGGGTCTCGAGCAGCGGATTCATCGGCCCACCTCCCGGCGGCGGAGGCGCCCGAGCCCGCGCATGGCCGCCACCACGAGGCCGTCGGGCGCCGCCAGCACCACCACGACGAGGAGCAGGCCCATCACCACCAGGGCGTACTGGCTGCCGTAGATCGTCAGCGCCTGGAAGCCGCCGAGGACCACGAGCGTGCCGATGAGCGTCGCCGTCAGGTCGCCGCGGCCGCCGACCGCGACCCAGATCACCGGCAGCGCGGCGGCGGTGAGCCCCATGCTGGAGGGCGTGATGTACTGGCCCCAGGCGGTGTAGAGGGTGCCGCTCAGCCCCGCGAGGGCCGAGCCGATCACGAAGGCGGCGAGCTGGTAGCGCCGCACGTCGTAGCCGAGCATCTCGGCCCGTTCCGGGTTCTCGCGGATCGCCACCAGCACGTTGCCGAACCGGGCGTTCACCAGGATGCGCAGCGCGAGGTAGACGACGATCAGGAGGCCCAGGAGGCCGTAGTAGAGGGCGACGTCGGGAAACAGCACGACGTCGCCGTCGAGCCACGGCACGGTCAGGGGCGGCATGCCGCTCATGCCGTTGTAGCCGTTGAGGCGCGCCGCCCCGATCTTCCATTCCGGACCGGCGGTCTGCGCCATGAAGCGCTCCAGGGCGAGCGTCACCGACAGGGTGATGATGCCGAGGAACACCCCGCCGATCCGGCCGAAGAACAGGAAGTAGCCGAGGAGCGCCGCCATCACGGCCGAGAGCGCGACCGCCAGCACCAGGGCCGCCAGGGTGAAGCCGTAGGCCGCGCCAACATTGAGCGTGAGCACGCCGTAGGCGTAGCCGGAGAGGCCGAAGAAGGCGGTCTGGCCGAAGCTGAGCGCGCCGCCGTAGCCCCAGATCAGGCACAAGCCGAGCGCCATGAATACCCAGCAGAAGAAGTAGGCGGTGTTGCCGACCGTGTAGCCGTCCGCGAACCACGGGTAGGCCACGGCAGCCGCCACCGCGAGGGCGAAGGCGGTCCAGAAGGCCGGGCCGCGCCCCAGGGTCTGCGGGCCCTCGAGGCGCCGGAGCAGGGTCATCGCCGGAATCATCGCCATGGCTTCAGGCCCGCTCGCGCAGGATCAGGCCCGAGATGCCCCGCGGGAGCACCCGGATCACCAGGATCACCGCGACGAGGAGGCCGATCTGGCCGAAGAGCTGGCCCTGCCACGTCGTGAGCAGCGCCCGCACCGTGCCCAGCACGAGCGCCGCCGGCGCCGTGCCGAGGAAGATGTCGGCGCCGCCGACCACCACGGTGACGAAGGCCTCCATGATGAAGGTCGTCCCCATGGTCGGCACGATGGTCATGGTCGGCGCGTAGAGCCCGCCCGCGAGGCCCGCCAGCGCCGCGCCGAGGCCGAAGGTCAGGGCGTAGACCGTGCGGGTGTCGACGCCGAGGGCCTCGGCCATGTGCGGCACCTGGATGGTGGCGCGGGCGAGCGTGCCGAAGCGGGTGGCGTTGAAGGCGAGGTAGAGCCCGGCCAGCACCGCCACGGCGGCGACCATCAGCACGACGCGGTAGGTCGAGTAGGAGTAGCCGCCGACCGTGAAGCTGCCGAGCGGCGTGCCGATCCCCGGCATGCTGGAGCCCAGCAGCATCAGCGTGCCCTGCGTCGCCGCGAGGCTGATGCCCCAGGTCGCCACGATCGTGTCGAGGGGCCGCCCGTAGAGATGGCGGATGACGAGGCGCTCCATCACCATGCCGACGGCCCCGGCGACGAGTGCGCCGGCCAGGATGCCCAGCGGCAGCGGCAGCCCGGCCCGCGTGGACGCCGCCGTGACGTAGGCGCCGCACATGATCAGCTCGCCGTGCGCGAGGTTGATCACGCCCATCATGCCGAACACCACCGCGAGGCCGCAGGCGGAGAGGACCAGGAACGAGAACGCATCGCCGATCTGGTAGAGGAACGTGAAGGCGTGAGTCAGCAGATCCATCCGGAGGCCCGATCGTGATGGCTGTGGGCCGGGGCCTCGGCCCCGGCGATGTCGCGTCGTCTCCGGCCCGGGGCCGCGGCGCGCGGATGACCGACCCGGCAGGTCAGGGCTTCGGCGGGTTGCTCGGCGTGTACTGCGCCATCGGATCCTTCTGCGTCAGGTCGCAGCCGGCCTTCCCGAGCCAGTAGGGCTGGATGTTGTCCCAGGTCTTCGGGAAGGAGATCGCGTGCTTCTCGTCGACCTTCGCGAGGTAGATCGTGTGGGAGGCGTGCTGGCTCTTCGGATCGATGCAGACCTTGCCCTCCGGCGCGTCCACGCAGACGTCGCCCGCCGCGATGACCTTGCGCAGGTCGGCGCGCTTGGTCGAGCCGTTCGCCCGCTCGACCATCTGCTTGTAGAGGTAGACCGCGAGGTAGGAGTTCTCTGCCTCCTGGTTCACGTACGGCTCGTTCGGGAACTTCGCCTTCCACTTGGCCAGGAACGCCTTGCTCGACGGGCTGTCGACCTCCTCGATGTAGTTCGTGGTCACGTACATGTTGGCGAGGCTCGGGGGCTGGAAGCGCTTGTGCTCGTAGCCCTGGCCGATATTGACCGAGGAGCCCATCGGCACCTTCAGGTTCGCGGCCGCCGCCTGCTCGTAGTAGGAGGCCTGCGCCGTCCCGACGAGCAGCGTCATCAGGATGTCGGGCTTGGCCTTCTGGATGTTCTGGATCGTCTGCGAGAATTGCGACACGCCGAGGGGGATAAATTCTTCCCCGACCATCTCGCCGCCGTTCTCCTTGACGATGTTGCGCACCCACTCGGCCGAGATCTGACCGAAATTGTAGTCGGCCGCGATCGTGTAGACCCGCTTGCCGAACTTCTCCATCATCCACGGGATCAGCGTCGAGAACTGCTGCTCCGGCACCGCGCCCGTGACGACCATGTGGCCGTCGCAGACGCCGCCCTCGTACTGGTTGTTGTAGAACGCGAAGCCGTCGAGCTGGTCGACGATCGGCCGGTAGGCCTCGCGGGACGCGCTGGAGAAGCCCGCGAAGACGGCGTTGACCTTGTCGCGCTGGAGCACCCGACGCATGAATTCCTGATAGCGCGTGTTGTCGGACTGCGTGTCGTAGATCACGAGCTCCAGCTTGCGCCCGGCGATGCCGCCCGCGGCGTTGATCTCGTCCGCGGCGAGCTGGATGCCGTGGACCTTGCCGATGGTGGCGACCGCGAAGTCGCCGGACTGGTCCTCGAGGACACCGAGCTTGATCGGGTCGGCGGCGCGCGCCGCCGGGGCGGCCAGGGATACGCTCGCGAGCAGGGCGGCCGCGAGGGCGGACAGGCGGGATCCGCGGGGCGTTCTCGTCATCGGGTCGTCCTCGTCTACGGGGTGGAGTGCGTGCTTCAGGATCGGGCCAGCCGCGGCGAGAGGGCCGGCGCGGCGACGGACGGACGGGCGCGGACCAGCGCCTCGCAGTAGGCTTCCAGGGGCTGCCGGGCGCGCATGGCGTCGCGCCGCAGCGTCTCGTAGGCCGCGTCGTCGTCGAGGCCATGCTCCTGCATCAGCCGGAGGATCGCCTTGACGACGTGGCGCCGGCCGCGCCGCCGCTCCTCGTGGCGGGCAAGCCGTTCTTCGAGGAGACGGCGCCGGTTGTGCTCGTTCACCGCCAGGAACAGGGCGGCGTAGACCGAGGCGCCGTGGATCGGCTTGCGCAGCAGGCCGGTCGCGCCGAGCTGGAGCAGCCCCTTGAGCCGGCTCGGCGCCTCGACGCCCACGAGCCCGACCACCGGGACCGGCGGCAGGTCGGGCACGGCGCTCGCCGCGAGGCCCGGCAGCGGCAGGTCGCCGTCCACGATGACGATGTGGTGCTCGGGGTCGAGGATCTCGAAATCGAGCCACGGCGCCTCGCCGGCCGGGAGGACCGAGGCCACGGTCAGCCCGAGCTTCATCAGGGTGCCCGCCAGGACGTCCGTGGCGGTGCTCGGCGGCGCGATCAGCAGGGCCTGCGCACCGCTGAAATTCTGGATCAGCCGGGGCGTCGTCATGGCACCACCTTCAGGTGCGGGCGCCGGCTCACCGGCACGACGCGCGGATCACTGCGCACCAGGTAGGGGTCCGGCGCGACCGGCGCCTCGGCCTGCGCCACGATGGTGAAGCGGGCCGCCGCCGTCGAGAGGCCGATCCGGGGGGTCAGGCAGGCGTGGAGGGTCGTCTCGTCGAGGCGCACCGGTCCCTGGGGCGCCTCGAACTCGTCGGCGCAGGCTGCCCGGCGCACCGTCGCGGCCTCCTCGGTCCCGGCCCGCGCCAGCGCCCGCGCCAGGAGATGCACCGCGATGTACGAGGATTCCGCATCCGCCGAGGGGGTCGGGCCTTCGGGGAAACGCGCCGCGTAGGCCGCCATGAAGGCGCGGTTGCGGGGCGTGTCGATCGACGTGAAGTAGACGCTGGAGGACAGGTGGCCGTCGACCGCCTCCGGCCCGATCGCCTCCAGTTCCGGCTCGGCGAGGCTGCAGCTCGCCACCGGCATGGTCCGCGCCTGGTCGATGCCGCGCGCCGCGCAGGCACTCCGGAAGTCGCGGAAGAACCGGTACGCCGAGATGCCGATCAGCGTGTTGAAGACGAAGTCCGGCTTCGCGGCCAGGATCGCCGCGATCACCTGATCGAAGGCAGTCTCGCCCACCGCGAGGTAGCGCTCGCCCGCGACGTCGCCGCCGGCGATCGCCAGCGTCTCCCGCAGGATCCGGTTGTTCTCCCAGGCCCAGATGTAGTTGGAGCCGACGCAGAAGGCCGTGCGGCCGCCCCGGGCGAGGAGGTGCCGCACCAGCGGGACGATGTGCTGATTCGGCGCCGCGCCGGTGTAGACCACGTTCGCCGAGGTCTCGAAGCCCTCGTAATGCGACGGATACCAGAGCAACGCGTCCCGCTTCTCGAAGATCGGGATGATCTCCTTGCGGCTCGACGAAGTGTAGCAGCCGACGACGTGGCGGATCCCCGCGTCGAGGAGCCGCTCGGCGCCGGCGACGTAGCCCGCGAGGGCGCCCTGCGGATCGCGGATCACCGGCTCCAGGACGCAGTCGCCCCGCGCGTTCACCTCGTCGACCGCCAGGAGCGCGCCGTTCAGCATCGCCCGCCCGACGAGACCGTAGGGTCCGTCCGCGGAGAACAGGATTCCGATGCGGTGATGGCTGAGGCCCATGCAATCCTTCAGAACGCAAAAAGCCCGCCAGTGCGGAAGCACTGCGGGCGGCATCGCCGTGAAAGATGGTGACGTATTGGCGCGAAACTGGGCAGCTTTGCCCCGCGCCTGAAAACTAGGCTCCTCGGTAATGGCCTCGGTGTCAAGTCCCGCGCAGTCTTTTCGGAACCGGCGTCTTGATGATTGCTTCCCGGGTCGCGGATCGGCGCCCGCGCCAGGCCCCTCCGCGGCGCCTGTACCCGCGGAGGCGAGGCGGATAACGGCCGCGCCAGGCCGGCGCAGGATCGCTCGGCACCTTTGGCCCGCGCGATTATTCCGATTTCCGGAATTATGAACTGCGGAGAACGCCTATTCTGCTCGCCCGAACGCGGCGGCATTCTCCTCACACGGCCTGGGGCGATCCCGGCCCCCGACGGAGATCCACGGTCATGAAGCTCTACCACCATCCCCTCTCGGGCCACGCGCATCGGGCCCGCCTGTTCCTCTCCCTGGTCGAGGCCCCGCACGAGCTGATCGAGGTTGACCTGAAGGCGGGCGGACACAAGACGCCGGCCTTCCTGGCCATGAACCCGTTCGGTCAGGTGCCGGTGCTCGACGACGACGGCGTGATCGTCTCCGATTCCAACGCCATCCTCGTCTACGTGGCGAAGCGGCTCGGCCGATCCGACTGGCTGCCCGAGGATCCGCGCGCCGCGGCGGCGGTCCAGCGCTGGCTCTCGGTCGCGGCGGGCGAACTCGCCTACGGGCCGGCGGCCGCGCGGCTGATCACGGTGTTCGGCGCCACGTTCCATCCGGAGGAGGTGATCGCCCGGGCGCACACGCTCCTGGGGCGGCTCGAGGCGCATCTCGATGGCCGGAACTGGCTCGCGGCCGAGCGGCCGACCGTCGCGGACGTGGCGGTCTACAGCTACCTCGCCCGCGCCCCGGAGGGGAACGTGGACCTGTCGGGCTACCCGCGGGTCGAGGCCTTCCTGCGCCGGATCGAGGGCCTGCCGGGCTTCGTCCCCTTCGCCCAGACCCCCGCGGGCCTCACGGCCGCGGCGTGACCGGAAGGCCCCGGGCGCACCCGCGCCCGGGAGCGGATGCAGATGGAGGGCGCGAAGATGGCTGACGGTCAGACCCTTGCGACGCTGCCGACCTGGCATGCCGGCGAGACGTCCATCCAGGAGACGGTCGGCGCCGCCGACCGGATGGCGGTGGTCGGCCAGCGGGTGGTGCGGGACTTCATGCCCGATCAGCACCGCGCCTTCTTCGCGGAGATCCCCTTCATCGTGCTGGGCAGCGTCGACCGGCAGGGCGACGCCTGGGCCACGCTCCTGGCCGGCCGTCCCGGCTTCATCTCCTCGCCGACCGCCACGACCCTCGACATCGCCGCGCGGCCGGACCCGGCCGACCCCGCGTTCGACGGCACGGGCGACGGCGGCGCAATCGGCCTCCTCGGGATCGCGCTGGACAGCCGCCGCCGCAACCGCGTCAACGGCCTCGTCCGCTCCACGGCCGGCGGCGTCCTGCACTTCGCCGTCGACCAGAGCTTCGGGAACTGCCCGCAATACATCCAGCTGCGCGACATGAGCTTCGTCCGCGAGCCGGGCGCCCCCGCTCCGGCCCCCGCCGAGGAGAGCGCGGAGCTCGACCCGGAAGCCCGCAGCCTGATCGCGGCGGCGGACACGTTCTTCGTGGCCTCCTACGCCGACCGGGAGGGCCGGCGGCAGGTCGACGTCTCGCATCGCGGCGGCAAGGCGGGGTTCGTCCGCATCGCCGCGGACGGCACGCTGACCATCCCCGACTTCGCCGGCAACCTGTTCTTCGCCACGCTCGGGAACATCTTCCTGAACAGCAGGGCCGGCCTGGTCTTCACCGATTTCGAGACGGGCGATCTCCTGCAGCTGACCGGCGACGCCGCGGTGATCCTGGACTCGCCCGAGATCGCGGCCTTCCAGGGCGCCGAGCGGCTCTGGAGCTTCCGGCCGCGCCGGGTGATCCGCCGACGCGGTGCCCTGCCGCTGCGCTGGTCGTTCCGGCCGGACGGCTGGTCGCCGAACGCGCTGATGACCGGCGACTGGGCGGAGGCCGCCGACCGCGTCCGGGCGGCCGAGCGCGCGACGCAGTGGCGGCCGTTCCGGGTAGCCGAGATCGTCGACGAGAGCCGCACGATCCGGTCCTTCCACCTGACCCCGGACGACGGGGCCGGGCGGCTCCCGCACCGCGCGGGCCAGCACCTGCCGATCCGCGTCACGCTGCCGGGGGCAGACGCGCCAGTCATAAGAACCTACACGCTCTCGGTCGCGCCCTCGGACCCGACCTACCGGATCAGCGTGAAGCGCGACGGCACCGTCTCGCGGCACCTCCACGACCGAGTCCAGGTCGGCGACATCGTCGAGGCGCGCGCCCCCGGCGGCGGCTTCACCCTCGATGCGAGCGCGGCGCGCCCGGCCGTGCTGCTCGCCGGCGGCGTCGGGATCACGCCGCTCCTCGCGATGCTCCGGCACGTGGTCTACGAGGGCCTGCGCACCCGCAAGATCCGGCCGACCACGCTCGTCTACGCTGCCCGCACCCGCGCCGAGCGCGCCTTCGACCGGGAGTTGTCCGAACTCGCCGCGGCGGCGCAGGGAGCCGTGCGGATCGTGCGCGTCCTGAGCGATGTCTCCGATGCCGCGGCTGGCGTCGATTACGAGGCCGCGGGCCGGATCGACATGGCCCTGCTCACGCGGTTCCTGGCCTTCGCGGATTACGATTTCTACCTGTGCGGCCCGTCGGCCTTCACCCAGGCGCTCTATGACGGCCTGCGCGGCTACAACGTGGCGGACGACCGGATCCACGCGGAGGCGTTCGGTCCATCGGGGCTCATCCGCGACACCGGAACGGCGGCGGCCGTGCCTCCGCGGCCACCGGCCTCCACGGAGACGGTGCCGGTCGCCTTCCTCGACACCGGCAAGGAAGCGCGCTGGACGCCGGATTCGGGCAGCCTCCTCGACCTCGCCGAGGCGCGGGGTCTCGCACCGGAGTTCAGCTGCCGCGAGGGCAGCTGCGGGACCTGCCGCACCAAGCTACTGGCCGGCGCGGTGACCTATCTGAGGGAACCGAGCGCACCGGTGGCTGAGGACGAGGTGCTGATCTGCTCCGCGGTGCCCGCGGAGGGCACGGACCGGGTGCAGCTGGCGCTCTGACGCGCGCGACGGCACGGCGCGCGCCGTGTTCCGCCTCGCGGGACCGGCGCCGGCGGATCATCCTGCGCCGCTACCGGAGCCGGGCTGAACCTTCCCCGAGGACAAGGAGCCCATCCTGTCCGTCCGCCGCTGCCGCCCTTCGACGCGCAGAGCACGATCACGAAGGTCCGCCTCGCCGAGGACGGGCTGATGCGCTATCGGCACAGCAGCATCAACGCGTTGCCGATCGCGGAATCGGACCGCGAGTTTCACTGGCCCCTCGGGCGCCGGCCGGACGACCATCCGGACCTGAGCCAATTCGTCTTCTGACCGATCGGCCGGGACGCCGACGCGGCGGGCCGGATCGGGCGTGAGCGTCGCGACACGGCCGCGAGAACCCGGAGCGAGGCTATGGATCGGTGGCAGGCCATGCGCATCTTCGCGAAGGTCGCCGAGACGGCGAGCTTCGCGCAGACCGCCCGCCTCCTGCACATGAGCCCGCCGGCCGTGACGCGCGCCGTGGCGGCGCTCGAGGAGACCATCGGCGCCCGCCTCCTGATCCGGACGACCCGCTCCGTGAAGCTCACGGAAGCGGGCAGCCGGTACTACGAGGATTGCCGGCGGATCCTGGCCGACATCGCCGAGGCGGAATCGGCGGCGGCCGGCTCCAACGCGACACCGTCGGGCACGCTCGCGGTGACGGCCTCGGTCCTGTTCGGACGGATGCACGTGCTCCCGATCGTCACCGATTACCTCGACACCTACCCGACCATGGTGGCGCGGACCCTCTTCGTCGACCGGCCGGTCAGCATGGTGGAGGAGGGAATCGACGTGGCGATCCGCATCGGCCACCTGACCGATTCCGGGTTCACGGCCGCTCGGGTCGGGTCGGTGCGCCACGTCATCTGCGGCGCCCCGGACTACTTCGCGCGGCACGGCGTGCCGGCGACCCCGGCAGATCTCAAGCGCCACCGGATCGCCGTCTCCACCGGGGCCTTCGCGTCGCCGGAGTGGCGGTTCGGCCGGAACGAGCGGGTGGTCGTCCGCCCCACTCTGGAGGGCAACACCAACGAGGTCTCGATCGGCGCCGCACGGTCGGGCTGGGGGCTGGCGCGTGTCCTGAACTACCAGATCGGCCCGGACCTGCGGGACGGCCGGCTGCAGATCGTGCTCGCCGATTACGAGGAAGCGCCGCTGCCCGTCCACGTCCTGTACCCGGAAGGCCGGCACGCGCCCGCGAAGGTGCGGACGTTCGTCGACCTGGCCGTGGCGCGGCTGCGCGCCAACCGGACGCTGAACTGAGAGCAGCCCGGATCGACGACGGTCGCATTGGTCGCAGCCGCGGCCGGGGAAAGGATGGCTCAGTCTTAGGTTAGTTTTTTAGGATCTTCCGCATCTTCTGCGGGCAATGGGGGCCCATACGTGACGAGACCCGAGCGCGCGACCGTGGGCAACCGCCCCTCAGCGGCCATTCGCCTGGATGTCGACGCGGTGGCGCTCTGAGAGGAGTCAGGCGCATGGATCAGTGGACCCGCCTGGATCCCGTCTACGATTCCGAGGCGGCCGCGCGCGCGATCGCCGCGTCGGCGCCCGCGCGCGCCGACGCCCAGGATCACGACGACGGCTTCCCACAGGACGATATCGCCGATCTCGCCCGCCTGGGGCTGCTCGCCGCGCCCGTACCGGTGGATCACGGCGGCGCGGGCCTCGGGACGGAGCCGGGCGCCGGTGCCCTGGCGGAGGTTCTGCGGCTGGTCGGCTACGGAAGCCTCGCTCTCGGCCGGCTCTACGAGGGTCACGTCAACGCCCTCCAGCTCGTCGCCCGTTACGGCTCACCCGCCCAGCGCGTCCGCCTGTTCGCCGACGCGCGCGCCGGCCACCTGTTCGGTGTCTGGAACACCGAGCCGGGGGAAGGCGGCCTCACGATCGAGGCCTCGGACGTCGACGGCCATCTCCGCGGCGTGAAGACCTACGCGTCGGGCGCCGGCTTCGTCACCCGCGCCCTCGTCACCGCCCGGCATCCGGGACAGGGCGGCACGGCGATGATGGTGGTGCCGCTCGACGCCGGCACGCGGTCCGATCTCTCGGCGTGGCGGGCGCAGGGCATGCGCGCCTCGGCGACCGGCACGATCGACTTCACCGGCCTCGCCTTCGCGGCCGACGATATCCTCGGCCAGCCCGACGATTACTTCCGGCAGCCGGCCTTCTCGGGCGGCGCGTGGCGCTTCGCGGCGGTGCAGCTCGGCGGCATCGAGGCCGTGTTCGATGCCTGGCGCGGCCATCTGCGCCGCCTCGGCCGGGGGAGCGATCCGCACCAGCTGGCGCGCCTCGGCGAGGGCGCTATCGCGGTCGAGGGCGCGCGTCTCTGGGTCGAGCGCGGGGCGCAGGTCGCGTCGGACGCGGCGATGCCGCCGGAGCGCGTCGTCGCCTACATCAACCTGGTCCGCCTCGCGGTCGAGCGCGCCGGCCTCGACATCCTCCAGCTGGCCCAGCGCTCGGTCGGCCTCCAGGGTTTCCTGCGCGGCCATCCGCTGGAGCGGCTGTCGCGCGATCTCGCCACCTACCTGCGCCAGCCCGGACCGGATCACGCGCTCACCAGCGCGGCCTCCGAGATCCTGCGCGGGGACGGCCTGGCCGGTGACCTCTGGACCGAGAACGCCGCGTGACGGAGCAGAGCGGCCACGCCACCGCATCGCGGACCGTCTGGCTGGACACGCCGGAGCGGTACGGTCGCGTCAGCCGCGGCTTCCACTGGGTGATGGCGGCCCTGTTCGCCTGGCAATTCACCGGGGCGCTGCTCTACGTCACGATCGGCGATGCGGCGCTCACCCGCCTCGTCGGCGGCAGCCACTTCACCCTCGGCTTCACCCTGTTCGTGCTCGTGCTCCTGCGCGGGGTGTGGGGCCTCGCGAACCTTCACCGGCGCCCCGCCCATCCGGGCGCGCCGGGGCGCGCGGTCGCGGCCGGTCACGGCCTGATCTATCTCCTGATGGTCCTGGTCCCGAGCCTCGCGCTGCTGCGCCAGTACGGATCGGGCAAGCCCTTCGCGCCCTACGGCATCCCGGTCATGCCGGCGCGCGAAACGAAGATCGAGTGGATGATGCTGCCCGCCGACCTGTTTCACTACTGGCTGGGCTTCACGCTCCTCGTCGTCGTGCTCGGCCACGCCGCGATGGCGTTCCTGCACCGCAGGCTCTGGAACGAGACCGTCCTGACCCGCATGACCTGACCGGCGGCGGGCCCGCGGGACGCGATCCTCAGCCCGTCGCCTCCGCCGCGGCGGGCGCGCGGTCGGGCAGCGGCGCGTCCAGCGTGAAGACCACGCCGCGGGGGCGGTACTCGATCTCGGCCGAGCCGCCCATCTCGGCGGCCAGCGCCCGCTCGATGAGGCGCGTGCCGAACCCGCCGCGGGCCGGTGCCGTCACCGCGGGTCCGCCGACCTCCTCCCAGCGGAACCAGAGACGGGCCGGCGTCGCCCCGTCGACCACGTCCCAGTTCAGGACCACTCGCCCCCGGTCGTTCGACAGGGCGCCGTACTTCACGGCGTTGGTCGCCAGTTCGTGCAGCGCCATCGTGAAGGCGAGCGTCAGGCGCGGCGTCAGCCACACCTCCGGTCCGTTGATCAGGAAGCGCTGTCCCGCCCCGCCCCGGAACGCCTGGAGGGTGCCCTCCACGATGACGTCGAGCGTGGCCCCGATCCAGCTCTGGCGGGTCAGGACGTCGTGGGCCGCCGAGAGCGAGTGCAGCCGCGCGTCGAGGGTCCTGTGCGCCTCCTCCAGGGAGGCGGCGTTGCGCAGGGTCTGGTGCGCGATCGACTGCATAGTCGCCATCGAGTTCTTCACCCGGTGATTCAACTCGTCGGCCAGGAGGGCGCGGTGCTCCTCCGCGCGCTTGCGCTCGGTCACGTCGATGGAGACGCCGGCCATGCTCAGCGGCTGCCCGACCGAGTCGTAGAAGGTCTGACCCCGGATCTGCAGCCAGCGAAGCTCGCCGCCGGGCGTGCGCGCCCGGTACTCGATGTCGTAGTCGCTGTGCTCGCGGATCGAGGTCTGCACCGCGGCCTGCATGCGCGGCCGGTCCTCGGGCTCGATCGCGGCGATCAGGTCCTCGTAGCTGAACGCCTCGCCCGGCACCCGCCCGAAATTCTCCTTGCAGGTCTCGGAGGCCACGAGCCGCATGTCGGCGAGATCGAGGGTCCACGAGCCGAAACGTCCGGCCTTCAGGATGAATCGCAGCCGCTCCTCGCTGCGGGTGAGGTCGCTGGTGCGGCGCTCGATCTCCTGCTCGAGCGCCTCCCGGTCGCGCTGCATCCGCGCGAGCTTCTCCCGCTCCAGCGTCACGTCGAACTGCGACGCGAAGAAGTAGGTGAGCTCCCCGGCGCGATCGAAGACCGGCGAGATCAGCAGCCGGTTCCAGAAGAGCTCGCCGTTCTTCTTGTGGTTCAGGAGCTCGATCTCGATCGGCACGCGGCGGGCGATCGCCGCCCTGATCTTCGCGATGTCGGCCTTGCTGGTCTCAGGCCCCTGAAGGAACCGGCAGTTCCGGCCGATGATCTCGTCGTGGCCGTACCCGGTCAGCTTGGAGAAGGCGGCGTTGACGAAGACGATGGGGTTGTCCGGCTGATGGGGATCGGTGATCAGCATCGGCATCCGCGTCGCCCGGACGGCGGAGACGAAGGGGTCGGTGCTCGCGTCGGTCCGGGCGAATTCCGCCTCGAAACGCGTGCGTTCCTGCTGATCCGTCAATGCCCGGTCGCCCCTGTCACGACTCGCCGATGGCGGCCTTCGGCCCTCGTGGCGTGGCTGTACCACAGCGGGGATAGCTTGTGCGCAATCATGATGCGGTCCGAGACGCCGCAGGGGGTCGCGACGCCTCGCCCGATCGGACCCGGGAAGAGGCCCGCCGCTACACCGCGGCCCGACCGGGGCCGAACCCGGCCGGCGGGCGCGAGCCGAGATGGTCCCGCAGCGTCCGGCCCTCGTACTCGGTGCGGAACAGGCCGCGCCGCCGCAGCTCCGGCAGGACCAGCGCGATGAAGTCGTCGAGGCCGCCGGGCAGCGTCGGCGGCATGATGTTGAAGCCGTCCGCCCCGCCGGCCCGGAACCGCGCCTCCATCTCGTCCACGATCTGGGCCGGCGTGCCGACGATCTGCGAGTGGCCGCGCGCGCCGGCGATGCGCAGGTAGAGTTGGCGCAGGGTCAGGCCCTCGCGGCGGGCGAGGTCGAACATGAGCTGCTGGCGGGACTTGATGCCTTCGGTCTCGGGCAACTCCGGCACCGGCCCCTCGGGATCGTAGCCCGACAGATCGTGGCCGCCGATCATGCGACCGAGCAGCGCCAGCCCGACCACCGGGTCGATCAGGTCCTGCAGCGCCTCGAACTTCGCCCGCGCCTCGGCCTCGCTGCGCCCGACGACGGGGAACAGGCCGGGCATGATCTTCAGATCATCCGGCGCACGACCGAAGCCGGGCATGCGCCCCTTGAGATCGCCGTAGAACTCGACCGCCTCCTCCAGCGTCTGGTTCGCGGTGAAGACGATCTCGGCGGTCCGCGCCGCGAGGTCCTTGCCGGGCCCGGAAGCGCCGGCCTGCACCAGCACGGGCTGGCCCTGCGGCGTCCGCGAGATGTTGAGCGGACCGCGGACCTCGAAATGCTTGCCCCGGTGATCCAGCGGGCGGAAGCCGTCCGGCTTCGAGAACTGGCCGCTCGCGCGGTCGATGATCACGGCGCCGTCGTCCCAGGTGTTCCAGAGGCCGAGGACCACGTCCGCAAATTCCTCGGCGCGCTCGTAGCGGTCGGCGTGACGGCCGATCCGGTCGCCGCCGAAATTCGCCGCCTCCGCGTCGGTCGCGGAGGTCACGAGGTTCCAGCCGGCGCGCCCGCCGCTGAGATGGTCGAGGGAGGCGAACCGGCGCGCGACGTTGAAGGGCTCGTTGAAGCTGGTGGAGGTGGTGGCGACGAGACCGATCCGGCGCGTCACCGCCGCGAGGGCCGACAGCAGCGTCAGCGGCTCGAAATGGGTCGAGCGCGCGGTGCGCTCGCTCGACCGCAGGTCGAGGTCGCGGATCCCGCTCCCGTCCTCCAGGAAGATGAGGTCGAACTTCGCGGCCTCGGCGCGCTGCGCCCAGCCGACGTAGCGCTCCAGGACGAGCCCGCCGTCGGCCTCGCTGGAGGGATGGCGCCAGCCCGCGACGTGGTGGCCGGTCGCGTAGAAGAACGCGCCGAGGCGCAGGGTACCCTGTCTCATCGAACCGACCGTCATCGTGCCTGATCCGCTCCGTGCCTTCCGCGCGGGCCGGTGTCCAGCCGAACCGTGCGCACGGGCGGACCCCGCGTCGCGCACGGCTCATCCGCCGCACCGGAACTCCGGCCGGGCGGCCGGAGCCTCAGCGCGGGACTGCGGCGTCCGGCGCGTTGTCGGCGGGGAGGTCGCGCAGGTCGGACGAGGCGTAACGCCCGTGCCGGGCCGCCAGCGAGCCCCTCGCCTCCTGCATCGGCATGAAGGCCGCGAATCCGACCGGCTCGGCCACGTCGTGGTAGATCGCCTCCATGCCGCCGCGCATGTGGTAGGTCTCGTGCCAGATGCCGACGCCGCGCGTGTCGCGCAGGAAATCCCGCCACCAGATCCGGTGCGGCTCGGACTTGGACCACGCGACCATGCTGTCCATGTCCCGCCAGTACCAGCGCATGCCGACATGGAGCGGGCGCAGGCTGAAGATGATGTTGTTCTCGTAGTGCAGGAGGCCCTCTGGCCGCGCCGCGCCGACCCTGTCGATCCGCGGCCCGAAGCCGAGCAGGGTCTTCACGCCGGCCAGGGTGCGGACCTTCATCCCGAGATAGATCACGACGAGGTCCGGGTAGCCCGAGAAGTCCGGGACCGCGTGTCGCCGGTTCGCGCCCATGTTCGCGCCCTCATTCGCCGGCCGGTCCTGGCGGGCCTTCAGCGTCGAGAATAGGCGACGACGCGGTCGGCGAGCAATATTCGTGGACCGCGTTGCTTACGACCTGCGAAGTCCGGCAGTATCGGACGAACCCGGTCGACCTCCGTCACGGCCGCCGCGATCCGGGCGGACGCCCCCGCCCGCACCGCCGCGGAGATCCTCGAGGTTCGCGCCGACCGCCTCGGAGATCTCCGCTCCGTCGCCGGATCGTTCGGGATCGTGCGCGGCTCAGCGCGTGCGCTCCCCGCAATCCGGGCCATTCTGCCGGGAGCGCGGCCAGGCGCGGGTGCGGATGTACTGTTCGACCACGAGAGCCCCTCCTCCAAGAACAACCACAGCGAGAATGGCTTCGCGGAAAGTGCCAGGATCGATCATCGTCTCGACTCCCTGAAGTGAATCGCCCCTGCTGGGGCCTGAGAGCTCTTCAAGTCTGCTCCCCCTCGTCAATCCCTGACCGCTTCCCGGGTTGCGCTGCCTAGCTGACAATTGCCCTTCGACGACGTGAACATTCTGTAAGACTGAGGATCGAGAGAGCGGCGCGTCGGCGCAGAGCGCGCGGCCGGACAATGGGCCCGTCCACCGCGTGCGCCGGCCGACTGGCATCGTGTCGACGGCGCAAGGCCTTCGACATTTCGCGCGACGCGCCCGTGTCGGATGCTAGGATCCGACGATGCAGCAGCAGATCTCAGTCATCACGCTCGGCGTCTCATCGCTCGGCCGGTCGCGCGCCTTCTACGGCGACGGCTTCGGCTGGGCTCCCGTGTTCGAGAACGACGAGATCGTCTTCTACCAGATGAACGGGTTCATGCTCGGAACCTGGCAGAACCCCAACCTCGACCAGGACATGCGGCGCGCGAGCGAACCGAGCCCGAGCGCGTTCTGCCTCGCCCACAACGTCCCGAACCGCGGCGACGTCGCGCCCACCATCGCGCGGCTCGTCGCGGCGGGCGGGACGCTCCTGCGCGCGGCCGACGAACCGCCCCACGGCGGATACCGCGGATATCTGAGCGATCCGGACGGACATGCCTGGGAGATCGCCTGGAACCCGGCCTGGCGGATCGATGAACGCGGTCGGGTGACGTTCGGACTCTGAGCGGGCGCGGAGGCCGCCGAGGAGATCGGCCGTGCCGGGAAGGCCGCGCCTCAGAGGTGGGTGAGCCGCAGGCGCCACCCGGACGAATCCGCGACGATGGCCGGGTCGAGGGCCGGATCGGGCGGCCGCGCCGCGGCCGGCGCGGCCGTCGGAGGCTCCGCCACGGCGATGTCGGCGGACGGGACGCGGCCGGAGACGCAGCCGCAGAGGGGCAGCGCCAGGGCGAGTGCCGCGACGGCGACAGACCGGATCGGTACGGTCCACCCGCGGATCGGCGATGCGGCCTCGACCGCGCGGGAGACCGCGGCGCTCCGTCCTCGGCGCGGAGCGCATCCGGCAACGGGTTCCGGCGGACGGCCCGAAGCGGCGCCACGGTGGGGCCGGGAGCCCGACGCGGCCATGGCCCGGCCCCGGCCCTCGGCCTCAGGCGCCCGCAGGCCCGCGGCTCACGTGGCCGCCCAGAAGGAGCGCCTTGGCGGCCGCGTCGATCCGGCCGAGCCACTTCTCCGCCGTCTCCGCGCGCAGGTCGGCGACGCGGACCTGCTCCTCGGCGGCCCGAACCCAGGCTTCGGCCTCCGCGTGGATCGTCCGGACGCGCGCCTCGGCCTCCGCGCGGATGTCCTGCACCTGGGCGTCCGCCTCGGCCTGGACGCGCTGCAGCCGGATATCGGCGCGGGCCTCGACCTCGCGGACGCGCATCTCGGACAGTTGCAGGCGGTGCCGGGTCTCCGCCAGCGCGCGCTGCGCGGCGGCCAGGGCGGCCTCGTGCGACATGCTCTGCTCCTGCAGGCGCTGCTTCTGCGCTTCGGCACGGCCGGCCATGCCGGTGATGATGTCGAGCGTGCTCATCCAGTCCGACACCGCCTCGGACTCGCAGGGGACGGGCGCGGGACCCGCGTCGTTGACCGCGGGTTCCGGCAGGATTGGCGGGTGCGCGACGGGCTCGATGCGCGGCGCGGACAGCGCGGCCGGCCCCTCGACCGTGTCGAAGGACGGCTTGAGCTTCAGGATCTCGGCGGACGGTCCCTCGACGAAGCGGTCCAGGCTGTCGGCGACCTGCGAGAGGATGTGGGACCACGTGGCTGTGGGGGCCGCGACCATGATGGCTCTACCCTGGCGGGATTTTGGCAATGGCTAATACAATCTCCGGTATGGTTAATGTGTGGTTAATCGGCGGCGCGGCGGCGCGAATCCCGGACGGTTCGTGGCGGCCCGATCAGTCTCGGCAGGCCCGGACGGGAAGGCTCGACAATCTTCCGCCGGATCGGTTCCAGTTTCCGAGGCGCTTCGAGCGGTTTCGGCAGGTTATCGACCGCCGAAGACCGGACTCCCGGACTGGCCGCGATCGGGCCGGCGTCATCGCGCGGCCTGCGTCGCGGGCGCGGCCTGGATGATCGGCGCGGCCGCGGCCAGGATGGACGCGGCGTCGCGGTCGAGGGGCGGATAGATGCGCGTGCCGTTGATGATTTGCTTCGTCGCCTTCGCGGCGGCGCCCGACGAGACCAGCGTGCCGCGATCCCAGCCGGCGGTGTAGACCGCCCCCCAGGCGCCCAGATCCAGCACGGTGACGTAGTCGGGCGCGGCGAAGCGCAGCCGCCGCTCCGGCCGGCCGGCGAGATCGCAGACGGCGTTGAAACCCGCGAACCGACCCATCGGCCGGGCGTGCTGGCACGACATCACCGTGCGATGACCGGCATCGTCCGCCGCAGCCGAGGCGATGTCGCCGGCCGCGTAGACGCCAGCGAGCCCCTGGACGGCCAGGAAGGCGTCGACGGGCAGGCGCCCGAGCGGGTCGAGGGGGAGGCCGAGCGTGCCGCCCAGCGGGCTCGCCCGCATGCCGGTGGCGCAGACACTCGTCCACGCCGGCAGGCGCGTCCCGTCCGCCAGCGTCACCCCGGTGCGATCGACGGCACCGACCCGCGCACCGCCGATGCAGGTCACGCCGGCATCGCGCAAGGCCTCGCGGATCCCCGGCAGGGCCGCCGCGCCCATGGCGCTCCCGACTTCGCGCGCGTGGTCGATCAGGATGGTCCGCACCGGACCCGTGGCCCCGGCCCGGTCCCTGGCAGCGGCGAGCCGGGCGGGCAGCTCGCAGGCGAGTTCCAGTCCCACCAGGCCACCGCCGATGACGACGGCGGTCCAGCGGCCGGCCTCATCCGGCCCGCCCGCGTCACCGAGACGATCGAGATGCGCCGCGAGGGCCTGGGCCCCCGCGAAGGTGTCGACATCGAAGGCGCCCGCGATTCCCGGGATCTCGGGGCGCCACAGCAGGCTTCCGGCGGCGAGGATGAGGCGGTCGTACGCCAGCGTCTCGACGACGCCCGACGACGCGGCGGACGACACCGCGGACGACACCGCGGACGCCGCCGCGGACTCGACCGTGACCGTGCGCGCCGCGGGGTCGATGTCGATCGCGCGCGCCTCGCGGCGTTCCACGCCGATCGGCCCGAGCACGTCGTCGAGGGGTACGCGCAGGGCGCCGAGATCGGCCTCGTAGCAGCGGACCCGGATGACGTGGAACGGGTCCGGCGCGATCACCGTGACCGCGACGCGGTCGCCGAGGCCGAACTCGGTCCGGGCGCGCGCCGCGGCGGCGGCGGCCCACAGACCGGCGAAGCCGCCGCCGATCACGACGATTCTCGAGTCCATGGCAGAGTTCCCCCCGTGCCGGAGACATTGAACTCTGCACGTCGCTCGGCGATGCGGCAACGGTTACAGTCCTGGCGCGGGCGAGGATCGCTTCCGACAGTCGAGCGCCGGCGGTTCAGCCGTCGTGGCAGCCGCCATCCTGGCACGCCTTCGGGCGCCGGAAGGACCCGTCAGCCCGAAGCCGCGGTCTCACGTGAGTGCGGGCCGCGCGGCTCCAGCGTGGCCGCGGCGCGGCCCGGGAGGACAGACGTTGCTCCTCGCGCGCGCGGACGCGTAATTTCTTCTCGTCCTGGGCTGGCCGACCGAAAATTCTTGCTTCGACGCCGCGAAGTAGAGAAAGCCCTTTTGTTGACTCCGCGACCGGCCGACAGGATCTTGTATTCACAGTCACGCTGAGGGCCGCGCAGGTACGATGAAGACGCAGGGGCGGACCGGGCGTGATCCCGCAGCCGGGAGATGTGTCGGCGCGGATCGCGCGATCGGGGCGGTCCCGGGTCTCGGACGCGCCGGATGCGCCCGGCCGATCGTCTCGCCGACGGCGCCGCGTCCCTGAACCCAGCCGCCCGGACGAGACCGCTCGGGACCGCGCCGCGGCGCGGATCCCCTGCCCCGCGCCGGCCCCGCACCCCGCCCTCCGTTTCGCCACGACATCAGGCCCGACCATGCGCTCCACCCGCCGATCCCTCCTGGCCGCCGGCCTCGCCCTGGCCTGCCTCGGCGCGCTCGCGCCGCGCGAGGCCCGCGCCGACGACCCGAAGGAGATCCGCCTGGACTGGGCGACCTACAATCCGGTCGGCCTGCTCCTGAAGGAGAAGGGCTTCCTGGAGGAGGCGCTGGCGCCGCGCGGCATCAAGGTCCGCTGGGTCCAGTCGCTCGGCTCCAACAAGGCCCTCGAGTTCCTGAATGCCGGCGCCATCGATTTTGGGTCGGCGGCCGGCGCGGCGGCCCTCGTGGCGCGCATCAACGGCAACCCGATCAAGGCGATCTACGCCTACTCGCGCCCCGAATGGACGGCGCTCGTGACCCGCAAGGACAGCGGCATCACCAAGCCCGCCGACCTGAAGGGCAAGCGCGTCGCCGTCACCCGGGGCACCGATCCGCACATCTTCCTGATCCGCGCGCTCCAGGGCGCCGGCCTCACCGAGCGCGACGCCAAGCTCGTGCTGCTGCAGCACGCGGACGGGCGGACCGCCCTCGACCGCGGCGACGTCGATGCCTGGGCCGGCCTCGACCCGATGATGGCGGCGGCCGAGATCGAGAACGGCGACGTGCTGGTCTACCGCGACGCCGCGGCGAACACCTGGGGCCTGCTCGACGTCCGGGAGGACTTCGCCACCGCCCATCCCGACCTCGTCCGGACGGTGATCGCGGCCTACGAGCGGGCGCGCGCCTACGCGCTGGCCAACCCGCAGGCGCTCGCGGCGGCCCTCGTGGCGGCCACCAAGCTGCCCGAGCCGGTGATCGCCCGGCAGCTCGAGCGGACCGACCTCTCCCAGCCGGCGATCGGCCCGGCCCAGGCGCAGTCGATCAAGGCGGCCGGCACCGCCCTGCAGCAGGCCGGGATCATCCCGGCGGGCACCGACGTGTCCGCCGCCGTCGACGGGCTGCTCGACACGCGCTTCAATCCCGTCGCCGGACAGTGAGCGGCCGCGTGCCGCTTCTGCGGCGGGGCGGTCGCGCCGGCCTGGGTCTGCTGCTGCCGCTCGTCCTGGCGATCGGCTGGGAGATCGCGGTCGCGAGCGGCGCGGCGTCGGGGCGGCTGCTCCCGCCGCCGAGCCGGATCGCCGCGACCCTCTGGGCCCTGGCCGTCTCGGGCGATCTCTGGATGCATGTCGAGGCGACCCTCGTGCGGGTCGGCCTCGGCTTCCTCTGCGGCGCGTCGGCCGGGATCCTGGCCGGCGCCCTCGTCGCCACGGTCCCGCCGCTGCGCTGGCTCCTCGACCCGAGCCTGCAGGCGCTGCGGGCCGTCCCGTCGCTCGCCTGGGTGCCGCTCTTCATCCTGTGGTTCGGCATCCTGGAGACGCCGAAGGTCCTCTTGATCGCCGTGGGGGTGTTCTTCCCGGTCTATGTCGGCGTCTCGGGTGCGATCGCCTCGGTCGACCGCAAGCTGGTCGAGGTCGGCCGGATCTTCCGCCTGTCCCGCCTCGCCCTCGCCCGCCGGATCCTGCTGCCGGCCGTGCTGCCGGCGACCCTGGTGGGCCTGCGCACGGGGCTCGGCCTCGGCTTCCTGTTCGTCGTGGCGGCGGAGCTGATGGGCGCCTCGGAGGGGCTCGGCTACCTGCTGGTGGACGGCCAGCAGTTCAGCAAGCCCGATCAGATCGTGGCGGCGATCATCGCCTTCGCCCTCGTCGGCAAGGCGGCCGACATGGCCCTGGTCACGCTGACAGCTCCCCTGACCCGGTGGCAGGATACCGTGCGGGACAGCCTGTGACCGCGGCTCCGGCCCGGACGCGGGCCGCGGACCGGGAGGCCGCCCCGCGCCGCGATCCCCACGCCACGCCCGCCGAGAGACGCCCGTGCTGACCGTCGACGACCTCTCCAAGACCTACGCGGACGGCACGCAGGCGCTCGCGGGCATCGACCTGTCGGTCGAGCAGGGCGAGATCGTCGCGCTGATCGGCGGCTCGGGCTGCGGGAAGACGACCCTGCTCCGGCTGATCGCGGGGCTCGACCACGCGAGCGCGGGCGCCGTCGCGGTCGACGGCGAGACGATCCGCGCACCCCATCCGAGCGTGGGCGTCGTCTTCCAGGAGCCGCGCCTGCTGCCCTGGCTCGACGTGGCCGGCAATGTCGGCTTCGGCCTCGCCGACCTGTCCCGGTCCGAGCGCCGCGCCCGCGTCGCCCACGCCCTAGAGCGCGTCGGGCTCGCCGAGCACGGCGGTCGCTGGCCGCGGGAGCTGTCCGGCGGGCAGCAGCAGCGCGTGGCGATCGCCCGCGCCTTCGTGGCGCGGCCGCGGGTGCTGCTCCTCGACGAGCCGTTCTCGGCCCTCGACGCCTTCACCCGCAAGGGGCTGCACGACCAGCTCCTCGGTCTCTGGGCCGAGTCGAAGCCGACGATCCTGATCGTCACGCACGATGTCGGGGAGGCCGTCACCCTGGCCGACCGGGTGGTGGTGATGCGCCCGCGGCCCGGGCGCCTCGACGAGACCGTCCCAGTCGCGCTCGCCCGGCCGCGCGAACCGGTGGCGGCGACCTACGAGGAGGCCGTGCGCCGCGTGCTCGCCGCCCTCGACCACTCCCTGCGCCCGGCGACGAGCAGCCGGCCGCCCGCGCCCGAGACCCGCGCGAGCTGGTGGTAGGGCCGCCGGCGAACCGCGGCCTCAGGACCCGACCGCGGTCAGTTCCAGATCCGCGGGGTCCGCGCGCCGGAACCGGGCGTAGCGCAGCGCCATCACCGGCAGGACCAGCAGGTTCAGCACCGTCGAGGTGATCAGGCCGCCGAGGATCACGAGGGCCATCGGGCCCTCGATCTCGCGGCCGGGCTCCCCGGCCCCGAGCGCCAGCGGCAGCAGGCCGAGGCCCGTCACCAGGGACGTCATCAGGATCGGCACCATCCGGTCCGCGGCGCCCGCCGCCGCCGTGGCGGCGTCCCAGGCGCGCCCGTCCCGGGTGACCATCTGCTCGTAATGGGCGATCAGCATCACGCTGTTGCGCAGCGAGATGCCCGACAGGGTCACGAAGCCGACGATCGAGCCCAGCGACAGCACACCGCCGGTGAGCGCCACGGCCGCGACGCCGCCCACGAACGCGAAGGGCAGGTTGACGAGGACGAGAAGCAGGTTCGCCGCCGAGCCGGTGACGATCGCCAGCAGGACCACGATGCCGAAGCCGGCCATCCCGGCATGGACCAGCAGGTCGCGGCGGGCGGCCGCCTGCGCCTCGGCGGCCCCCGAGAAGGTCACGTAGACCCCTTCCGGCAGCCGCACCTCGCGGGCGATCTTGCGCTTGGCCGCTGCCACGAAGCCCGCGACGTCGCGGTCGGCGACGTTGGCGGTCACCGCCTGCACCCGCTGCGCGCCGAGATGCTGGACCTGGTAGCGGCCGGCGCTCTCGTAGACGTCGGCGACCTGCGACAGCCGGACGTAGCGCCCGCCCGGCGTCCGCAGGGGCAGGTCGCCCACCGCGCTGAGGCGGTCCCGCACGCGGGCGTCGAGGATCACCAGCACGTTGAACACGGCGTTGCCGCGATAGGTCTGGCCGACCGTGTCGCCCTGGTAGGCGGTGCGCACGGCCTCGAGCACCTCCACGGGGTCGAGCCCCCAGTGCCGCAGATCCACCGGCCGCAGCGCCACCGTGACCTGCGGCAGCCCGGCCGGCGAGGCCTGCTGGACGTCCCGGGCGCCCTTCACCTCCGAGAGTTCCTGCGCCACCGAGCGGGCGGCCGCCTCGATCCGGTCGAGGTCGCTGCCGACCACGTTGACCACGACCGGCGCGGTGAAGCCCGAGACCGTCTCCTCGATGCGCTCGGTGAGGAAGGTCTTGAGCGAGAAGGCGGCCCCCGGGAAGCCGGCGATCAGCTGCCGGATGGCGCCCTCGACCCGGCGCTGGGCAGCGCCGTCGAGCCCGGGCTCGAGGTCGATGTGGATCTCGCTGTAGTGCGGCCCGGCGGTGTCCTCGGCGGCCTCGGCCCGGCCGATCTGCGCCGCCACGGCGCGCACCCCGGGGATCTCCTTCAGGTCGCCGGTGATCAGCGTCCCGAGCCGCTCCGATTCCTGCAGCGCGGTGCCGGGGATGGCGACCATGTGCAGGATCATGTGCCCCTCCTTCAGGTCGGGGAGGAACACCGCGCCGAGGGTCGGCAGGACGGCGGCGCCCGCGAGGGTGACCAGCAGGGCGCCCGCCATGGCGACCCGCGGCACCCGCCCGATCCCGGCGAGCAGCCGCAGGTAGGCGGCGCGGCTCCAGCGCACCACGGGCGGATCGGGCGGCGCGGCGCCGGAGTCGCGCCCCATCCGGCCCCCGAGGAGCAGGAGCGCCAGGGCCGGCGTGACCGTGAGCGCCACGAGGAGCGAGGCGACGACGGCCGCGATGTAGGCGAGCGCCAGCGGCCCGAACAGGCGGCCGGCGACGCCGGTCAGCGCCAGGACCGGCAGGAACATCAGGATCACCGCGAGGGTCGCGTAGGCGACCGAGGTCCGCACCTCCAGCATCGCGGCGAGCACCACGCGCGGCAGGCCGCGGCGCCCGCCCCGCGACTCCCGCAGCCGGCGCGCGACGTTCTCGACGCCGATCACCGCGTCGTCGACGACCTCGCCGATGGCGAGGGCGAGGCCGCCGAGGGTCATCGTGTTGAGGCTCTCGCCCCAGGCCTGGAGGGCGAGGGCGGCGGCGATCAGCGACAGCGGGATCGCCGTGGCGCTGATCAGGGCCGCCCGCCAGTCCGCGAGGAAGACGAGGAGCACGACCACCACCAGCACGCCGCCGAGCGCCAGCGCCTCGATCACGTTGCCGGTGGCCACGTCCACGAAGTTCGCCGGCCGGAACAGGTCGGCCCGCAGGCTCACGCCGTCGCGCTTCAGGACCGGGCGCAGCTCGTCGAGGGCCGCCTCCAGGCGGGCGGTCACGGCGCGGGTGTCGACGCCCACCTGCGCGCCGACCATCAGCAGCACGCCGGGCCTGCCGTCTACGAGGGCCGCGCTGATCGCCGGCTCGGGCGCGGCCGTGACGGTCGCCACGTCGGAGAGCACCACGCTCGCCCCGCCGTCGTTGTGGAGCACGATCTGCCCGAGCGCCTCCGGGGTGAGCGACTGCCCCTCGGTCCGGAGCAGGACGCGCTGGTTCGGCGTGTCGACGAAGCCCGCCCCGCGCACGCCGGTCCCCTTCCGGGCGGCCGTGAGGACGTCGTTGAGGCCGATCTGGAAGCGGATCAGGTCGTCGGGGCGGACCTGGATCTGCAGGGCGCGCACGCCGCCGCCGTAGATCGAGACCTGGGCGATGCCGGGCACCGCCTGGAGCCGCCGCCGCACGGTCCACTCCGCGACCTGGCGCAGATCCATGGCGTCGCGGGTCTCGGAGGTGAGACCCACGAGGAGCACGGTCAGCGTCGAGGAGGTCAACGGGGTCATGGCGGGCGCCGCCACGCCGGCCGGCATGCGGCCGGCGAGCGCCGCCAGGCGCTCGTTGACCCGCTGGCGGATGCGGTCGACGTCGCTGCCGGACCGGAACGCGGCGGTGATCACCGACAGGCCCTGGATCGAGGTGGAGCGCAGGGTCTCCAGGCCCGGCAGGCCGCCGACCGACACCTCCACGGGCTGCGTGACCAGCACCTCGACCTGCTCCGAATCGAGGCCCGGCGCCTCGGTCTGGATGGTCACGGTCGGCGGCGCGAATTCCGGGAACACGTCGTAGCGCGCCCCCGAGAGGGCGTAGAGCCCGAAGACGAGGACGGCGCAGGCGAGGGCCAGGACCACCCTGGGCAGCCGGACGGCGAAACCGACGAGGGCCGCCTGCGGACCGCCGCGACCGGCGGCAGCGGGCGGCTCAATCATCGTCGTCGCCCACGACGCGGATGCGGCTCTTCATCTCCTCGGACAGGAGCGCCTGCGCGCCCCGCAGCACGATCTCGCTGCCATCCGCCAGATCCTCGACCACGAAGGCGTCGGCCGACATCGGCGCGTCCGGCCGCACCGGGTGACGCACGAAGGCGCCGTCGCCGGTCCCGCGATACACCCAGGTGCCACCCTCGCCGTGGACGACGGCGTCCTCCGGCACGAGGACGCCCTTCACCGCGCGCGGCGCCGGCAGGAACGCCATCGTGCTGGTCCCGGGCAGGAGACCGCTGTCGCCGGAGACGAGATAGAAGAAGCTCTGCCCCTGGATCCGCGGATCGGTCCGCGTCGCCGGCGAGACCAGCCGGAGAGCGACCCGCTCGCTCTGCGGCGGCACCTCGGCGAAAGCGGCCTTGGGCGCCTGCGGCAGGGTCTCCCCCGGCGGCAACGTCACCTGCATGAGGAAATCGGCCCGCTCGATCAGGCGCGTCACCAGCGGCGACCGCTCGATGATCGCCTTTCCGAGCACCGGCCCCCATTCCTGGCGCGCCGTCGCCGCGAAGGTGCGCAACTGCGATTCCGCCACCGTGACCGACGCCTGATCGGTCAGGAGCGTGCCCTCGGCGGTCTCGATCTGCGCCACCGCCACCACGCCGGCGCCGAGGGTCCGCGCCCGGCGGGCGGCGCTGGCCGAGACCTCGACCCGGGCGCGGGCCGTCTGGAGCGCCGCCACGGCGCCGGCGTAGCTGTTGGTCAGCTCGGTGATGCGGGCGAGGTCGAGGACGCTGCCGTAGGCGGTCAATTCCTGGGGGTGCAGGACGGCGGGACGCGCCTCGGCGACGAGACCGATCCGGGCGCGCTCGGCCGGCGTCAGCCGGACCAGGGTCCGGCCGTCCTCGATGGCGGTGCGCGGCGCGGGAAGCTGCGCCGCCGCCGACAGGTTCTCTCGCCGCTCGGGAATCAGCGCCGCGACGCGCGCCCGTACCTCGGCGACGATCGGGCCGGCATCGGCCCGGAGGCGCGCGCCCGTCGGCGTGACCGCGAGACCGGCCGCAGCGAGCAGGACCCCTCCGATGAGCAGCAGCGCCCGGCGACCACGCACGTCGCTCTCCTCCCCCGAACCGATTGCCGAATCTACCCGGTTTCGGTGCCAAATACAGCCGAACTCGACCAGCTCAAACTGTCACGCTCGGTTCCGGTCGTGGGTCGGGCCTCGGGGGTGCTCGGGAACGCGAAAGCCCGCCTCGACGGTGCGAGGCGGGCTTCCGGTCTGCTGGGATTATGTCGGTTCGGATCAGCAATCGTTGCCGGAGACCGGGGCGGTCTGCCGATCGGCGGCGGCCTTGTTCATGGCGCCGACCGTGCCGGGCGACGCGGGCTGGTTGCCGCCGGCCAGGTTCGCGGCGGCCGGATCGGTCGAGTTCGACTTGGAGCCGGCGTCCGTCTGCGCCTGACGGTCGGCGGTCTGGTTGGCTCCCACGTTGTTCATGGCACCGACCGTGCCGGGCGACGCGGGCTGGTTGCCGCCAGCGAGATTCTTGCTCGACTTGTCGACGTCGGAGCTCTTGGGATTCGATGCCTGCTGATCGGGGCTGTTCGACTTCGTGGTTCCGGTGTTGCACGGGGCCGCGAGGGCGGGCCCGGCAGCGAGGGCCAGAAGCGCAACCGCGCCGGCCAGATGAGAGACCTTCATCAAACGCTCCTCCAGGATTTATCGATCTCCCAAGTGCCTAATCGTCCCGTGAGTTCCGTCGCGACTGCCCAGATCTTCGATTGAGAGCGGGCCGCACACCGGATTTCGGTGCCCTCAACGTGGAGAAATGTATGAATTCAGACATTGGTGCCGAAGATTCCGGGCCGCTCACGTCGCGGCGGCCGATCTTCGGTGCGGCATCTTATCCCACGAGGCCCGGCCGAGCTGTTTCATCGGCCCGGCGGGACCGCGCATCGATCCGGTCGTCACCGAGCGCCGCGCCGCCGCTACCTCGTTTGGTCGAGTTCTTGAGTCCGGGATGCCCGGGATAGCGTCGACTCGCGAGGGGGCGTGTCCGCGGCAGCCTCGAGCGGTGTCAGGCCGCGGGGCGGATGGGACACCGCCTCACCCGGGGCGTCTGAGATCGAGCGATGGCGTTTCCACGACACTTGACGGGCCTCGGACACGGTCCTGCCGGCGGTCTCGCTTGGTCGCCGGGCGGGCCGTACGGAACGGATCACCGCTGGGCCCATTCGGGCGCACCGGGCGATGGCGGGGCCGAGGCCATGCCGCGGCTCGGCGTGGCCGCCGCCGCGTGGATCGTCCTGTTCCTCTTCGCCCCGGTGGTCGGCGAGCAGATCAAGCTGCCGGGCGTCGACAAGGCGATCTGGATCGGCAGCGACCTGATCGCTTTCGCGTTCCTGGTCATGCGCCGCGACCTCGCCGCCACCCTGTTCGGCAGCCGTCTGCTGCTGCTCAGCTGGCCGCTCCTCGCGATCGCGTCCGCCCTGTGGTCCCTCACGCCCGGCCTCTCGGCCTATCACGGGCTCCAGCTGCTCGCGACGATCGTGGCCGGCATCACCCTGCGGACGACGATGGGCCTGTCCCGCCTCGTCAGGATCGTCTTCCTGGGCCTCCTGGCGGGACAGCTCCTGTCGGCCTTTCTCACGGTGGCGGCGCCCGCCCTGACGCGCGGGACGGACGGCAACTGGGCCGGGATCTACTCGCACAAGAACGTCCTCGGATCCCTGTCGAGCCTCCAGATCCTCTGCGCGGCCTGCCTGTTCCTGCAGGGCTGGAACCGTCTCCTGACCGCGTTCGGATTCTGCCTGGCCCTGGCGCTCCTCGTGTCGACGCACTCGGCCACCGCCCTGGTAGCGGCCGCCGCGGGGCTGTTGCCGCTTGCCGCGATCTTCGCGTGGCGCCAGGGAAAGCACGTGACGGGCTTCTGCCTCGGCATCGCCATCGCCCTGGCGGGCGTCGGGATCCTCGTCGTCGCCGCGCGGGGCGCCGACATCTCGGCGAGCGTGCTGTCGGATCTCGGCAAGGACACCACGCTGACCGGCCGCACCATCCTCTGGCAGTTCGGCCTCGACCAGTTCTGGCGGGAGCCGCTCATCGGCATCGGCTACAAGGCCTACTGGGAGAGCCCGCTCACCACGGCCGCCTACCTGCACTTCGTCACGAAGCAGAAGCTGTGGTTCTTCCACAACAATTTCATCGACACGGCCGTAGCGTTCGGGATCGTCGGCCTGGTCCTCTTCACGGCCGCGCTGCTCGACACCGCGCGCCGGGTGATCGCCCATTTCGCGCGCTCCTCCGGCTACGTCGAGGCGTGGCCGATCCTGTTCATGAGCCAGCTCTTCGTCCTGGTCTGTTTCGAGTGCCCGCTCTTCGTCAATCACGGTCTCCACCAACTCCTGCTGGCGGCGATCCTGCCGGTGGTGCGGTCGCCGACCGTCGACGGGAGCGACCCGGCCGCCCGCGATTGAGCTCGCAGGCCGGAGCGCCGTCCGGACCCCGGCGCAGATCCGGACGGCCAGAGCCGGAGGACGCGGTCGGGAAGGATCACGGCCGCCGAACGCGGCCGGCCCGACGGGCCCCATCAGAGGTGACTACGATGTACTGCTTCGGGATCTCCCTGCCCCGGTTCCGCGAACGGCACGCCTACCTATCCCGGCACCTCGCCGAGGTGTGGGGGCCGCGCTGCGAGATCACCGGCTATGAAGGCCCGGTCCCGGATCCGAACGCCCCGTTCCAACCCGACCTGACGGCCGGTCAGATCGGGTGCGCGCTGTCCCACATGAGCGCCTACGAGCGGATGATCGCGCTCGACCTGCCGCACGCGCTCATCGTCGAGGATGACGTCGTTCTGCCGCCGCAGATCCATCAGATCGTGGCCGGCATCGAGGCCGCCCTGCGGCCGGGCGACGTCGTCCTGCTCTTCAATTGGGCCGAGACGGTCGGGCCGTTCAGCTCAGTCGACACCGTCACCATCGGCGAATACCGGTTGTGCCTGCCCATGGACATGAGCAGCCTCGGCACGGCCGCAGCCTACGTGATCACCCGGTCGGCGGCCGAGGGGATCCTGCGGGCCAACCGCCCGGTCGCGGTGACGTCGGACAACTGGGCCTACTTCTTCGAGCGCGGCGCTCTGACATGCGGTCGCGCGCTCGTCCCGAACGCCGTCTCGCGGAAACCTTTCGAATCGACCATCTTCACGTCCCGCTCCAGGATCGCGGCCTTCCTGAAAGGCAACCCGATCCTCAAGCCCCTCTTCGCCGCGCGCCGCCGGGTCCTGGCGGAACGGGTCGCCGCCAAGCTGACATTCGTCGACGAGACCTCACCGCTGGCGGGACAGGCGCCGCGCTGACGCCCGTCCCACCGCGCGCAGCGGCGGGTAGAGCCCGGGGGCCGGGACGGTCGGGGTAGCCGAAAGGCGTAGGGGCGATCGCCCTCTTTGCAGCCTCTCACACCCCCGTGAAGTGCCAAGCTCTCCGGCGAGGCAGGAACCCGGGGCGGCAGGACAGGTCCGCGGCGGGTCCTCCTCGAGACGCCCGCATGACGGCGGACCCCGTTCGGCCGCTGGCCGCCCCGTCAAAGCGGGCCCTTGAGGATGAGAGGCCGTCGCTGCGCGCAGCGGCGGTCGCACCAGCGCGGCGGAAGACAGACGATGAGCAGCACGCTCCCGATCACCGGCCCGGACAAGGCCCTCGACACCGCCCTGCGACGCCTCGTGCGACCAGTGGCGGAGCGGGCGCGCTACTACCTGATCCTGCTCGCGCAGATCGGCGCCCTGCTGGTCCTGCTGAAGATCTCGCACGGCGTCACGGCGATCAACAACTACTACGGCGTGGTGCTGCCCGTGGCGCTGGCCCTCGCGATGACGCGGGTGCGCTTCGCCGCCGCCGATCTCGCGTCGGTCCGGCTGCTGCAGATGATCGGCGTGATCGCGGGCGGCTACGCGCTGATCCACTACCCGCTCTTCCCCGTCATTCTGCCCGGGGCGAAGGCGACCGTCGCCGTCACGGCCATCGCGGCGCTGTGGGTCGCGGCTGTGGCCGGCGGCGTGCTCTGCCTGCGCTGGCCCTCGCTCGCCCTGATCAGCGCCACCTACCTGGTCTGGAGCAAGCAGGCGGTCATCCGGGTGACCGGCCTCTGGCACGGGCACATCATCGACGTGGTGCCGCTCGCGGAGGTGAGCTTCTGCCTCGTCGCGGGCCTGCTGATCGCCCACGGGACGGCGCGTCTGCGCGACTGGCGCGGGCTCGGCGCCGCGGCGCGGTCGGACGTCGCGTCGGCCAGCGCGATGTTCTCGAAAGTGCTGATCGCGGCGGCGATCAGCATCCACCTCGGCAACTACTATTCGTCATTCCTGGCCAAGGTCACGCTCGACGACGGGCCGTTCTCCTGGCTGCTGAACAACGATCCCGGCAAGATCTTCATCGTCGGCCTCGACAACAACCACGTCCCCTACGCCGGCTGGCCCGTGCTGGTGGAGGCGATGCGCACGATCCTGAGCCATTCGAGCGCGCTGACCAACACGCTCATCCTGGTCGGTCAGGGCATCGCCCTGGTGGGGATCCTCATGCCGCGCCGCTGGCTGCTGCTGCTGCTCCTCGGCTTCGACGTGATGCACCTGTCGATCATCGTGCTCATGGGCGCCAACTTCGCCCCCTGGATCATGCTGAACCTCGCCATCGCGGCCGTCGTCGTGAGCCGGCACTACGAGCGGCCCCCGGTCTCGGTCGGGATCCTGTCGGTGCTGTTCATCCTGACCGGCAACACGTTCATGACCCAGGCCTGGCTCGGCTGGTACGACACCCTGGCCAACAACAAGATGTACTTCGAGGCGGTCGACCGGACCGGCCAGCGGCACTACGTGCCGACCAACTTCTTCACCTTCTACTCCTACCCGTTCGCCCACATGGCCTACGGCGCGCCCGACGCGGCGAACGCCTTCGCCCTCGACAACCCGAACGGCGGCACGCAGGTCTTCCGCAAGGTCACGGCCTCGACGACCTGCGACGTTCCCGTCCTGACCGCACCGGACGGCCTGGGTCAGGAATACTCGAAGTCGGAGATCGACGGTCCGGCGCTGGACGCCTACGTCCGGGGCTACCACCGCCTCGTCAGCGCGATCCGCGACAGGACGGGCCTGTTCCCCTACGCGGTCTATCCGCACCACTTCTTCGTCCCGCTCCAGTACGCCGCCGGCTTCGACACCCTCGCCATGGCCGACATCGTCGCCTACGTGTACCGGCGCGAATCCGTCTGCTTCAGCCTGCAGGACGGCGTCCCCGTCCGCCGCGTGGTGTCCGAAGCCGAGCACAGGATCGACCTGACGCCATGACCGCCCCCTCGACCGAGGCCGCCCTGACGGTGGTCTACGACGGCGAATGCCCGTTCTGCTCCAACTACGTGCACCTCATGGCCCTGCGCCGGTCGGTCGGCACCGTCGCCCTGGTGGACGCCCGGAGCGGGGGTCCCCTGGTCGACGAGATCGCGCGGCGCGGGTACGACCTCGACGAGGGCATGGTCGTCCGGCACGGCCCGGACCTCTATTACGGCGCGGACGCCCTCGTCCTGCTGTCGCGCCTCAGCGACGACCGGGGCGCGGCGAGCCGGCTCCTGGCGCGGCTGCTGCGCAGCCCCGGACGCGCGCGGCTTCTCTACCCGGCGATGAAGCTCGGGCGGCGCGTCACGCTCCGGATGCTCGGCCGGACGCGCCTCGCGCGGCCCGGCGGCGCGCCGGCCCGCTGAGCGGGCGGCACTCCCGCGCCTCCCGCCGGCGCGTTCCGCCCCCTAGGCCCGGGCGGGCGGGCGCGTCAGCAGCGTCCGCGCGCTGTGCCAGGCGAAGGCCAGGACGCCGCTCAGATTGGCGGTCACGATGGCGCGCCACGTCAGGCCGAGCTGCGCGTCGAAGCACGGGCCCCCGACCAGTTCGCGGGCGGCGTTGCGGGCGGACCAGTACAGGTGCTTGATCAGCCACGGGCTGCGGCCGATGTGCTTGGCGTAGAGCGCGCCGTTGCCGAACTGGTAGTTCCAGTGCAGCCGGTCGATCGTGCGCGGGTCCCGGCGCCCGTGGAAATGCTTGACGCTCATGTCGGGCACGTACTCGACCGCCACGCCGGCCGCCCAGCCGCGGTAGATGAAGTCCGTGTCCTCCGCCGCGCGGAACGTCGCCCCGGGGCCGAACGCCGCGTCGAACCCGCCGATCCGCTCGATGACGGCCCGGCTGCAGGTCATGTTGCAGCCGTGGACGAAGCCGCCGGGATGAGCCGGGTACGTCAGCCGGCTGGCCAGGGCCTCGGTCTTCGTGGTGAAGTCGATGTCCTGGGTAGATCCCAGCTCGACGCGGCCACCGCGGATGACGCTTTCCGTGTCGCCGGCATAGTGCGCGATCAGATCTCGCAGATACTGGTCCGACACGACGCAATCGTCGTCGATGAACGCGATGATGTCTCCGGACGCGCGCGCGATCGCGGCGTTCCGAGACCCGGCGACACCTGGGCGCGCCTGCGTGAGGAGCAGAACGTCGCGTCGATCGATCGAGATTGACGCGGACCAGCGCTTCAACGCCGCGTCCGTGCCGTCCTCGGACCCGTTATCGACGACGATGATCTCGGCCTCAGCTTCGGGCGCGGCCTCGATCGCGCGGACCACCGAGTCGAGCGTCTGCATAAGGGACGCTACACGGTTGCGAGTACATACGGTGAAGCTGATTTTCATTTGGCATTATTCCATAAATACTGCCAGAATTGCGACCTTCTAAAACGAGTCACAGACAATGTATAGTAATGTTATTGCACTTTCTCGATCCGTGCGCCGTAGGGGCGGCTACGCCTTTTGGATGCGGAACCGAATGTCGTGCAGTTGTGGCGGCGCAATATCCGGCGTCCTCGACGCACAGCGACGGCCGCTTGGATCCTCTGACGGGCTATAGAAAAGTCCGGATCCGCGCCGGCATCGGACGATGATCTCGGGTATTCGATCCCACCGACCCGTCAAGCCGGGAAAATCTTGCGGAGATTTACTGTTCCATCGACGATAACGCGGAATAGGGCACGCGCACGCCGTGACGGAATGCGACCCGTTTAGCCTTTCGACCGGACCTTCAAGTTGTTCCGCGAGGTCTTCGGCCGAAACATCGGATCATCCCGACCGTGCCGCGCGCCGCTTGCACATTTGGATATCTTCGTTCGGCCTCGGCATACGATGCTGCCAGCGTGAACGGGGCTCGAAGTGCGTTCGGTAAGATGAATATATTACGTGCTGGTTCATGACGCGGGCAAAACACGGATATGTGCGTCCGATACAGTCAAATCGGATTCCCGGACTCGGGAGCGGGCGAGTTCTCGGGCCTCTCTGCAGCGCCTGATCTGCACGGCGGCCCGACCTGACCTCGGCCATCGGGCGTGGGCACGGTCCTCCGATTGGCCAGCTGCCGCGGTGCACCGGGCACTGTTAAGCCGTCCCGATCGATTGCGCCCTGGCCGCCGCCAGCGCCGCCGCCACCCTGTCGCGTCCGAAGGATCCCATGGCAGAACTCCGAGAGGGGCCGGAAGCGACGGCGCCGCCCGCGTTCTCGAAGCGCCGGAGCCTGGCCTGGATGGGATTCTGCCAGGGCGGGTTGTTCCTGGCACAGTTCGGCACCTCGCTGGCCCTCGCGCGGCTGCTGACGCCCCACGAGACCGGCATCTTCAGCCTCGCCGCCGCGATCGCGGGCCTGCTGTCCACGCTGCGCTCCTGCGGCCTGTCGAGCTACATCGTCCGGGCGGACCGGGTGGACGGGGCCCTGCTGGCGAGCGTGTTCACGGTGAACCTGATCCTGTCGGGCGCGGCGGCGATCCTGATCCTGGCCTTCAGCGTATTCGGCAGCGTCCTCCTGGGCGAGCCGGAGGTCCAGCGCGCCCTGGCCATCCTCGCAGTCGTGCCGCTGGTCGGCGCGCTGGAGTTCCGCCCGGCCGCCATGATCGAGCGGCACGGCAATTTCCGCGGCGTGGCCCTCGTCAACATGCTGCGCGGTCTCGTCGCCAGCGGCGCGATGCTGGCGCTGGCGCTCCTCGGCTTCAGCTACATGAGCCAGGCCTACGGGCAGGCCGCGGGCGCCGTCGCGGCGGCGCTGGCTGCGAACGGCCTCGGCCTGCGCTACGTGTCGCTGCGCATGGGCCTCGCGGGCTGGCGCGAGATCCTGACCTACGGCGGCCGGCTCTTCGCCATCGCGGGCGTCGCGGGAATCGCCGGCCGGATGGGCGACCTCGTCCTCGGGCGGATGCTCGGGCTCAGCGCCCTCGGCCTGTACTCCCGCGCGGCGAGCCTCAACACCCTGATGTGGGACCACCTGCACGTGGTGATCACGCGCATCACCTTCGTGGACCTCGCGAACCAGCAGCGGAACGGGCAGTCCCTGCGCACCTGCTACCTCCACACGCTGCGGATGATCACCGTGCTGCTCTGGCCGGCCTTCGCGGGCGCGGCCGTCCTGGCCGGGCCGATCATGCGCGTCCTGCTCGGGCCGGGCTGGGAGGGCGCGGCGCTGCCCTTCTGCCTGCTGTCCCTGGCGGCGATCGTCCTGACCTCGCTCAGCATGACCTGGGAGGTGTTCCTGATCCGGGACCAGACCGCCCTGCAGGCGCGGTTCGAGTTCCTGCGCCACGGCGCCGGCCTCGTGATGTTCAGCATCGGCTGCCTGTTCGGCCTCGGCGGCGCGGGCGCGGCGCGGATCGGCGAGGCGTTCCTGGCCGTCGGCCTCTACCGGCCGCATCTCGAGCGGATGACCGACACGTTCCGGCGCGACTACGCCCCCATCTACCTCCACGCCGCCGTCCTGACCGGCATCGCCGTCGCGCCCGCCGTCCTGGTGATGTCGGCCTGGGGATGGTCGGCCGAGACGCCGCTCCCGAGCCTCGCGGCCGCGATCGCCGCCGGGATCGCCGGCTGGGCCTGCGGCCTCTGGTACCTGGACCATCCCCTCGTCGCGGAAGCGCGCCTGCTGCTCGCGCACATGCGCCCGGCCCGTCCGGCCACGAGCGTGTCGAACCTCTAGCGGCGAGCGGCGGCCGCGCGCTTGCGCTCGCGCGCATCGGGGCGCGATATGACCGAGCACGACGGCGAGGCGGGACGATCGCGGGATGGCGGATTTCCGCAGCTTGGAGGTGTTCTACTGGGTCGCGAAACTCTCGAGCTTTCGCCGCGCCAGTGAGAAGGTGAACACCACGCAGCCGGCGGTCTCCCAGCGCATCGCGGCCCTGGAGCACGAGTACGGGACGCTGTTCGAGCGCCGCAGCCGGGACGTCGCGCTGACGGAGCGGGGACGCCTGCTCCTCGGCTTCGCGGAGCGGTTCCTGGCGCTCCAGTCCGAGATGAGCGCGGCCCTGCACGAGACCGGCCGGACGCGGGGCACCCTGCGGCTCGGCGTGTCCGAGACGATCGTGCACCTGTGGTTGTCGCGCTTCATCGAGCGGATGCGCGCCACCCATCCCGGGATCGGCGTCGACATCACGGTCGACATCTCGCCGAACATGCAGGCCGCCCTGGTCGCCGACGAGATCGACCTCGCCCTCCTCGTCGGGCCGATCACCCTGCCGAGCTTCGCCAACCGGCCCCTGTTCAGCACCCCCGTCGCCTGGATCGCCGCGCCCGGCCTGCTGCCGGACGACGAGCCCCTGAGCCTCGGCGCGCTGCTGCACCACCCGCTCATCACCTACCCGCGCAACACCAGCCCCTACGTCGAGCTGCGCGACCTCGTCCTCCAGGAGAACCTCCTGCCGAGCCAGATCCACACGAGCGCCTCCCTGGCCACCATCGTGAAGATGGGCGTCGAGGGCCTCGGGATCTGCGTGATCCCCCCGGCCGTGGTCGAAGCCGAACTGCGTGCCGGCACCCTGCGCGTCCTGCCAGCCGAGCCGCAGCTCTCGGACCTGACCTTCACGGCGATGCACACCAAGCGGCCGGCCCATCACTTCGTGGCGGACGCGGCCCGCCTCGCCCAGGACGTCGCCGAGACCTGGGCCGCCGGGACCTGGGCCGCCGAGACCTGGGCCGCCGGCCGATAAGTCCGGTTTATCGCGCCCCATTCGCAATCACGATTGGCCTGCTCCGCGGCGCGATGGGATCGTTGCCGCAGGAAATGAATCGCTGAAGCGATCGGGATCTCGCGGAATACGGACGGCCGACGCGGCCGCGCCGGCGCGCGACGACCAGCCAGGGAGATCAACGCGGTGAGCCAGCACGCGGGCGCCGACGGCGCGCCACCTGTCTTCGCCGACGCGGCGGACGCGCGGCGCGCGATCCGCGCGGGTCGGTTCCGGGGCCACACCTCGGGTCTCGTCCCCGCCCACGCGCAGGGCAACCTGATGATCCTGCCGCGGGCCATGGCGGAGGATTTCCACCGCTTCTGCCAGCAGAACCCGAAGCCCTGCCCGATCCTCGGCGTCTCGCGGCCCGGCGACCGCGCACTGCCGACGCTGGGGATCGATCTCGACCTCGCCACAGACGTCCCCGGCTACCGCGTCTACGAGGGCGGCGCGCTCGTGGCCGAGCTGCCCGACCTGACCGGCGTGTGGCGGGACGACCTCGTCACCTTCGTCCTCGGCTGCTCCTTCTCGTTCGAGGCCGGCCTGATCGAGGCGGGCATCCCGCTCCGGCACATCGCCCTCGGCCGCAACGTCGCGATGTACCGGACCTCCATCGCCACCCAGCCGTCGGGCCCGTTCCACGGTCCGCTCGTCGTCTCCATGCGGCCCATGAAGGCGGCGGACGCCATCAAGGCCGTGCAGGTGACGGCCCGGATGCCGGCGGTCCACGGGGCGCCGATCCATCTCGGAGATCCGGGCCTGATCGGCATCCGCGACCTCGCGCGACCGGATTTCGGCGACCCTGTGCCGATCGAGCCCGACGAGCTCCCGGTCTTCTGGGCCTGCGGGGTCACCCCGCAGGCCGTGGCGATGGCGGCGCGGCTGCCGCTCTGCATCACCCACGCGCCCGGTCACATGCTGATCACCGACCTCCTCAACCGCGACCTGCCGTTCCTGTGACCATCCCGGCCGCGCGGCGGCCATTCCGCAAAGGAGTTGCGCCATGTGGGTGAGAGACACGAGTCCGGCGGAGCGCCGGGTCCTGGGCGCGGCCTTCGCGGGCTACGGCGTCGATGCGTTCGACTACATGGTCTACACCTTCCTGATCCCGACCCTGGTCGTGGTCTGGGGCCTGACCAAGGTCGAGGCCGGCAACATCGCCACCGCCGCGCTCGTCACGTCGGCGATCGGCGGCTGGGCGGCCGGGATCCTGGCCGACCGCTACGGCCGGGTCGTCGTCCTGCAGGGCACCGTCGCGTGGTTCACCCTGTTCACGGTGCTCAGCGGCTTCACCCAGTCCTACGAGCAGCTGCTCGTGACCCGCGCGCTGCAGGGCTTCGGCTTCGGCGGCGAGTGGTCGGTGGGCTCGGTGCTGATCGCCGAGACGATCCAGGCCCGCTACCGCGGCAAGGCGGTGGGGCTCGTCCAGTCGAGCTGGGCGGTCGGCTGGGCCTGCGCGGCGATCGCCTTCTGGGCCGTGTTCGCCCTGGCGGAGCCGGCGGTGGCGTGGCGGATCCTGTTCTGGCTCGGCGCCCTCCCCTCGGTGCTGATCTTCTGGATCCGCCGCAACATCGAGGACCCGGAAGTCTACCGGCAGACCCGCGCCGCCATGCGGGACGTCGGCGACACCGGCAGCTTCCTCGACATCTTCTCCCGGCCGCTGATCGGCCGGACCGTGCTGGCGAGCCTGCTGGCGACCGGCATGCAGGGCGGCTACTACGCGGTGACCACGTGGCTCCCGACCTACCTGAAGACCGAGCGCAACCTCTCGGTCCTGAACACCAGCGGCTACCTGCTGATGCTGATCTTCGGGTCGTTCGTCGGGTACCTGACCAGCGCCTGGCTCTCCGACCGCATCGGGCGCCGCCTGGGCTTCGTCCTGTTCGGCTTCTGCGCCGGCGTCCTCGTCCTCGCCTACACGCTGATCCCGATCACCGACCCGGTGATGCTGGTGCTGGGCTTCCCTCTGGGCTTCTTCCTCTCCGGCGTCTTCTCCGGGATGGGCGCCTTCCTGAGCGAGCTGTTCCCGAGCCGGATCCGCGGCTCCGCGCAGGGCTTCTGCTACAATTTCGGCCGCGCCACCGGCGCGATCTGCCCCGCCGTGGTGGGCCACCTCAGCGGCTCGCTGACACTCGGCATCGCCATCGGCGTCGTGGCGGCGGGCGCCTATTGCCTCGTGATCGTCGCGGCGCTTCTCTTGCCGGAGACGGCGGGCCGCGCGCTCGATTCTCGCAGCGCGGATCCGGCCGAGCCGGAACCCGTTGCGGCCCTATGAGACCCGATCGGCACGCGGAGCGGCGGCGATGACCAGCGTGGACCTGAATTCCGACCTCGGCGAGGGCTACGGCGCCTACGCCTGCGGCGACGACGCGGCGATCCTCGGGATCGTCACCTCGGCCAACGTCGCCTGCGGCCTCCACGCCGGCGACCCCGAGATCATGGCCCGAACCTTCGCGCTGGCGAAGGAGCGCGGCGTGGCGGTCGGCGCCCATCCGGGCTTCCCGGATCTCTGGGGCTTCGGGCGGCGGCGGATGCCCTACAGCCCCGCCGAGATCGAGCGACTCGTCGCCTACCAGATCGGCGCCGCGCAGGCGCTCGCCGCCTATGCCGGCCACCGCATCACCTACGTGAAGGCGCACGGGGCGCTGGCCAACGTCGCCGCGGAGGAGCGGCCGGTGGCCGACGCCATCGCCCGCGCGGTCCGTGCGGTGGACCGGGAGCTCGCGCTGCTCGCCATCGCGCTGACCGCCCAGGTGCCGGCGGGCGAGGCCTGCGGCCTCGACGTTCACCAGGAGATTTTCGCCGATCGCGGCTACACGCCGACAGGCCTCCTGATCCCCCGCAGCGAGCCCGGCGCGATGATCACCGATGCCGGCGAGGCGGCCGACCGCGTCCTGCGCATGGTCGAGGCGGGCGCGATCCTCACGGCCGACGGTCAAACGCTGCCGACGCCGATCCGCTCGATCTGCGTCCACGGCGATTCGGACCACGCCGTCGCCACGGCGCGGGCGGTGCGGACCCGGCTGGAGGGCGCGGGCGTCACGCTGGCGCCGTTCCGGCCGTGAGCGCGGCGCTGGACGAGCCCCGCCTCCTCGACGCCGGCGAGGCGGCCCTCGTGGTCGAGTTCGGCAGCACCGTCGACCCGGCGATCAGCGACCGGGTCCTGGCCCTCGACGACGCACTCGGGGCGGACCCGCCCGAGGGGCTGCGCGAGCGCGTGCCGACCTACCGATCCCTGATGCTGCACTACGATCCGCTGGTGCTCGACCGCGGGACGCTCGCCGAGCGGGTCCGGGGGCTGGTCGCCGGCGCGACCGCGCGCGCGGCGAGCCCGATACTCTGGACGCTGCCCTGCTGCTACGACGCGCCCCACGGGGAGGACGTCGCGCAGGTCGCCGAGCGGAGCGGCCTGAGCCCGGAGACTGTGGTGTCGACCCACGCGGCCACGACGTTCCGAGTCTACATGTACGGCTTCGCGCCGGGCTTCGCGTATCTCGGCGGCCTGCCGCAGCCCCTGGCAGTGCCCCGGCGGGCGAGCCCGCGGCCGCCGCACCCGCGCAACGCCATCATGATCGGCGGCGGCCTGGCCGCGGTGGCGACCGTGCCGATGCCGACCGGCTGGTACGTGATCGGCGCGACGCCGTCCCGCCTCTACGCGCCGGAGCGCGACCCGAGCTTCTTCGTCGGCGCCGGCGACCTGATCCGCTTCGAGCCCGTGGATGCCGCGACCTTCGACGCCCTCACGGCGCGCGAGGCGGCGGGCGAGCCGGTGGCCCGCCGCGGGGAGGCGCGCTGATGCCCGCCCTCGTCATCGACTCCGCCGGGCCCGGCATCACCCTGCAGGACGGGGGCCGGCACGGCTACCTGCGCTACGGCATCACGGCCGCGGGCCCGATGGACCCGCTGATGCACGCCGCGGCCAACCGGGCGGCGTCGAACGCCCTCGACGCCACCGCCATCGAGATCTCCACGGGCGGCATCACCGTCTCGGCGCAGGACGGCGCCGTCGGGCTCGCCCTGCTGGCGCCGGGCTTCCGCGTCGCGCTGGACGGCGTGCCCCTGCCCGACACGGTCGCGCTCGCCCTGGAGCCCGGCCAGACCCTCGTCGTGCGGGCCGGCGATGCCGGCGCCTGGGGCTACCTCGCGGTCGCCGGGCGGGTCGACGTGGCGCCGGTCCTCGGCTCGGCGGCGACCCATACCCGCTCGGGGCTCGGCGGCCTCGACGGGCGCGGCCTCGCCGCGGGCGACCGCCTCCCCGTCGCCGAGGGCCGAACCCCGGACGGGCCGCCGCAGCGGCTCGTCGCGCCCTGGCTCGAGCGCGACGGCCGGGAGATCCGGGTCGTGCTGGGCCCGCAGGACGACTACTTCGCGCCCGACCAGGTCGAGGCCTTCCTGGCCGGTCCCTGGACGGTCTCGCCGCGGGGCGACCGGATGGCCTGCTTCGTCGACGGCACGCCGCTGAGGCACGCCAAGGGGCACGACATCGTCTCGGACGGCGTCGCCATGGGGGCGATCCAGGTGCCCGGTAACGGCCTGCCGATCATCCTGATGGCCGACCGGCAATCCACCGGCGGCTACCCGAAGATCGCCACGGTGATCGGCCCGGATCTCGGGCGGCTGGCGCAGGTCCGGGGCGGGGCGAGCCTGTCGTTCCGGCGCGTCACGGTGGCGGAGGCGGTCGCGGCGCGCCGCGCCGAGCGCGATCTCCTGCGCGAGGCGATCCCGCGCGAGCCGGTCATCCGCACGGATTTCGCGTCGGACTTCCTGCTCGGCCTCAATCTCGTCGGCGGCGTCACCGACGGCCGCGCCTGAGCGCGGAGCGGCTGCGCAGGGGCGAGCGAGCGTCTAGAGTGCGGGACCGGTCGAGTCCCCGGCCCGAACCCCGACACAGGAAAGCCCGCACGCATGGCGCACGCCGTTACCGCCCCGGGAACCCCGCCCGCCCGCAGCAACGAGCCCCTGAACGCCGATAGCGTGCGCCGCGCCCGGATCGACCTCGCCGCCTGCCTGCGCTGGGCCGCGCGCAACGGCCTGGAAGAGGGCATCTGCAACCATTTCTCGGCGGTGCTGCCGGAGCGGCCCGACCTGTTCCTGGTCAATCCCTACGGCCTCGCCTTCGCGGAGGTCACCGCGTCGAGCCTGCTTCTCTGCGACTTCCACGGCAACGTCCTCGAGGGCGACGGCCAGCCCGAGGCCACCGCCTTCCACATCCACGCCGAGCTGCACCGGCTGAAGCCCCGCGCCCGGGCCGCGTTCCACACCCACATGCCCTATTCCACGGCCCTGGCCATGCTGGAGGGCGAGCCCCTGGTGTGGGCGGGCCAGACGGCGCTGCGCTTCTACGGCCGGATCGCGGTGGACGAGGATTACAACGGTCTCGCGCTCGATTCGTCCGAGGGCCGGCGGATCGCCGAGAGCGCCGGCGAGGCGGACGTCGTGTTCCTGAAGAACCACGGCGTGATGGTACTGGGCGAGACGATCGCGGAGGCCTGGGACGACCTCTACTACCTGGAGCGCGCCGCACAGGCGCAGGTCCTGGCCATGAGCACGGGGCGCGCGCTCAAGGCCGTGCCCGAGGCGATCGTGAAGCGCGTGGCGGCCCAGGAGGCGGCCGGGCGCGCCGAGAGCGCCCGCCTCCACCTGGAGAGCGTCAAGCGGGTGCTCGCCCGGGACGAGCCCGCCTTCCTGGCGTGAGCGTCCGTCAGGGCGCGGCCCGGACCCGGTCCAGCAGCGCGGCGTCGGCGTAACCGTCCGGCGGCAGGCCGACCGACCCCTGGAAGGCGCGCAGCGCCGCCCGCGTCTTCGGGCCGATCTTGCCGTCGACCCCGCCGGTGGCGAAGCCGCGCTCCGTCAGGCGGGTCTGCAGGTCGCGCCGCTCGTCGCCGGTGAGGGGCCGGTCGCCCCGTGGCCAGTCGTGCACCAGGCCCGGGTCGCCGCGCAGGCGGTCCGACAGGAGCGCGACGGTCAGCGCGTAGGCGAGCGCCGTGTTGTAGCGGAGGATCACCGCGAAGTTCGGCTGCAGCAGGAAGGCGGGGCCGCGGATCCCGGCGGGCAGGATCAGGGTCGCCTCGGCCGTGTCCGGCAGGGCGCGGTCGCGGGCGGGCCTCACGCCGAGCGCCCGCCACGCCGCGACGGTGCGGACCGTCGTCTCGTCGGCGAGCGCCGCGTCGAAGGTCTCGGGCAGAACCGCCTCGCTGCCCCATCCCGCGCCGGGCTTCCAGCCGTGGCTGCGCAGGTAGTTCGCCGTTGACGCGAGGGCGTCCGGCACCGAGGTCCAGATGTCGCGCCGGCCGTCGCCGTCGAAATCGACCGCCTCGCGCTGGTAGACGCTGGGCATGAACTGCGTGTGCCCCATGGCGCCGGCCCAGGATCCGGTCAGCCCCGCCGGCATCCGGTCGAGGGGCGCCTGGTTCCAGGCCAGGATTTGGAGCGCCGCCGCCAGCTCGTCGCGCCAGTAGGTCGCCCGGGCGGGATCGCTGCAGCCGAGCGTCGCGAGCGAGCGGACGACCGGCTTCACCACCGCCGGGTTGTCGAGCACGGCGCCGTAGCTCGATTCGACGCCCCAGAATGCCACCAGGATGTGGCGGTCGACCCCGTACTTGGCCTCGATGGCCGCGAGCGTGTCGGCGTGCTCGGCGAGCTTGCGCAGACCGGCCTCGACGCGGGCCGGCGTGACGCTGGCCTCGATGTAGTCCCAGATCGGCCGGACGAACTCGCCCTGGCTCTGGGTCGCGGCGACCACGTCCGGGTCGGGCATGAGGTGGGCGAGCTGCGCCTCGGCGAGGCCCTGCGGCACGGCGCGGGCCGTGACCCAGGCGATCAGGTCGGCCCGGCAGGCCTCGAAGGCCTGCGGCGCGGCCGGCGGCGACGGGTCCGGCCCCGCGGCGAGCGACGGCACGGCCGCGCCGATGACGAGTGCGGCGCCGGTCGCCAGGACCGCGCGCGCGGCGCCGCTCCGGGGCGCGGGCCGCTTCGGCGCGGCGCGATCGTCCATGGGCATCTCCGGTGATCCTGACGGGCGCGGCGTAGCATACCGCGCCGTCAGCGACACCTTCGAGACGCGGTCCGTCGCGGCCCCGGGGCTCGCCGCGGCCGGGCGGCGCCCCAAGTCGCGTCACATCAGCCCGGCGGCCCGGAGACCGACCCGTGATGCATCCCGCTTACCTGACGGCGATCGGCGCGGCCCTCTTGGCCGCCGGACCGGCCAGCGCCCTGGAGGTCACCCGCAGCCGCGACATCCCGGCTCCGCCCGCCGCGGTCTGGGCGCTGGTCGGCGATTTCTGCGCGATCCAGAACTGGCACCCGCAGGTCCAGCGCTGCATCCTGTCGGGCGAGGACGAGGATGACGGCATCCGCGCGCAGATCCGCGGCCTCGTGGTGAAGGGCGGCAAGGGCACGATCGCCGAGGTCGAGACCGCGCGCGACGAGACCGGCATGAGCTACAGCTACAGCTTCATCCAGGGGCCCCTGCCGGTGCGCGCCTACAACGCGACGCTGGCGGTCCGTCGCGACGGCGCGGGCTCCACGGTGATCTGGAGCGCGACCTTCGACGCCGAGGGCATGAGCGATGCCGACGCCGTCGCCGACATCACGGGCGTGTTCGACGCCGGGCTTGCCGGGATCGCCCGGGAGGCGGCCAGATAGCCCCCTGCCGAATCGGCCAGCCGCGCGAAAAATCGCCTGCCGGGCGCCGCGAGGCCTCGCCGCGGGGCCGTCGCGGACCGATGTGAGCGCCGTCGGCGCGACCGAGCGCCCGGCTCGATTCCCAGAGGCAGCCTCAGGAGGCCGAGACCCGCATGCGCCGTCACCGCCACGCCAAGATCGTCGCCACCGTCGGTCCCGCCAGCTCCGCCCCGGACCAGCTCCGCGCCCTGTTCCTCGCCGGCGTCGACACGTTCCGGCTCAATTTCAGCCACGGCCTCCAGGCGGATCACGCCAAGGTCCACGCGGCCATCCGCGCCCTCGAGAAGGAAGTCGGCCGGCCGATCGGCATCCTGCAAGATCTCCAGGGGCCGAAGATCCGCATCGGCACGCTCCAGGGCGGACGGCTCGATCTCCAGGCCGGCGAGACGGTGCGCTTCGTCCTCGAGGGCGCCGACGGCGACAAGCAGGCGATCCCGCTGCACCACCCGGAAATCTTCGACGCCGTCGTGCCGGGCCAGGAACTCCTCATCGACGACGGCCGGGTGCGGGTGCGGGTCACCGGACCCGAGCGGACCTCCATCACCGCCGAGGTCGTCACCGGCGGTCCGATCTCGAACCGCAAGGGCGTGAATCTGCCGGGCACGCTGCTGGACCTGTCGCCGCTGACCGAGAAGGACCGGGCGGATCTCGCCTTCGGGCTCGATCTCGGCGTCGACTGGGTCGCCCTGTCGTTCGTCCAGAAGCCGTCCGACGTCATCGAGGCGCGGGGGATCATCGGCGATCGCGCCGGCATCATGTCGAAGATCGAGAAGCCGCAGGCGCTGGAGCGGATCGACGACATCATCCGGCTCTCCGACGCCGTGATGGTCGCCCGCGGCGATCTCGGCGTCGAGATCCCGCACGAGGACGTGCCGGGGCGGCAGAAGGAGCTGATCCGGGCCTGCCGGCTCGCCGTGAAGCCCGTCGTGGTGGCGACCCAGATGCTCGACTCGATGGTCAATGCGCCCGCGCCCACCCGGGCGGAGGCGTCGGACGTCGCCACCGCCATCTACGACGGCGCCGACGCCGTGATGCTCTCGGCGGAATCCGCGACCGGCCGCTACCCGGTCGAGGCGGTGGCGATGATGGACCGGATCATCCGGAGCGTGGAGGGCCACAAGCTCTACCACTCGATCGTCGCGGCCTCGGAGCCGGGTGAGGAGGAGACGCCGCCTCACGCCGTGGCCACCGCCACGGCCGACCTCGCCGAGGCGGTGCGCGCCGCGGCCATCGTCGCCTACACGGCGAGCGGGACGACGGCCGCCCGGGTCGCGCGCAAGCGGCCCGCGGCCTCGATCCTGGCCCTGACCCCCAACGTCGCGACCTCGCGGCGGCTGAGCCTGCTCTGGGGGGCGCACAGCGTCCTGACGGAGGACGTCGACAGCTACGAGGAGATGACCTCGAAGGCCTGCCACCACGCCCAGGACGAGGGCTTCGCGCGGCCGAACGACGTCATCGTGGTCACCGCCGGCATCCCGTTCCACACGGCGGGCAACACCAACAACATCCGCCTGATGCAGGTCTGAGGCGCCCGATCGGGCGCCGGGCTGGAACGCGGCCCGCGCCTGACCCGTTGTTGGGGAAGCTGCGCCATTTGGGCGCGATACCGGAGGGCCGACCCATGAACCTGATCGGACGCATCGTCACCAAGATCCTCGGCAACGAGAACCGCCCCGTCGACCGGGACGACCGGAACGCCAGCACGGCGACGCCGCTCGGCCGCCTCGTGACGAAGATCCTGGGCAAGTAGGCGCGCCGTCCGCCCGCGCCATTCGCCGCGCGCCCGAGCCGGGCGCGCGGCGGACCGTTAGGCGGTCAGTTCGCGACGGCGCTGGCGGTCGCCTTGAGCACCGGCGCCGCCGGGATCGAGTGCTGCCAGAAGGTGCCGGTCCGGCCCTTCTCGTAACCGGCCTCGTACAGGGCCCGCATGTAGGCGGTGTCGAAGCCCTTCGCGGCGGACGCCTTGGGGCCGTTCTCGTCAATGTAGGTGAGATTGAAGCCGATGCCGTTGGTGCGGGCCAGCGCGTAGGTCGCCGTCAGCGTCGCGCGGGAGCGGGCGCGGCTCGCTGTGGTGAAGGAGCGCTCGACGATCGAGAGCGTGTTGTCCTTCGTCACCTCGAATTCCGGCTCCAGGCGGCCGTTGATCACCACGTAGATCTCGGCCTTGCCGCCGGTGCGGATCCGCCCGTCGCGCAGCAGCAGGGTCTGCGGCAGGGTGAAGACGGGGGTCACCACCGAGCCGTCGACATGCATCTCCTGGAAGCGCGCGTCGCCGGCCGAGACGTCGATGAACTGGGGCGGGAACACCGCCGGGATGCTGGCCGAGGCCGCCAGCACGTCGCGGAACAGCTGGCGGGCGTTGGGCACCCCGCTCGCCGCGATGGCGCCCATGTTCCAGATCACCGCGCGCTGGGAATCGAGGTTCGTCGTGACGACCAGCAGGCGCCGGCCCTTCGCGTGCTCCTCGGCCACGGCCTTGAGGAGATCGTCCGTGACGTAGCGGTCGATGAGGTTGCGCAGGCGCCCGTCGCCGAACAGGCCCGAGCCGAACAGCACGTTGGCCAGGTTCGGCGAGGCCACCAGCTCGCTGGCGACGCCGCTCGTGTAGAACTCGGTCAGGTAGGGGTCGTAGGCCGGGCCCAGGAAGGCGAAGGGCGCGATCAGCGCGCCCGTCGAGACGCCGGAGACCAGGGTGAATTCGGGCCGCTTGCCGGACGCCGTCCAGCCGTTGAGCACGCCCGCCCCGTAGGCGCCGTCGCCGCCGCCGCCCGACAGGGCCAGGTAGGTGAAGCCCTTGAGGCGCCGCTCCGGATTGGCGGCGAGCGCCGCGATCGTGTCCACCGACGCGTCCGCGAAGACGCGCGCGCCGGGGATGCCCGGCACGGTGGCGAAGGCCGCCTGCTCGGCACTGTAGGGGGTCCGCGGAACGCTGCCGCAGGCCGCGACCTGACCCGCCAGCCCGAACGCCACCGCCATGCGCAGGCTGACCTGACGAACACCCATCGTCACTTCCTCGAACCGCGAAACGCGCCCACTCTGCCACACGGAACGAGCTTGGCCGTATCGCCTGTTCCGTCTTAGCCGGCTTCGGAGGAACGATAAGGCCGCGCTGTTGCGGTGGGGTCACGATCCCACGCGATCGGGGCGCAAGCGTGGCCGCTGCGGCCGGCGGCCCGGACGGTGCGGCGCCGTACCGGACACCGGCGGGACCGCGCCGGGGCCGCGCAGGATCGCGCCGGACCCGGCCGACCCGGGCCGGCCCGGGTCATTGCCGGTGGACAGGCGTCGCGGCGGCCCGTGACCGGCGACCGCCCGCCCTTGCAACGTTCGCGAGCGCCGCGCTAGGGTTCCCCCGTGGCCTGGCGAGACAGGGTGTCGCACGCGATGCGGCAGCCGGTGCGCGGGGGCGCGGTCTGCGCGGCGACACGGTCGGCCGGGATAACGGCTCCTGTCGGCTTGGAAGACGCGGACTGGCCTTCGGGAACGCGGCCGAGCCGCAGGGGGCGGAGGGGATGATGGAAGCGGGTCTCGGCTGGACGGACGATCGCGTGGCGCTGCTGCGCCGCCTGTGGGAAGACGGGCAGAGCGCCAGCAAGATCGCGGCGCAACTCGGCGGCGTCACCCGCAACGCGGTGATCGGCAAGGTCCACCGCCTGGGTCTGGCCGGTCGCGCCCGCGGCGGCGAGGAAGCCGCCACCGCCGTCCCGCCGTCGAAGACGGTCGAGATCGAGACCGCCATCGCGGTGGTCGAGACGCAGGCGCCCGAGCCGGTCGCGATCCTGGCCCACCGTCCGGCCCCGGACTTCCCGGCGCCCGCGCCGGCCGCGGCGCCCGCGCCCGTGGCCCTCGCGGTGTCGGAGCGCGTCACCATCATGGACCTCCGGGAATCCATGTGCCGCTGGCCCCTCGGCGACCCGACGACGCCGGAATTCCGCTTCTGCGGCGCCCGCTCCATCACCGGCCTGCCGTACTGCACCCACCACGCCGAGATCGCCTACCAGCCCGCCGCCGAGCGGAAGCGCGATCGCCGCGTCGCCTCGTTCCGCTGAGCCGCCGCGCCGTCAGCGCAGCGTCACGCCGGCTTCGCGGAGGACGCGGGCGGTCCCGGGATTGACCCGGTCCGCCGGGACGAGGCCGACGAGGTTCCTCGGCTGCGCTTCGGTGAGTTCCGTCCGCGCCAGCGCCCGGACGATCCGGTAGGCCGTCTCCTCGTCGAGACCGGGCCGCGCGATCACGAAGCTCCAGGACCCCACCGTCGCGATCGGCTCCGCCTGCCCGGCGAAGCTGCCGGCCGGAACCGTGAGGCGCCGCGTCGCCGCGCCGGGCTGCGCGAGGCGCGCGATGGCCGCCTCGGACGGTCCGAAGAAGCGGGCCCCGCCCGGATCCGCGGCCAGCGCGTGGAAGCCCGGCCAATCGAGGCCGCCGCCCCAGAGCGCGTCGGCGCGGCCCTCCCGCACCAGGGCCGGGCCGTCGCCGGCCCGGTCGAGGAGGATCGGGCTGATGTCGCGCTCGGGATCGAGGCCCGAGGCGCCGAGGACGCTGCGGCCCATGACGGTCAGCCCGGACTTGTGCGTGCCGAGCACGACCCTGCGCCCGCGCAGGTCCGCCACCGAGCGGATCGCGCTGGCCGCCGGCACCACGAACAGGCCCGGCGTCGGGTACATCGGCGCCAGGACGGTCAGGCCGCCGCCCTCGGCGAGGGCCGGGTAGGCGTACTCGCCCTGCACGAGGCCGAGATCGACGCGGCCGGCGCGGAGGAGGCCGACATTCTCGGACGACCCGCCGGTGGCGCGCCGCTCGACGGTCAGGGCCGGGTCCGCGGCTGCGACCGCGCCGGCGAAGGCCTCCCCGAAGGCCGGGAAGCCGCCCCCCGGCGTCGCGGTGGCGAGCACGACGCGGAGCGCCTCGGCGGCGCGCGCCGGCCGCGCCAGGACCAGCCCGAGGCCCGCCAGAAGAGCGGCCCGACGAGTCGGCCGAAGAGGGAGGCCCCGTCCGCCCGTCGGGCAGGATGGTCGGGCAGCGCCGGCCGCGGCCGGACGGGCAGGAGAATAGAATTCCATCAGGAACGGGCCGCTCAATAAAGGTCTTCCACCCCGCCGCGAAAGTTCGCCCAATTCCGGAAAGAACTTTCGGCAACGGCACTTAGCCCGATTGCTCCGGCCGCGGCAACGCGATATCGCAGCCTCCCGTCCGGGCCGGTCAAGCCTCCCCACGCGAGGGCGATCCCTTGGCGGGGCCTCTCCCGGATACGACATCTGTCCGATCCGTCACCACGAGCAGGAGTTCCGCGATGGCCGATACCCTCAACGCACCGGCGAAGGTCGGCCACGGCCGTGTCTACGGCTCGATCACCGAGACGATCGGCAACACCCCTCTGGTGCGCCTGAACCGGCTGCCCAAGGAGCACGGCGTCGACGCCGAGATCCTGCTGAAGCTCGAGTTCTTCAACCCGATCGCGAGCGTGAAGGACCGCATCGGCGTCAACATGATCGACGCCCTGGAGGCCTCCGGGAAGCTCCAGCCCGGCGGCACGCTGGTCGAGCCGACCTCGGGCAACACCGGCATCGCCCTCGCCTTCACGGCGGCGGCCCGCGGCTACCGGCTCATCTTGGTGATGCCCGAGACGATGTCGCTGGAGCGGCGCAAGATGCTCGCCTTCCTGGGCGCGGAGCTGGCGCTCACGCCGGGCGCGCAGGGCATGAAGGGCGCGATCGCCAAGGCCGAGGAGCTCCTGAAGGAGATCCCGGGCTCGGTAATGCCGCAGCAATTCTCCAACCCGGCCAACCCCGAGATCCACCGGAAGACCACCGCCGAGGAGATCTGGAGCGACACGGGCGGCCAGCTCGACGCGTTCGTGGCCGGCGTCGGCACCGGCGGCACCGTGACGGGCGTCGGCGAGGTGCTGAAGCCGCGCCTGCCGAACCTGAAGGTCTTCGCGGTGGAGCCGGAGGACAGCCCGGTGATCTCCGGCGGCCAGCCCGGCCCGCACAAGATCCAGGGCATCGGCGCTGGGTTCATCCCCGACAACCTGCACACGAGCATCCTCGACGGCGTCCTGAAGGTCACCAACCAGGCCGCGTTCGAGACCTCCCGGGCGCTCGCCCGGCTGGAGGGCATCCCCGGCGGCATCTCCACCGGCGGCAACGTCGCGGCGGCGCTGGAGCTGGCCAAGCGCCCCGAGTTCCAGGGCAAGCGGATCGTGACGGTCGCCTGCTCGTTCGCCGAGCGCTACATCTCCTCGGCGCTGTTCGACGGGATCGGCTGAACCGGCCATCGGAGCGGCCTTCGGGCCGCTCCCCTACGGAGCACCGATCGAATCGCACCGGGGCGGATCGCGGCGATGTGGATCCGCGCGCGCTTCCGGTCCGCCGGGGACGGACACGATCGTCGCGACCCACGGAATTTTTCATTTTATCACAGTCATACAATTATTTTTCCTTGATCAGTATCTGTCTCTTTTAAAATTTATTCGCAGCACAATACTGAGTTTTGGGCGAAAATTTCGGATCAACACTGCGATCTCCCGTGCCTGGACGCCAGAAAAACTCTCCGCTAACGCCGATCGGCGAACGGACAGCGATTCTCTCATGCGCGGCCTCCTGCTTCTCGTGTTCGGCCTCTGGGCTCAGTCGGCGATGGCCCTGGGCTTCGCGGTCCACGACCTGACCGGGCTGGCCGAGGCCGCCAGACTGGCGCTGGGACCGGCAGCCACCGCGCAGGCGGAGGCCCAACGTCTCGGCCTGCACTGCGCCGCCTGCGCGGGCACCCCGGCGATCGAGCTGCGGATCGGGCGCCTGACGGACGGGACCGAGGCCCGGGTCCGCTCCGGCAGGACGACCCTCGCGGCGCTCGAGGCGCTCTGCGTGCGGCGCAATCCGGATTGCCGGCTCTCGGCCCTGCCCGCCGGCCCGGCGATCGGCTGGTTGAGCGTGTACGCGCTGGACGGCGGCGCGGGTGCCACCGCGGTCATCCTCCGGGACGGCGATCTGCTGACGATCGAGGCCCGGGCATCGGATCGCGGGGCCGCGGAGGATGCGGCGCGGCGCCTCATGCAGGCCGTCCTGCCCCGGATCGTCGGGCCGGAGACCTGAACCGACCGCCTCCGGTCGCCCGGTCCGCGCAACCCTCATCGGCCGCCTCCGTTGTCCCCCGAAGAGGAAGAGAGGCGAGCCATGACAGACCAGACCGGACGACCCGCGCGGGAGGGGGCCGAGGCCCCGGTGGCCGCGAAGACTGAGACGCCGCGCGAGAAGCTCGGCCAGATGGAGGACAAGGCGCGGTCCGACACGGATCTCGGCGAGGCGATCGACCGCGCCACCGCCGCCGTCGGCCAGGACGACGGGAAGCGCTGATGGTCAGGCCGACGAGCGAATCCGGCACGGTCACCCGCAAGCCCGACGACAAGGTCGGTTCGCGCGGGAGCCCGCCCGCCGGGGGCGGCCATCAGACGGCCGATCAGGCGGCGATCACCGACATGGGCTCCGGCGAGGCGCCGCGGACCGAACCGAAGGAGGGATGGGGCGCGGCCGGAGAGCCCGGGCGCGCGCCGCCGGCGGTCGGCGGCTCCTCGGGCGGCCACTCGGACCAGAAGGCCTCGCGGGGTCCGGCCGCCGACACGAAGGTCGCGGGCGGGCACTACCGGGCGGAGCGGGAGAATCGGGAATGACCGAGCGTCGCGAGACCGGCGCGCAGCCGGACAAGCCGAAGAACGTCGCCCCCGACGCGGTCAAGGACCCGAACGAGAAGACGGAGGGCAAGCCCGGCCAGGGGACGCCCGCCGGCGGAACGCAGAACGACGAGACCGATCCCGGGGGCAGCTGACGCGACCGGGATGCCGCCGCGGCGGCATCCCCCGCGCGGCGACGCGCGGCTCAGGAGAGACGGAAGGGGATCGGCCCGGAAGCCAGCGGGACGTCACCGGGACGGCAGCCGGTCTCGACGCTGGCGTAGCGGATCGCGTCCTGGCGGCTGCGGAAGATGCCTCCGGCACGCCCACCGGTCTCGACGGCGACCCAGTGACCCTCGCCGTCCTGGCCGACGAGGTATGAGGGCGGCGCGGCGGCGGCCTGCGCGAGCGACGGAAGCGGGTTCAGCGCGACGGGCATCGGTGTCACGGGGTTCACGCGGGCCTCTCGGGTCCGCCCCATCGAAGTATTGCCCCCGGCATAAGGGTTCGATGGGTCCGAGAGCGGCCAGGAATAAGGGCCACATCAGCAACCGGGCCTGAGCGCCCGGTTGCCGGTCGTTCACGTTCGGTGACGGTCGCGCGCCTCAGGCGGCATTCTCCTTCGACCGCTCGGCCCGCTTGCGGTCGTTCGGGTCGAGGATCGCCTTGCGCAGGCGGATCGACTTCGGCGTCACCTCGACGAGCTCGTCGTCCTGGATCCAGGCCAGCGAGCGCTCCAGGGTCATCCGGATCGGCGGGGTGAGGCGCACGGCCTCGTCCTTCGACGTGGTGCGGATGTTGGTGAGCTTCTTGCCCTTGAGCACGTTCACCTCGAGATCGTTCTCGCGGTTGTGCTCGCCGACGATCATGCCCTGGTACACCTTCCAGCCCGGCTCGATCATCATCGGGCCGCGGTCCTCCAGGTTCCACATGGCGTAGGCCACGGCCTCACCCTGGTCGTTGGAGATCAGCACGCCGTTGCGCCGGCCCGGCATCTCGCCCTTGTAGGGCTCGTACGCCTTGAACAGCCGGTTCATGATCGCGGTGCCGCGGGTGTCGGTGAGCAGCTCGCCCTGGTAGCCGATCAGGCCGCGGGTCGGGGCATGGAACACGAGGCGCAGGCGGTTGCCGCCCGACGGCCGCATCTCCAGCATCTCGGCCTTCCGCTCGGACATCTTCTGGACGACGACGCCGGAATGCTCCTCGTCGACGTCGATCACGACCTCCTCGATCGGCTCCAGCAGGCCGCCGGCCTCGTCGCGCTCGTACACGACCCGCGGCCGCGACACGGCGATCTCGAAGCCCTCGCGGCGCATGGTCTCGATCAGGATCGAGAGCTGCAGCTCGCCGCGGCCCGAGACGTAGAAGCTGTCCTTGTCGGCCGCCTCCTCGATCTTGAGCGTGACGTTGCCCTCGGCCTCCTTGAACAGGCGGTCGCGGATCATGCGGCTCGTGACCTTGTCGCCCTCGGTGCCGGCGAGCGGGCTGTCGTTGACGATGAACGACATCGTCACGGTCGGCGGGTCGATCGGCTGCGCCTGGATCGGGGTCTCGACCTGCGGGTCGCAGAAGGTGTCGGCGACGGTGCCCTTGATCAGACCGGCGATCGACACGATGTCGCCCGCCTCGCCGATGTCGATCGGCGCGCGCTCCAGGCCGCGGAAGGCGAGGATCTTCGACACGCGGCCGGTCTCGACGACCTTGCCGTGACGGTCGAGCACCTTGATCTGCTGGTTCGGCTTCACCGAGCCCGCGGCGATCCGGCCGGTGATGATGCGGCCGAGGAACGGGTTGGCCTCGAGCAGGGTGCCGAGCATCCGGAACGGCCCCTCCTCGGTCCGGGCCGGCGGCACGTGCTTGAGCACGAGGTCGAACAGCGGCTCGAGGCCGACCGACGGGTCCGCGTCCGGGCTGTCGGCCATCCAGCCGTTGCGGCCCGACCCGTAGAGGATCGGGAAGTCGAGCTGCTCGTCGGTGGCGTCGAGGGCGGCGAACAGGTCGAACACCTCGTTCACGACCTCGTTGATCCGCGCGTCCGGACGGTCGACCTTGTTGATCGCCACGATCGGGCGCAGGCCGATCTTGAGCGCCTTGCCGACCACGAACTTGGTCTGGGGCATCGGCCCCTCGGCGGCGTCCACCAGCACGATCACGCCGTCGACCATCGACAGGATACGCTCGACTTCACCGCCGAAATCGGCGTGGCCGGGGGTGTCGACGATGTTGACGCGGGTGTCCTTCCAGACGACCGAGGTCGCCTTGGCGAGGATCGTGATGCCACGCTCCTTCTCGAGGTCGTTCGAGTCCATCGCCCGCTCCTCGACCCGCTGATTCTCGCGGAAGGTGCCGGACTGGGCCAGCAGCTTGTCGACGAGGGTCGTCTTGCCGTGGTCGACGTGAGCGATGATGGCGATGTTGCGCAGTTTCATGGCGGCCCGAAACGGGTTGTGCCGGCTCCCTGGCGGCCGCGCGGCGCGGCCGTCCGCGCCGGTTCAGGTACGGAGTCGTGGTGGTTGCGTCGCAATATAAGGACGCGCGCGCTTGGGCAAGGCCGCTGAAGTCATGGGGGCCTCGCGTGACCGGGATTGCTGGGGGAAGATCGGCGTCGGGATCCGGCGCCGAGTGCCCTATATGACGGCGCGATGACACCGCGGCCGGCGGGAATCCGCGCCTATCGGGCTGTATTGGATGAAACCGGATCCCTCGGGTAGCGTATCGACCAGGATCAGGCGTCCGGCTGCGGCGATTCGGCCGTCGGGCCGCCAGGGCGGGCTTTCGTCGGAAGGACACGATGCGCGCGCTTGAGCCGCGGCTGTTCCCGTATATCTGGCGCTACTCCAAGGTCGCGCAGCTCCGGATCTGCGCCGTCGTGCTGGCGTCGCTCCCGTTCTATTTCGCCTCGCTCGACCTGCCGAAGCGCATCGTCAACGACGCGATCACGGGGAAGGCCTACGCGCACGGCAAGGCGACCGCGCCGTTCCTCGAGCTCACCGTCGAGTGGCCCGCCTTCCTGGGCGGCGGCAAGACGCACCTGTTCGAGGGGTTCCAGCTCGACCGGTTCGAGCTGCTGCTCAGCCTGTCGACGCTGTTCCTCAGCCTCGTCCTGATCAACGGCGCGTTCAAGTTCTGGATCAACCTCCAGAAGGGCATTCTCGGCGAGCGGATGCTGCGCCGCCTGCGGTTCCAGCTGTTCTCGCTGATGCTGCGCTTCTCCCCGGAGACGCAGCGGGAGGTGAAATCCTCCGAGACCGCGACGATCATCCGGGACGAGGTCGAGCCGATCGGCTCCTTCATCGGCGACGCGATCGTGGTGCCGGTGTTCCTGGGCACGCAGGCCGCGACGGCGCTGGCCTTCATCATGATGCAGAACATCTGGCTCGGTATCGCGGCCGGCGGCATGGTCGCCGTGCAGATGACCGTGATCCCGCGGCTGCGGCGGGAGATCATCCGTCTCAGCCGCCAGCGCCAGATCGCGTCCCGCGCCCTGGCCGGGCGCGTCGCCGAGGTGCTCGACGGCCTGCAGGCGGTGACGCTGAACGACACCGGCCGCTGGGAACGCGCGGAGATCGGCGGCCGCCTCTACCGGCTCTACGACCTGCGCCTGCGGATCTACCGCCGCAAGTTCGCGGTCAAATATCTCAACAACCTGCTCGCGCAGGTGACACCGTTCCTGTTCTACGCGATCGGCGGCTACTTCGCCCTGAAGGGCCAGCTCGACATCGGCCAGCTCGTGGCGGTCCTGGCCGCCTACCGCGACCTGCCGCCGCCCCTCAAGGAGCTGATCGACTGGGACCAGCAGCGCCTCGACGTCGAGGTCAAGTACGAGACTGTGGCGGCGCATTTCGGCCCGCAGCGCCTCCTGCCGGCCGAGCACGAATCCGAGCGCGCGGCGCCCCGCCTCGGCGGGCCACTGCGGCTGGAGGGCCTGCAGCTGCGCGATCCGCAGGGCGGCTCCCTGATCGAGGTCGGCGACGCGGAGGTGCGCCTCCCCGGGCAGGTCGCCCTGGTCCCGCCCGGGGCGATCGCGCAGGAATTCGTCCGCGTGCTCGCCGGGCTCCAGTCGCCGCCCGGGGGCACGGTCCGGATCGGCGAGCACGACCTCTCGACGCTGCCGCGCCGCGACCACGCGCGGCGCATCGCCTACGCGGGCGTCCAGCCCGTGCTGTTCCCCGGGACGCTGCGCGACAACGTCCTCTACGGGCTGCGCGTGCACCCGCTGCGCACCAAGAGCCTCGACCTCAGCAAGGCGCGGATCAACGAGGCGGTGAAGACCGGCAACCCCTGCGACAGCGTCGAGGACCCCTGGATCGACTTCAAGCGCCTCGGCGTCCGGGATGCCGACGAGCTCGACGAGCGCCTGCTCGACCTGCTCGGCCGGCTCGACCTCGGCGACGAGCTCTACCGGTTCGGGCTCGGCGCCCTGAGTTCGGTCGCCCACGACACGCCGGTGGGCCAGCGCATGATCGCGGCGCGGGAGCACCTGCGCGAGCATTTCGCCCAGAAGGGTCTCGCCGACCTCGTGATCCCCTTCGCCCGGGGCCACTACAACGAGCAGGCCACCGTCGGGGAGAACCTGCTGTTCGGCGTCCCCCGCGACCCGACGCTGACGGATCCGCGCCGCCTCGCCGGCGTTCCCCTGTTCCGCGACGCGCTGGAGAAGGTGAAGCTCCTCGACGAGCTCGACCGGATGGGCGTCGCCATCGCCAGCAACCTCAAGGACATCTTCGCCGACGTGCCGCCGGGCCACCCGCTGTTCCGGCGGTTCTCGCTGATCACCCCGGACGCGCTGCCCGACTACCTGCGCCGGCTCGCGCGCCTGCCCGAGGACGGGCGGCTGAGCGAGACCGACAGCGTGGCCTTCCTGGCGCTGGCCCTCGCCTATGTCGAGCCGCGGATGCGCTTCGGGCTGCTCGACGAGACCCTGGCCAAGCGCATGGTCGGCGCGCGGGCGGTCGTGCAGGGCTTCATGCACGGCGACGACGGCTGCGACGTCGAATCCTACGACCCGAACCGGATCAACCCGCGCAGCACCGTCCTCGACAACCTGCTGTTCGGCCGCATCGACACGGCGCGGATGCACGGCGAGGCGCTGATCCAGAAGGAGGCCCGCGCGGTGTTCCGGGAGTTCGACCTGGAGCGGCCGATCCAGCGGCGCGGCCTCGAGAAGGAGGTCGGCAACCGCGGGCAGGCGCTCGCCGAGCGCGTGCGGGTGCGGGTCGGCCTCGCGCGGGCGATCCTGCGCGAGCCGGAGATTCTCGTGGTCGACCGGGTGGACGAGCACCTGGAGCGGGGCGTCGACACGCTGCTCGACGTGACCGAGACCGCCCTGCCCCGGGCGAGCCTCGTGGCGAGCCTGTCGCCGGAATCCGACCCGGCCCGGTTCCCCGCGCGCCTGCCGATCCAGAGTGCCGACCGGAGTGCCGAAGCGCGCCTGCGCGCGGCGGCGGAATGACGTAAGCGTGACCGGTCCGCGCGGGGCGCGGCCGGCGGTTTACAGGGCTGCCCGTCTCCGGCACAGGATGGCACCCCATGCCAACATTCTCGGACGCCACCGCGACCCCGGACCGGACGATCCCGAGCCTCGCCGGGACGCCGCGCGTGGTGCCGCCGCACCGCGCCCCGCCCGAGCGCGAGCTGCCGCTGCCCGCCTACCTGCGGTCGATCCGCGACAACGCGCTCGCGGGCTTCCCCCGGCGCGCCTTCGAGGAGCCGGTCACCCGCCGGGGCCTGCTCGGGCGGTCGAGCTTCGTGCTGAACGACCCCGAGGCGATCCGCCGGGTGCTCGTCGAGAATCAGGCGAACTACGCGCGCACCACCGGGACGACCCGCATCCTGCGCCCGATCCTCGGCGACGGGCTCCTGATCAGCGAGGGCTCGGCGTGGCGGCACCAGCGACGCACCCTGGCGCCGGCCTTCACTCCGCGGGCGATCGACGGCCTCGTGCCCCACATCGCCGCCGCCGTGACCGACGGGATGGAGCGCATCGCCGCCGAGGCCGCGGCGGGGCCGGTCGACCTGTTCACGTCCTTCTATCGGCTCGCCCTCGAGATCGCCGGGCGCGCCATGTTCTCGGTGGGGATGGACCAGCACGGCGCCGAGCTGCGCCAGTTCATCGCCGAGTACGCCGAGCGGATGGGGCGGCCGCACCTCCTCGACATCGTCACCCCCCCGGGCTGGCCGGTGCCCCTCGACTGGTCGCGCCGCCGGTTCCGGCGCCGGTGGATCCCGTTCCTCGACCGGATCATCGCGGCGCGCCGGGCGGTCGAGGGGGACAGGTCCCGCTCGGGCGATTTGCTCGACCTGCTCGCGGCCGCGCGCAATCCCGATACCGGCGCCGCCTTCACGCCCGACGAGCTGCGCGACCAGGTCGCCACCATGATCCTGGCGGGCCACGAGACCACGGCCGGCACGCTGTTCTGGGCGGCCTACCTGCTGGCCCTCGCCCCGGAGGTGCAGGAGCGGGTCGCCGCCGAGGCGCGGGCCGCCGACCTCGCCGACCCCACCGGCTGCCAGAGCGACGGGCGGCTGCCGCTCACCCGCGCGGTGATCGACGAGACCCTGCGCCTGTACCCGGCGGCCTTCGTGGTCGTCCGGCGGGCGCTGGGCCCGGACACAGTGGCGGGCCACGCGGTCAAGGCGAGCGACATCGTCATGGTGAGCCCCTGGGTGCTGCACCGCCACCGGTCGCTCTGGCCGGACCCGGACGCGTTCGATCCGGGCCGCTTCCTGCCCGGCGCCCAGGCCCCGCGGCGCTTCGCCTACCTGCCCTTCGGGGCCGGCCCGCGGGTCTGCATCGGCGCGCAGTTCGCCCTGAGCGAGGCCGTCCTCTCCCTGGCGCGGGTGCTCCAGCGGTTCCGGCTGGTGCTCGACGAGCGCGAGCCGGTGCTGCCCCAGGCGGTCGTAACGACCCAGCCCGATCGCCCAGCGCGCTTCCGGCTGATTCCCCGCGCGCCGTTCAGCCCCTGATCCCGGTGATCGTCGCCGAGATCGCCCGCGGGTCGCGCATCGGCCAGCGGCCGCTCTCCACCTGCGCCAGGAAGTCGTCCAGCAGGCGGTTGTAGGCGTCGGGCTCCTCGACCGAGAGGGCGTGGCCGGTATTGGGCAGCATGGCGAGGGCGGCGGAGGGGATGACCCGCTTGAGCATCAGGCTCGGGGCGAGGCAAGGCCAGTCCTCGTCGCCGGCGACGATCAGGGTCGGGACGGTCATGCGCCCCAGCTCGTCCGTGAGATCGTAGAGCGACGGCCGCCCCTTCTGCACGCCGGCCTGGGTGTTGGCCGAGCCGAGGGCCGAATGCTCGGCGAGCATCCGCCTGAACTCGGCGTGCCCGCGCGGGTCCTTGGTCTCGAACTGCACCCGCGTCGGCCCGACGGCGTAGCGCTCCGCGAAGGCCGCCATGCCGTCGCGGAGGAGCATCGCGGCGGTCGCGTCCGCCTCGGCGCGGAACAGCGCCTGCCGCTCCGGCTCCGCGCCGTAGCCGCAGCCGCCGAGGCACAGCGACAGCGCCCGGTCGGGGTGCCGCAGGCCGAAATGCAGGGTCGCGAAGGCACCCATGGAGATGCCGGCGACGTGGGCCTTCGGCGCGCCGAGATGGTCGAGGATGGCCAGGATGTCGTCGGCCGCGCGCGCCTGCGCGTAGGCCGTGACGGACTCCGGCACGTCGGAGGGCGGGTAGCCCCGGGCGTTGAACGCGACCGCGCGGTAGCGCCGGCCGAAATGGCGCAGCTGCGCCTCGTAGCTGCGGTGATCGCCGGCGAACTCGTGGACGAAGATCAGCGGCGTCCCCTGGCCGCTCTCCTCGTAGTGGAGCCGTATCCCGTCGTCCGTCGTGGCGCTCGGCATGGCGATCCTCTCATCGGCCTCCCCCGGGTTTCCGAGATGGCGCGACGGGGCGCCCGGTCGAGAGTCGGGACCGGAGTTCGTGGAAGGAACGACGAAGCCGCACCCGGCGGACCGGGCGCGGCGCGTGGATCTCCGTGCCGGCGGGGACGCTCCCCGCCCGGCTCAAGCGGCCTTCTTGGAGGAGGCCGGCTTGACGGCCCCCTTCTTGGCGGCGACCTCGGCGAGCTTCGCGGCCAGCTTGGCGTCGAGCTTGCCCGAGGCACCGAGCGGCAGCTCGATGTCGAGGCCGAGGGTCGAGACACCCTCGCCGCGCTCCAGGGTGACCTTCACCTTGTCGGGCTCCACCGCGACGTGGTTGGCGATCACCGCCAGGATCTCCTCCCGGAGCTGGATCACGAGGTCGGGGCGACCCGACTCCGCGCGCTCGTGGGCGAGGATCAGCTGCAGGCGGTCGCGGGCGACCGCGCCGGAGCTGCGCTTCTGGAACAGTCCCAGGATGCTCACGCCGCCCTCCGCATGAACAGCTTGTCGAGGAAGGACTTGCGCTCGACCGGCAGGCTCATCGGCACGGACTCGCCCTTGAGCCGGCGGGCCGCGTCGGCATAGGCCCGCGCCGGGGCGCAGAGCGGGTTGTTCAGCGTCACCGGGCAGCCGAGGTTCGAGGCGCGCAGCACCTCCTGGCTCTCCGGGATGATCGCGAGCAGCGGGATCGACAGGATGTCGAGCACGTCCTCGGTCTTGAGCATGTCGCCGCGGTCGGCCCGCATCGGGTCGTAGCGGGTGAGGATCAGGTGCTTCTCGATGTCCTCGCCCTTCTCTGCCTTGGCGGTCTTGGAATCGAGGAGGCCGATGATCCGGTCGGAGTCGCGCACCGAGGAGACCTCGGGGTTGGTCACGACCACCGCCACGTCGGCGTGGTGCATGGCGAGCTGGGCGCCGCGCTCGATGCCGGCGGGGGAATCGCAGATCACCCAGTCGAACTTCGCGCGCAGCTCGTCCATCACCCGGGCCACGCCCTCATCGGTGAGCGCGTCCTTGTCGCGGGTCTGCGAGGCCGGCAGCAGGTGCAGGGTCTCGAGCCGCTTGTCCTTGATCAGCGCCTGCGGGAGCTTGGCGTCGCCGTTGACCACGTTGATGAGGTCGTAGACGACCCGGCGCTCGGCGCCCATGACGAGGTCGAGGTTGCGCAGGCCGACGTCGAAGTCGACGACGCACACGCTCTGCCCGCCCTGGGCCAGGGCCGCTCCGAGGGCCGCGGTCGTCGTCGTCTTGCCGACGCCGCCCTTGCCCGATGTGACGACGAGAACCTTTGCCACGCGTCGATCTCCCTTAATCCAGGCTTGCCATTCGGATGTTGCCGCCATCGAGCCAGACCTGGGCGGCCTTGCCGCGCAGGGCCGTGCCCATGTCCTCCGCCGTCCGCACGAGGCGGTCGATCCCCAGCAACTCGGGTTCGAATTTGCGGCAGTAGATTCGTGCGCGCGGGTTGCGCGCGGCTCCGGCGATCGCGCGACCGCGCAGGGCGCCGTAGACGTGGATCGAGCCGCCGGCCAGGATCTCGGCCCCGGAGGAGACGGACCCCATCACGGTCACGTCGCCGGTCGGGTTGATGACGCTCTGTCCGGAGCGGACCGAGCCCTCGACGGTGATCGAGGTGACCACCTGCGGCTCCGGCTCGGCCGGGACGCTCGGGATCTCGATCGTCTCGGACGGGTGCCCCTTGACCAGCAGCGGCGGCAGGCCGTCCACCACCGCGTCGGCCCCCTCGATGCCCAGGACCGCGATGCCGCGGGCCTTGAGCTCGTTCATGAGCGTCTCGAGCGCGTCCGGCTCGGGCTTGAGCTGGGCGCAGTCCAGGATGACGGCCCGGCCTTTCAGCAGGGTCGGCGAGCGCTTGAGCGCCGCGTCGAGGCCCGCGAGCCACTCGGGGAGCGGCGGCTCGGGGGAGAGGGCCAGGGCCTTGAAGGCCCGCCCGCGCAGGCTGAGCGGCCGGGGCGCGGAAGGAGCCGCCGCTGTGGCGGTCTCCGGGTCGATCGGCTCGGGGAGGGTGTCGCTCATGTCCGCCCGTTAAGAGTCCTTACCGGACCATTGACGGCGGGTATGGTTACCGAAGGGTTAAGTTTCTGATCCGGTCGGCAAATTCTGCCGGGATCCTTGTATCGGGGCAGCGGAGGATGGTCTCACGCCCTCGGGCGCGCGTCGCGGGGGGCTCGGCCCCGGTCTCCGTGGGTTCTGCGCGGGCTGAAAGGCCGTTAACCGACGGCCTGAACGCCGGAGCTGCGAAGCCTCTCAACCTCGCTCGAACAGGTTCAGCTTGATCGCGTCCTCCAGCAGCCGCACCTCCACGGCCTGCCCCCGGAAGGCCGGGTCGAGGTCGTCGGCGGCGCGGTAGAGACCGTCGATCGCGACCAGCTCCGGCTCGAACCGCCGGCACCAGATCCGCGCCGTCGGGTTGCCGGCCGCGCCCGCGATCGCGCGGCCGCGCAGGGCGCCGTAGACGTGGATCGAGCCGCCCGCGATGACCTCGGCGCCCGACGCCACGGCGCCCAGCACCGTGACGTCGCCCTCGAGGTGCAGCACGGTCTGGCCGGAGCGCACGGGCGCGTCGAGGATCAGCGACCGCACCGTCTCCCGGGCCTGCGGCTCGGCCGGCGCGGGCGCGTCCGCAGCCGACTCGTCCGGGGCGGCGACCTCCCCCGCGGGCCGTCCGCCCGACAGGGCCGGCGGGGTCGCGGAATCCAGGAGCGACGGCGCCGCGCCCTCGATCCCCAGGATCGGGATGTTGCGGGCGGCCAGCTCGGCGAGCAGACCGTCGAGATCCTCGCGGTTGAGCTGCAATCCGGACAGGTCGAGGATCACCGGCCGGCCGGCGAAGAAGTTCGGGGCACGGCGGTTGAGGGCGTCGAGGTCGCCGAACCAGTCGGCGACCGGGGGGATCGGCGCCAGGACGGTGGCCATGAAGGAGCGGCCGCGGAAGCGGATCGGCGGGCGCGCCGGCTCGGATGTCGGCTGGGTCACGGGCGTGTTCGGTGTGCGCGGAAGGGATCGTCTGCATCCATGGGACGGCGCCGCGCCCGGGGCAATCCCGCGAGGGCCGGTGTGACGCCTTGGCGGGCCCGCGGGCGCGTTTCTGTTGTAGAGAGTGCCGGCAGCCGAGCCGGACCGGACCGTTGAGCAGCGCCACCCCGCACGCCCCCGCCCCCTTCGTCGTCGACGACCTGACCCGCGCCAACCAGCGTCGGGCGGCCGACCCGCGCGCCTCCGCCTGGGTCTCGGCCAATGCCGGCGCGGGCAAGACCAAGGTCCTCACCGACCGGGTGGTCCGGCTGCTCCTCGACGAGGCGCCGCCCGGCCGGATCCTGTGCCTGACCTTCACCAAGGCCGCCGCGGCCAACATGGCGATCCGCGTCTTCCGGCTGCTCGGCCGCTGGGTCACGCTGGACGACGAGACCCTCGCCGCCGAACTCGCCGAGCTCACCGGCGAGCGCGCCGGGCCCGAGCGCCTGCGGCTGGCGCGCCGCCTCTTCGCCCGGGCGGTCGAGACGCCGGGCGGCCTCAAGATCGAGACGCTGCACGCCCTGTGCGAGCGGCTGCTCCACATGTTCCCCTTCGAGGCGAACGTGCCGGCCCGCTTCGTGGTGCTCGACGAGGCCAAGGCCCGGGAACTGTTCGACATCGAGATGGCCAACGTCCTGGCCGACGCCGTCGCGAACGGCGACACGCCGCTCAGCGCGGCCCTCGCGCGGGTCACGCCGGAAGCCACGGGCGACACCCTGCGGGCGGCGATCCGGGCGGCCGTGCGAGCGCGGAGCTTCATCGGCGACGCCGCCGGCCTGGAGCGGGCCTTCGGGCGGCTGCACGGGGCGCTGGGGCTGGCGGCCGAGGAATCCGCCGAGCGGATCGAGGCCGCGATCCTCGAGGGCGGTCCCGATTGCCGCCCGGAGGAGCGCGCCGCGCTGGTCGCGGCGCTGCGCACCGGCAAGGCCAACGACGAGAAGCTCGCCGACGCGCTCGAAGCCGCCGAGGCCGAGCGGCTCCGCTCCGCGGACCTTCCCGACCGGGCCGAGGCGCTCGCGCTCTACCGCGCGGTCTTCTTCACCCAGAAGGACGAGCCCAAGGCCGACAGCAGCCTCGGGACCAAGGGCGTGCCGGCCGGCGTCAAGGCGTCGCTGCTCGCCGAGCGGGACCGGTTGGAGCCCCTGTTCGACCGCCTGCGCGCCGCCCGGGCCCATGCCCGCACGCAGGCGCTGTTCCAGATCGCGGCCGAGATCCACCGCCGCGTCGAGGCGCAGAAGGCGCGCCTCGGCGCCCTCGACTTCGACGACCTGATCCACAAGGCGCTGGACCTGCTCGGCCGCGTCGGCGCCGGCTGGGTCCTGTACAAGCTCGACCGCGGCATCGACCACGTCCTCGTCGACGAGGCGCAGGACACGAACCCGGAGCAGTGGGCGATCCTGCGGGCGATCACGCAGGAATTCGCCGCCGGCGAGGGCGCGCGGTCCGGCAGCCGCACGCGCTTCGCGGTGGGCGACCCCAAGCAGTCGATCTACGGCTTCCAGGGCGCGGAGCCGCGGGAATTCGCCCTGACCCGCGCGTCCTGGATCGCGGAATCGCGCTCGGCCGGACTGACCTTCGAGGACGTGCCGCTCACCCTGTCGTTCCGCTCGACCGGCCTCGTCCTGCGCGCCGTCGACGCGGTCTTCGCCCTCGACGCCCACAACGAGGGCCTGTCGTTCGAGGACACGGTCCGCACGACCGTGCACGCCAGCGCCCGGCCGGGCGCGCCCGGCGCCGTCGAGCTGTGGCCGATCGCCGAGCCTGAGCCGGCCGCGGAGCCCGATGCCTGGACCGCCCCCGTGGACGCGCCCGAGACCAGCGCTCCCGCGATCGTCACCGCCCGGCGGGTGGCGCAGGCGGTGCGCGCCTGGACCACCGCGGGGGACGCGACCGGCCGGATCTGGCGCCCCGGGGACGTCCTGATCCTGGTCCGGAAGCGCGGGCCGGCCTTCGAGGAGGTGATCCGCGCCCTGAAGGGGCTCGGCGTCCCGGTCGCCGGGCAGGACCGGCTCGAGGTCTCCGCCCACATCGCGGTGGCCGACCTGGTCGCCGCCGGCCGGGCGGGCCTCCTGCCGGCCGACGACCTGACCCTCGCCACCGCCCTCAAGACGCCGCTCGTCGGCCTCACCGACGACGACCTCGTGCGGATCGCCGCCCGCCGCGACCTCGCCGAGACCCTGGAGGATGCCCTGCACCGCCACGCCGCGGCGGGCGACGCGGCCGCGCGGCGCGGGCTCGAGGCCCTGTCGGGCTGGATCGCCCTGGCGGGGCTCCACGGCCCGTTCGGCTTCTACGCCCGGCTCCTCGGGCCGCAGGGCGGCCGGGCCAAGCTGGTCGCCCGCCTCGGCGGCGAGGCCGGGGACGCGATCGACGTGTTCCTCGCCGCCGCCGCCCAGGCCGAGACCGGCGAGGACGCCCCGTCGCTGGGCGGCTTCCTCGCCCGCTACGTCGGGGCCGAGGCCGGCCACACGGTCAAGCGCGACCTCGAATCGGGCCGCGACGAGGTCCGGGTCATGACGGTCCACGGCGCCAAGGGCCTGGAGGCGCCGGTCGTGGTGATCCTCGACGGGTGCGAGCCCCTCGGCCGCAACGACCCGCCCCTCCTGCCGCTCCCGGCGACGGAGATCGCCCTGCCGCCGGTCTGGTCGGGCGGGCGGACGCAGGACTGCGCCGCCACCGACGCGGCGCGGGCGGCCCTGCTCGCCAAGGCCCGGCAGGAGCACAACCGCCTGCTCTACGTCGCCATGACCCGCGCGGCCGACCGGCTGATCGTCGCGCCCTTCCGCGGCCACGAGCGCGAGACCGAGGCGGCGTGGTGCCGGATGATCCAGGCCGGCCTGGAGGCGGCACTCGGCGCCGGCCGGGCGCTGGAACTCCCCTACGGGCCCGCGACTCTCTGGCAGGACGGCGCCCCGCCGGATTCCGCCCCCGCCGCGGGTGCCGCGTCGGCCGGAGCGGAGGCCGGGCCGGAGCCCGACTGGCTGCGCGGCCCGGTGCCGCCGGAACCGACCTCCGAGGCCCTGAACCCCTCCGGCGCCCTGCAGGCGGCGGACGGAACGCGCGTGCCGCCGCCGCGCCTCGCCGACGCGCAGGCCCGGCGCCGCGGGATCCTGACCCACGCCCTGCTGCAGCACCTGCCCCGGGTCGAGCCGGACCGCCGGGAGACGGCGGGGCGCGCCTTCGTGCAGGCCCGGGCGCCCGGTCTGCCGCGCGCGGCCGCCCCCGCGATCGTCCGGTCGGTCCTCCGGATCATCGACGCCCCCGACCTCGCGCCGCTCTTCGCCCGGGACGCCCGCGCGGAGGTGGCGCTGTCGGGGCGTGTCCGTGCCGGCGGGACAGAGAGGGTGGTCCAGGGGCGCGTCGACCGCCTCGCCGTGACGGCGGACATGGTGCACCTCGCCGACTTCAAGACCGGGCGCCCGCCCGAGCCCGGCGCGCCGCTGCCCGCCGCGGAGGCCGGCCAGATCGCCCTCTATGCGCGCCTCCTCGCGCAGATCTACCCGGGCCGGACGATCCGGCCGATTCTCGTCTGGACCTCGGGGCCGGTGATCCGCGCCCTCGATTCCGACGACGTCGCGACGGCCCTGGACCGGATCGGGATCGAGGCGTGACCCGTGCCCCGGGGCGCGTGCCCGGAAGCGGTCCGCATGCGCCAGCGCACGTCGCGGTGGGGCGATTCACCGAGAGAGCCGTGCGTCCCGGGCACCCCCGCCCTCCCCCGGCGACCGGACTTCTTGACCGGGCGCCGGGCCGTCGCCAATTCTGACCGGACCGCGCGGGCCTCTGCCCGTTCGACGCCGCCCGACGGGCGGCGGATTCCGAAAGGTGACGTTATGGCGACGGTGAAAGTAACCGACGCGAGCTTCGAGCAGGACGTTCTCAAGTCCGCCGAGCCCGTCGTGGTGGATTTCTGGGCGGAGTGGTGCGGCCCCTGCCGTCAGATCGGCCCGGCCCTCGAGGAGATCGCGACCGACCTGCAGGGCAAGGTGAAGATCGCCAAGGTCAACGTCGACGAGAACCCGCAGATCGCCGCCCAGTACGGCATCCGCTCGATCCCGACGCTGCTGCTCTTCAAGAACGGCGAGCGCGTGGACCAGAAGGTCGGCGCCGCACCGAAGGGCGACCTGTCGCGCTGGATCGGCGCCCAGACCGCCTGATCTGCCGTCACGGCTCCGAACGACAAAAAGAAAGCCCGGCCGCGAGGCCGGGCTTTCTCGGTTTCGAGCCCAAGTTTTTTATTTCGGGATCCCGGTGCTTGGCCCGGGATCCCGTATTCCGTCTCAGTACGAGCCGAACTTGTAGTTCAGGCCGGCGCGGACGACGGCGAAGGCGTTCTCGTTCCGGCTGGCGCCGGCGAGCGAGTACACCGGCACGAGGCCGACCGGGGAGATCGCAGCACCAACCAGCGGCGCCTGGGCGCGGCCGTTGTTGTTGTCGAGGTTCACGTACAGACCTTCGACCTTCAGCGTGACGGCCGAAGAGCGGAAGAAGTTCAGGAACGAGTCGGTGGGCAGGGCGTACTCGACACCGCCGCCGACCGTCCAGCCGGTCTTGAAGTCGTTCCGGCGGCCGGCGAAGTTCTGCAGGCCGACGCGAGCGCCGTCATCCGTGCCGGTGGCGTAGGCGAAACCGCCGGTAGCGTACACGAGGGTCCGGTCGAAGGCCCAGCCGAGACGACCGCGGACGGTGCCGAAGAAGTCGATGGTGTTGAGCGTGCCGTTGACCGGGATGAAGCCCGGGTTGATCGCCGCGGCGTTGGTGGCGAAGCGGGCGCGACGGCCGAAGTCGAGGTACTGCGCGTCAGCCTCGAAGCCGATCACGGCGCCGGAGCCCGGGGTCAGCTGCCAGTTGTAGCCGATCTGGCCACCGCCCGAGAAACCCTCGCGGCTGTCGTTGCTGTAGACCAGCGACGAGCCGTTCGGCAGCAGGGCCTGGTAGGGGACGAGACCGCCCGGAACCAGAGCGACCGGGTTGCCGGGCGTCTGGACGAAGCCGCGGGTGGAGTTGCTGCTGGCGTCGAACGCGTAGCCGGCGTTGATACCGAAGTAGGCGCCGGTCCAGGTGAACACCGGAACGGGGGTGAACACCGGCGGCGGCGCGGCGCGGCGCGGCAGGTCGGCGGCCGAAGCGGCGGCCGTGAGCGCGGTGAACGCCGCGAGAGAGGTGAGAAGCTTCTTCATTACTGTGATCCCCAGCATAAGCCCGATCGCCGGTGAAACTATGCGATCGGGCCCCGCGAGGATGTAGCTTAGCTGCCACAGCGGGAGGAAAGCGTGGCCGTGGACGGGTGTCCGTCCGGGCGATTGCGGCGATTCGACGGATTTTCGAATGCAGAATCCGGATTTCACAGGTCTCCGGTTCCCGGCCACTTGATACAGCGGCCGCGCGCGGCGCTCCCAGACTGGAGACGACTCAGACCGGCGGCGTGTCGTTGGCGGCGAGAACCATGCCGGCCAAGTAGAGCGATCCGCAGATCAGGATTCGCGGCGGGCGCTCGAAGGCGATGTCCCGCACGAGGGCGAGGGCCGCCTCGATGCTCGGCGCCGCGTAGGTCTTGAGGCCGACATCCTCGCCGATCCGGGCCACCTCCTCGGCCGGGCGCGCGGCCATGGTCCCGGTGATCGGGACGGCCACCAGGGCCCGGGCCAGGCCCACGAAGTTGCGCAGGAACCCGTCGGCGTCCTTCGTGCCGAGCAGGCCGACCACGAGGACGAGCGGCACGTCGCTCTTCTCGCCGAGATCCGCCATGGCGGCCGCGAGGATCCGGCCGCCGTCGATGTTGTGGCCGCCGTCGAGCCACAGCTCGGTGCCGGCATCGAGCTGGGCGGCCAGCCGGCCGCGGCCGAGGCGCTGCAGCCGGCCCGGCCACTCGACCTCGGTCAGGCCCCGCTCCAGGGCCGCGATCCCGATGTCGCCGAACCCGGCGGCGCGCAGCGCGGTGATCGCGGTTCCGGCGTTGACCAGCTGGTGACGCCCGGCGAGGCGCGGCCGCGGGAGGTCGAACAGGTCGGTCTCGTCCTGGTAGACGAGCCGGCCGCGCTCCTCGTGCACGGAGAAGTCCTGGTTGCCCACCAGCACGGGCCCGGCCCCGAGGGCTTCCGCGCGCCGGCAGAGGACGGCGTCGGCCTCGGCGTAGTCCTGGGCGGCGATCACCGCCGGGCAGCCGCGCTTGAAGATCCCGGCCTTCTCGGTCGCGACCGACTCGACCGTGTCGCCGAGATACTCGGCATGGTCGCGGCCGATCGGCGTCACCACCGCGCAGGCCGGCCGGTCGATGACGTTGGTGGCGTCGAGCCGGCCCCCGAGGCCGACCTCCAGGAGCAGGACGTCGGCCGGGCTCTCCGAGAAGAGCAGGAACGCCGCGGCCGTGGTGATCTCGAACATCGTGATCGGCTCGCCGGCATTGGCGCTCTCGCAGCGCGCGAAGGCGTCGGCCAGCCGGTCCTCGTCCACGAAATGCCCGCCGCCGATCCCGCCGATGCGGATCCGCTCGTGGAAGCGGACGAGGTGCGGGGAGGTGTAGACGTGGGCGGCCAGGCCCCCGGCCTCCAGGATCGACCGCATGAACGCGATGGTCGAGCCCTTGCCGTTGGTGCCGGCCACGTGGATCACGGGCGGCAGGCGGCGCTCGGGATGGTTGAGCCGCGCGAGCAGCCGCTCGATGCGCCCGAGCGACAGGTCGATGGTGCGGGGGTGGAGCGCCAGGAAGCGCGCCATCAGAGCGTCGGACGAGGCCATCGCCGGGCTCAGGCCGCCTCGGAAGCCGCGGCCGGCGCGTCGGCCTGGGCCGCGTTGGTGAGGAGGCTGCAGAGACGCGTGATCGTCTCCTTGAGCTGGTGCCGGTGGACCACCTGATCGACCATGCCGTGCTCGCGCAGGTACTCCGCCCGCTGGAAGCCGTCGGGCAGCTTCTCGCGGATCGTCTGCTCGATCACCCGCGGTCCCGCGAAGCAGATCAGCGCGCCGGGCTCGGCGAGGTGGACGTCGCCCAGCATCGCGTAGGAGGCGGTGACGCCGCCCGTGGTCGGGTTCGTGAGCACCACAATGTAGGGGAGCCGGGCCGCGTTGAGCCGGCGCACCGCCACGGTGGTCCGCGGCATCTGCATCAGCGACAGGATCCCCTCCTGCATGCGCGCGCCGCCGGAGGCCGCGAACAGCACGTAGGGCGTGCGCTTCTCCAGCGCCGTCTCGGCGCCGCGCACGAAGGCCTCGCCCGCCGCCATGCCGAGCGATCCGGCCATGAAGCCGAATTCCTGCGCGGCCAGCGTCATCGGAAGGCCGCCGACCCGGCCGAAGCCGATCTTGAACGCGTCCTGCAGGCCGGTCTTGGCCCGGGCCTCCTTGAGCCGGTCGACGTAGCGCTTCTCGTCGCGGAACTTCAGCGGGTCGGGGGTGACCTCGGGCAGGGCCACGTCGATCCACGTGCCCTCGTCGAACATCATCTTCAGGCGCGCCTGGGCGCCCATCTTCAGGTGATGCTCGGAACCGGGAATGACCCAGTGATTGGCCTCCACCTCCTTGTGGAACACCATCTGCCCCGTGTCCGGGCACTTGACCCAGAGGTTCTCGGGCGTCTCGCGCTTGAACAAGGTCTTGATCCGGGGGCGCACCACCTCCGAGATCCAGTTCATCGGTTCGACCATCGACTTGCGTCCGTCCGCTTCAAGCCCGCGCAGATATCAGGTGCGGCGCGCTCCGCCGCCAGGGGTGCCCGGTCCGCCCGTCAGGCGGCCCGCCCGACGCCCGCCGACCGCACGCCCGCGGCGAGTTCGCGCACCAGCTCCGTCACGGCCTCGACGGTTCCGGGCTGCGGCCGGCCCTCGCCGTCGAGGGAGCGCACCAGGACGTCCACGAGCGCGGAGCCGACCACGACGCCGTCAGCGCCCTCGGCGATCGCCGCCGCGTGGGCGCCGGTCTTGACGCCGAATCCCACGACGACGGGCAGCTCGGTGTGGCGCCGGATGCGGGCGACCGCCTCGGAGACCTTGCCGAAATCCGGGGTCGCCGTCCCGGTGATGCCGGTGATCGACACGTAGTAGACGAAGCCCGCCGTGTTCGCGAGGACGGCCGGGAGGCGCCGCTCGTCGGTGGTCGGGGTGGCGAGGCGGATGAAGGCGAGGCCCTTGCCGAGGGCCGGCAGGCACAGCTCGGAATCCTCCTCGGGTGGGAGATCGACGACGATCAGCCCGTCGACGCCGGCCGCCAGCGCGTCGTCGAGGAAGCGGTCGACGCCGTAGGTGTGGATCGGGTTGTAGTACCCCATCAGCACGATTGGCGTGGTGTCGTTGCCGGCGCGGAAGCGGCGCACGAGGTCGAGGGTGCCCGACACCGTCTGGCCCGCCTTGAGCGCCCGCAGGCCGGCCGCCTGGATCGCCGGGCCGTCCGCCATCGGGTCGGTGAACGGCAGGCCGAATTCCAGGATGTCGGCGCCGGCGCCCGGCAGCGCCTTCAGGACCTCGAGCGAGGTCGCGGGATCGGGATCGCCGGACATCACGTAGGTGACGAAGACGGACCGGTTCTCCGCGCGGGCGCGGGCGAAGGTGGCGTCGATGCGGCTCGGCATGGTCGGTCGATATTCGCTTCTGCAGGGCCGCCGACGGCCCGGGATTGCCCCCGCGCTACACCAAAGGCACCGGCCCGTGAAGCGGGCGGGCCCGCGGCGACCGCGGGCGAAGGCGTCCCGGAGGCCCGGCCACGCGCGAGACGCGGCCATGCGCGCGGGCCGGTTGCCGGGACGGCGGCGCCGGCCTAGCCCTCGCCCATGCCCGAGTCAGCCCTCCCGTCGCGCCCCCTGGCGGCGCTCCTGTTCGACATGGACGGGACGATCATCAGCTCGATCGCCTCCGCGGAGCGGATCTGGTCGCGCTGGGCCGAGGCGCACGGCCTCGACGCGGCGTCCTTCCTGCCGACGATCCACGGCGTGCAGTCGGTCGAGACCATCCGGCGGCTGAACCTGCCGGGCGTCGATCCCGTGGCCGAGGCGGCCGCGATCACCGAGGCCGAGATGGCGGATGTCGACGACATCGTGGCGATCCCGGGGGCGCAGGCCTTCCTGGAGGCGCTGCCGCGCCACCGCTGGGCGATCGTCACCTCGGCGCCCCGGCGGCTGGCGGAGCGCCGCCTCGCGGCGGCCGGAATGCCGGTCCCCGACCTTCTGGTGGCCGCCGAGGACGTGGCGCGGGGCAAGCCCGCGCCGGACTGCTTCCTCCTGGCGGCCGGGCGCCTCGGCGTCGCGGCGCCGGACTGCCTCGTGTTCGAGGACGCCCCGGCCGGCATCCGGGCGGCCGAGGCCGCGGATGCGGCCGTCGTGGTCGTCACCGCGACCCATCACGAGCCGGTGAGGACCAATCATCCCACCATCGCCGACTACACCGGGCTGCGCGTCGCGGCGGCCCCGGAGGGGATCCGGGTGACACGGACCGCCTGAGCCTCTCCATCCCGGCCGCGGATCCGCTGGCGGCCGGCCCCGCCCGGTCGTATCGCCCGCTTGCGCCGCGCGGATCGCGGTGAAGGGACACGGCCATGGTGACGATCAGTCGACGCCGCGCGCTCGGGGCGGTCGCCGCCGGCGCCACCGCGGGCCTCGGCCCCGCCGCGGCCGCCGAGGCGCAGCCGGCCCCGCTGTTCCCGCTGCCGCAGGCCATCATCCCGATCCTGGGCGAGGCGCAGGTCTTCCCGGTCCGCCGGATCTACTGCATCGGCCGGAACTACGCGGCCCACGCCCGCGAGATGGGCTCCGACCCGTCGCGCGAGCCGCCCTTCTTCTTCCAGAAGCCGGCGGATGCCGTGCAGGTCGTCGCGGGCGGCGTCGCCGACCATCCCTACCCGTCGCTCACCCAGAACTACCACCACGAGATCGAGCTCGTGGCCGTGCTGAAGTCGGGCGGGCGCGACATCCCGGCCGCGCAGGCGCTCGACCACGTCTACGGCTACGCCACCGGCCTCGACATGACCCGCCGGGACCTCCAGCGCGGCATGGGCAACCAGAAGAAGCCCTGGGAGATCGGCAAGAGCTTCGACCAGTCCGCGCCGATCACGCCGATCCTGCCGGTCGCCCGGGTCGGCCATCCGGCGCGCGGCCGCATCCGGCTCGCCGTGAACGGCACCGTGCGGCAGGACGCCGACCTGTCGGACATGATCTGGTCGGTCGCCGAGCAGATCGCCGAGCTGTCGCGGGCCTTCGAGCTGAAGGCAGGCGACATCGTCTTCTCGGGAACGCCCGAGAATGTCGGGCCGGTCGTCCGTGGGGACGTGCTCGCCGGCTCGATCGAGGGCCTGCCGGACCTGTCGATCCGCATCGTGTGATCGCGCGTCGCGCGATCCCCCGCGGAGATCCGGTTGCGGCGGGGCGTTGACTTTCCCTGCCGGCGTCGCGGCTTTATCCGGTACGGATCCGCGGGGGCAGGAGCAGCGCGCGTATGACCAAGCCCGACGGCGTGCCGCCGCACCTCTTCGAGACCGCCGAGGGCCGCCGTCTCGTGGAGGCCCGCTCCGATCCGGCGTGGCGCCGCTGGGGGCCCTACCTCAGCGACCGGCAATGGGGCACGGTGCGGGAGGATTACAGCCCGAAGGGCGACGCCTGGGACTACCTGCCCCACGACCACGCCCGGTCCCGCGCCTATCGCTGGGGCGAGGACGGGATCGGCGGCTTCGGCGACCGCCACCTGAACTGGTGCCTGTCCCTGGCGCTGTGGAACGGGCGCGACCCGATCCTGAAGGAGCGGCTGTTCGGCCTGACTAACCAGGAGGGCAACCACGGCGAGGACGTCAAGGAACTCTACTACTACCTCGACGGGATCCCGACCCACGCCTTCATGCGGATGCTCTACAAGTACCCGCAGGCCGCCTTCCCGTACGGGCGCCTGGTCGATGAGAACGCGCGGCGCGGCCTCGACGATCCGGAATTCGAGCTCCTCGACACGGGCCTGTTCGACGAGGGCCGCTACTTCGACGTCGAGATCGCCTACGCCAAGGCCGCCCCCGACGACATCCTGATGCGGGTGACCGCGACCAACCGCGGCCCGGACCCGGCCGCCCTGACGCTGCTGCCGCAGCTCTGGGCCCGCAACACGTGGTCGTGGAAGCAGGGCACGCCGAAGCCGGAGCTGATGGCCGGGTCGGAGGGCTCGGTCTGGGCGCGCCACCCCGAGTTGCCGACCTTCCGGTTCTTCGCCGAGGGCGCGGGCGACCTGCTGTTCACCGAGAACGAGACCAACACGCACCGGCTGTTCGGCAGCGGCCCCGCCGAGGGCTTCTACAAGGACGGGATCGACCGGTGCGTCGTGGGCGGCGACCGGGCCGCCGTCAACGCCCTGTCCGGCACCAAGTGCGCCGCCCGCTACGACCTGCATCTCGGCCCCGGCGAGACTCGGACCGTGCGCCTGCGCCTGCGCGCCGAGACCGCGCCGGGCGCGCCCTTCGCGGATTTCGACGCCGTCTTCGCCGCCCGCGAGGGCGAGGCCGACGACTTCTACGGGGCGCTCCAGGCGCCGATCGCCGATCCCGAGATGCGGCTCGTGCAGCGGCAGGCGCTCGCCGGCATGCTCTGGTCGAAGCAGCTCTACCATTACGACGTGCGCGAGTGGCTCGCCGGCGACCCAGCGCAGCCCGCGCCGGCGCCGGAGCGGCGACACGGCCGCAACAGCGACTGGTCGCACCTGCGCGCCAACGACATCATCTCGATGCCGGATGCCTGGGAGTATCCCTGGTTCGCGTCCTGGGACCTCGCCCTGCAGGCGATCGTGTTCGGGCTCATCGACCCGGACTTCGCCAAGAACCAGCTCCTGCTGCTGGTCGACGAGGCCTACACCCACCCGAACGCCGCGCTGCCGGCCTACGAGTGGGGCTTCGGGGACGCCAACCCGCCGGTCCACGCGCTGGCCGCCTGGCGGGTGTTCGAGCTGGACCGGGCGCTCACCGGCCAGCCGGACCACGCCTTCCTCAAGCGGATCTTCAACAAGCTCACCCTTAACTTCACGTGGTGGGTGAACCGGAAGGATTCCGACGACCGCAACCTGTTCCAGGGCGGCTTCCTCGGCCTCGACAATATCGGGATCTTCGACCGGTCGAAGCCGGTAGGCGACGGCGCCACGCTGACCCAGTCCGACGCGACGGCCTGGATGGCGACCTACGCGCTGAACCTGATGCGGATCGCCATCGAGCTGGCGCTCGACGACCCGACCTTCGAGGACATGGCGGAGAAGTTCTTCGAGCACTTCCTCCTCATCGCCGGAGCCACGGGAGCGGGCGTGTGGGACGAGCCGGACGGCTTCTTCTACGACGTCATCGAGACGCGCGACGGGCAGCGCCTCCCGATCCGCGCCCGGACCATGGTCGGCCTGATCCCGATCTTCGCGGTGGCGGTGATCAACGAGTGCGACCTCGCGCGGCTGCCGTCCCTGCGCAGCCGAATGGTGTTCTTCCTCAAGAACCGCCCGGACCTCGCGACCCTGGTCTCGCGCTGGAACGAGCCCGGCGAGGGCCAGACGGCGCTGCTGTCGCTGCTGCGCGGGCACCGGCTGAAGGCGCTGCTCCACCGCGCCCTCGACCCGAACGAGTTCCTCTCGGATTACGGGCTGCGCGCCGTGTCCCGCGTCTACGCGGACGAGCCGTTCTGCTTCGCCTGGGACGGGCGGGACCTGGGGCTCGCCTACGAGCCGGCCGAGTCGCGCTCGCGGCTGTTCGGCGGCAACTCGAACTGGCGGGGACCGGTGTGGATGCCGGTCAACTACTTGCTCATCGCCGGGCTGAACCGCTTCCACGACTATTACGGCCCGGATTTCAGAGTCGAAGCGCCGACCGGGTCGGGCCGGACCTACGCGCTCCGGGAGATCGCCGCCCACCTGTCACGGCGGCTGATCAGCCTCTCGACCCGCCGCCCGGACGGGCGCAGGCCGGTCTACGGCGACAGCCGGATCGAGCAGGAGGATCCGCATTTCCGCGACCACGTCCTGTTCTACGAGTACTACCACGGGGACAGCGGCCGCGGGGTCGGCGCGTCGCACCAGACCGGATGGTCCGGGCTCGTGGCCCTGCTGATCCAGGAAGTGGCGACCGCCGCCGCCGAGGCGCAGAACCCGGGCTGGCCGTGAGGACCGGTCGCCGGGCTCGCGCGCCGGCGACCGACGCCCATTTACTCCGCGGCCTGCTGCATCCGCAGGCGCTGGCCTTCGCCGATCTGGCGGGAGATCGTCGAGCGGCGGGCGCTGTAGACCGCCGAGACCAGCGGGTAATCGACGGGCAGGCCCCACTTGGCCTTGTAGGCCTCGGGCGTGAGGCCGCGCATCGTCAGGTGACGCCGCAGGGCCTTGTAGGGCTTGCCGTCCTCGAAGCTGATGAGCGTGTCCGGCCGGATCGAGGCCCGGATCTGCGCCTCGGTCGGCCGCCGGACCTGCGGCTCCGCGGGCTGGTCCAGGGCGGTGATCGAGCGGTGTACCTCGGAGAGCAGGTCCGGCAGCGTTCCCGCCGGGACACTGTTGCGCGTGACGTAGGCGCTCAGGATCTTTGCGGCGAGTTCGACGCTCGGCGATGTCATCTGCATGGTCGTCACCTCGATTCTACGTGTTTCGGATGTGGCTCTCGTCGGTTTCCGTCGGGCTCTTCGCCGCCGACGGCCGGTGCATGTCCCTGAGACGTTCTCGGCCTCGGCCGGAGGCGGCGGATGGCCTCATTATGGGCCAGTCCGCCGCCGCTACAACCGAGCCGCGCATTTATCGCGCCGATATTTCTACTTAGGATTGAGATTTAGGGTCAACGACGAATCAACGGGCGCGTCGTTGTTCCGGCTCAAGTGCGGTATTGAGGACTCACCTGCCCAACCGGGCGCGTTGGAGAACGCGAAGACATGGAGGCCCTGGTCGTCGGAGCCGGCGTCGTCGGACTCGCCATCGGGCGGGCACTCGCGCTGCGCGGGCATGCCGTCATCGTGGCGGAAGCCGAGGACGCCTTCGGAACGGGGGTCTCGTCCCGCAGCTCGGAAGTGATCCACGCCGGCATGTACTACCCGGGCGGATCCGAGCGCGCGCACCACTGCGTCGAGGGCGCCCGCCAATTATACAACTTTTGCGCGAGTCATGGCGTCCCGCATCGCGCGTGCGGCAAGCTGATCGTCGCGTCCGACGACGCGGAGGCCGAGAAGATCGCGGCGATCCGACGCCAGGGCGAGGCCAACGGCGTCCCGGGCCTCGAACTCCTCGACGGACGCGCCGCCCGGCAGCTGGAGCCGAATCTCGCCTGCACGGTGGCGCTGCACTCGCCACGCACCGGCGTCGTCGACAGCCACGCGCTGATGCTCGCCCTGCTCGGGGCGATCGAGGATCACGGCGGCGCGCTCGCCCTGCGCACCCCGGTCGAGGGCTTGGCACGGCGGGACGGGCAGTGGCGGGCCGCGTTCGGCGGCGCCGAGCCCGGCACGATGGCCTTCGACGCGGTGGTCAACGCCGCGAGCTTCGGTGCCCCGGCCCTGGCCGCCGGCACGGAGGGCTACCCGGCCGAGCGCGTCCCGACGCTGCGCCTCGCCCGCGGCAACTACTTCGGCTGCACCGGCAAGCCGGCCTTCTCGCGGCTGATCTACCCGGCGCCGCGGATCGACGGCGGCCTCGGAATCCATCTCACCCTCGACCTCGCCGGCCGCACCCGCTTCGGGCCCGACGTGGAGTGGGTCGACGGGTTCGACTACCGGGTCGATCCCGCGCGCGCCGAGGCCTTCTACGGCGCGATCCGGCGCTACTGGCCCGGCCTGCCCGACGGGGCGCTGTACCCGGACTACGCGGGCCTGCGGCCGAAGCTGACCGGGCCCGGCGAGGCGGCGGCCGACTTCCGGATCGACGGGCCGGCCGAGCACGGCCTGCCGGGGATCGTCCACCTGTTCGGGATCGAGAGCCCCGGCCTGACCTCCAGCCTGTCGCTCGCCGAGGCCGTGGCCGACCGGCTGGACGCCTGAGGCCTCAGAACAGCAGGTGCTCAGAACAGCAGGTGCAGCGCCAGGGGCGCGAGGATCGCCGTCAGGAAGGCGTTGAGCCCCATGGCGATGCCCGCGAAGGTGCCGGCGACCTCGCTGACCTGGAAGGCGCGGGCCGTCCCGATGCCGTGGGCCGCGAGCCCGGCCGCGAAGCCGCGGGCGCGCATGTCGCGGATCCGCAGGAGGTTCATCATCGGCGTCACGAGGATCGCCCCGATGATGCCGGTGAGGATCACCAGGATCGCCGTGAGCGTCGGGTCGCCGCCGAGCGCCTCCGCGATGCCCATCGCGACGCCCGAGGTCACGGATTTCGGGGCCAGCGAGACGAGGATCGGCTGCGGGATGTCGAGGAGGCGCGCGAGGCCGATCACCACGGCGAGGGTGGTGGCCGAGCCGGCGGCGAGGGCCGCCAGCATCGGCGCGAGGGCGCGCAGGACGGTCGCCCGCCGCTCGTAGAGCGGCATCGCCAGCACCACGGTGGCGGGCCCGAGCAGGAAGTGGACGAACTGCGCGCCCTCGAAATAGGCCCCGTAGGGCGTGCCAGTGACGGCCAGGACCGCCCCCACCAGGACGACGGTGATGAGGACGGGGTTGGCGATCGGGTGCCGGCCGGTCACGGCGGCGATCCGGTCCGCCAGGACGTAGGCGGTCAGCGTCACCGTCAGCCACAGGAGCGGCGTCTTGGCGAGGTAGACCCAGAGCGAGAAGTCGCCGGCCACCCGTCAGGGCTCCCCGTCGGTCCCGCGCCGCTCGACCAGCGCGGCGACGGCGCGGAACACCAGGACGGTGACCAGCAGCGACAGGGCGGTCGAGACGACCAGCACGAGGGCCAGTTTGGCGCCTTGCGCCCGCAGCAGGTCGAGGCGGCCGACGACGCCGACGCCCGCGGGGACGAACAGGAGCGACAGGTTCATCAGCAGCCCGCGCGCGGTCGTCTCGAGCGTCCCGTCGGTCAGCGGCTTCGGCAGCACGCGCGGTAGGCCGAGGCGGGCATTGTCGCGCAGCAGCAGGAACGCGAACATCAGGCCCATGCCGATCACCGGCCCCGGGATCGGGACGCCCGCGCCGCGCGCGAGGGCTTCGCCCAGCAGCTGCGCGAGCAGGATCAGGGCCAGGCTGGCGATCATCGCGGGCGGCCGGGACTACGCGGCCGCGACGCCCTGCTGTCCGCTGCGGCGGGCCGCCGCGATGGCGGCCTCGTCGAAGCCGAGCAGGCGGCCGAGGCGCTCGACCAGCGCCTCCTCGAACTCGTCGACGTTGCCGTCCGCCGCCGCCACCGACCACGCCATGGTCAGCAGCTCTTCGCGCTCGGACCGGTCGGCCTCGTGCGGGATCATCTCCACGAGGCTCGCCACGTCGCGCACCTCCGAATCCATGGCGGCGGCGCGCTCGATCAGCGCCCGCGCCGCATCCGGACCGTCGGCGTAGTGGCCCTGCACGAGGCGCGAGAGGCGCTCGCTCTCGGCCGGCGCCAGGATGCCGTCGACGCGGGCGACGTGGACGAGGAGCGCGGTGGCCGCGAGATGCGTCTCGTCCACGGTCTCTTGCGTGCCGACGCCGAGAGCCTCGGCCGCGTAGGCGCGCAGGCGTGCGATCAGGGACATGGCGGCTCCGGGGGATCGTGCACCGCAACAGTTCGGGCCCCGGCGGCGCGCCGTCAAGCACGCCGCCGCACGTCGCGCCGGACCGTGTCCCGGTTGCATCGCCGGCGCGGCGCTCACCGGCGCGCTGCGGCCTCCGCCCCCGTCACCAGCGGCGCGAGGATCGCCTCGGCCGCCCGGACGGTCGCCGGCCCGGCCTCGGCGGGCGTGCCGGCGCGGAAGGGCGGCGCCGGGGCGTACTCGGCGACGAGCTGCGCGGTGCGGGCGTAGGTATCCCCGCGCAGGCGCGCGGCGAGCGCCAGCCCGAGATCGAGCCCCGCCGAGACCCCGGCCGCGGTGACGCGGTCGCGGTCGAAGACGACGCGCTCGGCCACCGGACGGGCGCCCAGGAGCGGCAGCACCGCGTCGCGCACGCTCCAGTGGGACGTCGCGCGGTAGCCGCGCAGCAGGCCCGCCGCCCCGAGGATCAGCGACCCGGTGCAGACGCTGGCGATCCAGCCGGCCCGCGCGGCGCGGTCGCGCAGGAAGGCGAGGAGCGCAGCGTCGCCCATCTGTGCGGGGGTGCCGTCGCCTCCGGGGACGAACAGGACGTCGAGGTCCGCCGGGCAGGTCGCGAAGCCGTGGGTCGCCACCAGGACGAGGCCGGTGTCGCTCGTCACCGGCCCGGGCTCCGCGCCGACGAGGTGGAGGCTGCCGGGGGCGAGGCCGGCGAGGAAGGTCTGCGGCCCCACGAGATCGAGCGCGGTGAGGCCCGGATAGACCAGCATGGCGATCCGGACGGGCCGATCCGGCGGGATCGGCGCCGGATCGCCGGCGCCGGCGGCCAGGGCCGGACGGAGCGGCGCGGCGAGGGCTGCAGCGAGCGCGGCGGCGACGAGATCGCGGCGGCTGGCGTCCGGCGCGGTCACGGGCGCGCCGGGCGGGTCACAGGGCCCAGGCCGCGTCGCGGTAGGCGCTGTCCCAGAACTGCCACTCGAGCCGGGTGGCCTGCGTGAACGCCCGGTGCATCCGCGCGCGCTCGGCCTCCGACGCGTCCCGCGCCGCGCAGTCGGTGGCGGCGATCATGGCCGCGACCGCTGCGGCGAAATCGTCGCCCGCGTAGGTGTCGATCCAGGCGCGATACGGGTTGTCGGGCTGCGCGCGGGCGAAGATGTCGTCGCCGACCGCCTTGTAGATCCAGAAGCAGGGCAGCAGGGCCGCGCAGAGGACCGCGTAGGGCTCGGCGTAGGCGGTGGCCGTGAGGTAGCTGACGTAGTGGTCGCAGGCCGGCGTCAGGGGCGTGGCCGCGAAGGTGTCCGGCCCGATGCCGTAGTCGCGGAAGAAGCCGCCGTGGAGGGCGCGCTCGACCACGATCGCCTCCTGCGCGGCGCGGGAGAACTGCACGATCGTGTCCGGATCCGGCGCCTTCGCGGCGGCGAGGCTCAGCGCCCGGCCGAAGCCGATCAGGTAGTGCGCGTCCTGCACGATGTAGTGCCGGAACCGGTCCTGCGGCAGCGTGCCGGCGGCGAGCTCGGCGTTGAACGGCATCGACCGGATGGTCTCGTAGGCGGCGGCGTTGCGCGCCCAGGCCTCCCAGGAGAAGGCGTCGTCAGGTCCGGGGGATGCCACGGCTTAGCCCTGCCGCTGCGCGTGGGTGACGGCGACGTGGATCAGCTCGGCGAGGGTGCGCACGCCGAGCTTCTGGCGCATCTGCGAGCAGGCGTTCGTCACGGTCTTGTAGCTCACCGACAGGTCGGCCGCGATGGCTCCGTAGGAGCGGCCCTGCGCGAGGCGCGCCAGGATCTGCTGCTCGCGGGGGGTCAGCTGCGATTCCGGCGCGCGGCGGGCGTCGGCGCGCAGCATCGCCACCTCGGTGGCGAGGCGCCGGTCGAGGTAGACCTCGCCGACGCGGACCTTGGCGAAGGCCTCGAACAGCTCGGCCGAGGCGTGGTCCTTGAGGACGTAGCCCAGGGCCCCCGCCTCGAGGGCGCGGGCGACGATCACCGGGTCGTTGTGCATGCTGAAGACCAGGATGCGCGTCTCGGGCGCGACCGCCCGGATCCGCCGGATCAGGCCGAGCCCGGCCATGCCGCTGCCCTGGAAGGTCAGGTCGCAGATCACGACCGGCGGGCGGAGCCGGTGGAAGATCCGGTAGCCGCCGACGACTGTCGTCGCCTCCGCGATGGTCTCGACGCCGGAATCCTCCAGCACGCGTCGACAGCCCTGCAGGACGATGGGGTGATCATCGATGACGAGAACCGGCAGGCGCGTGGCGGCGGCGTCGATCTGGGATGCGATGGCGTTCATGCGCTCGGCGCGGTGTTGTTCTCGTCGCCCCGGTCGGGCGGAACGGGGATCGTGATCCGGACGATCGCCCCGGGGCCGGCATTGTCAAGGGCGAAGGTGCCGTCGAGGGCCTCCACGCGCTCGCGCATCCCCGACAGACCGAGCCCGGTACCGTGTTCCGGCGGGATTCCGGTGCCGTTGTCGCGGATGGTGAGGTCGATCCGGCCGCCGGTCTCGGCTGCCTCGGCCTCCACCCGGGTCGCGGCGCCGTGCCGCACGGCGTTGGTGGCGCTCTCCTGAACGCAGCGGAACACCGTGAGGTCGACGAGGTCGCCGTAGCCCCGGGCCAGCCCGTCGAAGCGGCCCGCGAAGGTGATGCCGGGATGGCGCTGCTCGAAGCCGCGCAGGAGTAGGTCGAGGCAGGTCGCCAGGGGCGCCTGCCCGAGGCCGTGCGGCCGCAGGCGGTTCAGGAGTTCCCGGTTGACGGTCTGGACCTGCCCGACGATCGCGCTGATCTCGGCCGCCCGGGCGGCGAGCTTCTCGCGGCTCGGCTCGGCCGTGCCGGAGGCGATGCGGCCGATCGAGGCGGCGTTGGCCTCAAGGGCGAACAGGCACGGACCAAACTCGTCGTGCAGCTCCAGGGCCGTCCGGCGGCGCTCGTCGTCCTGCGCGGTCAGGAGCTGGCGGTTGAGGCGGCCGTTGGCGGCCCGGACCTCGCCCAGGGCCTCGGCGACCTTGTTGAACCGCTCGGCGATCACGGCCAGCTCCCGGGCGCCGGGCGGCTCCAGGCGGGCGGTGTAGTCGTGGTGCTCCAGCTGGGTCAGGCCGGCGCCGAGCCGCCGCAGCGGCGCGAGGATCCGGCCCAGCGCGATGTAGAGCGCGATCAGCATCGCGGCGTTGATCGCCAGGGTGGTCAGCGAGAGCGCCCGGGCGTAGCCCCAGATCTCGTCGATCTCGTCCATCGGCTGCGTGGTGATCTGCGCCGTGCCGAGCCGCCGCCCGTTGACGACGATCGGAAGGGCGTGGCGCTCGATCGGCGGCATGATCAGGTCGGCGAACCAGCGCGGCGCCTCCCGGTCGGCGCGCGGCGGCGGCAGCGGCCGGCCGACCTCGTCGCCGTCCGCGTCGAGCACAGCGACCCGGACGTGCCGGAGGACCTTGAAGCGCAGGTCGAGGGTCTGGAGCAGCGTGTCGGGCGCGGCCGTGTCGGACAGGCGGATCGTGTCGGCCACTAGCGACTCGACGGTCGCGAGCGACGCGCGGGTCTCGACGCGCACGGCCGACCGGGCGTTCAGGACGATGACCGCGCAGGAGATCACGGCCGCGAAGGCGTCGATCAGCAGGACCACCGCGACGAGCCGCGCGCGGGTGGACCACGCCGACCAGGGCCAGCGGCGGAGCCGGGGAGCGTCCGGCGCTTCGGCCGTCTCGGTACGCGGGGACAGGTTCGGGCGGGTATCCACGCGCTGACGCATAGCGACCGCGCCGGCGAAGTCCATGGCGCCCGCCGCGGGCGGCCGGCGGAGTGGCGACCCGGACGTGCTCAGGCCGCCCCGCCCCCAGTGCCGCGGACGGGGCGAACACCGATTCTTAAGCGGCGTGGCGTAATCTTGTGGATAGCCGCGCCAGGACTGGCTGGGCAGGCAATTCGGACCGACATCATTGCGCCGTATTGCAGCTCCTCTATCGCCACCAGAGTCGAACCAGCTTCGAATCCTCGGAGTGTGGCGGCCGGTGAAGGGGAGCCCGGTCGCGCGCGGCGTGTATCGTGTCAGAGACCCCGGCCTATGATCGATCTCAACCTCGACCCGTCCGAGACCCGGCCTGACCGGACGCCGTCGGCCAAGCCCGGGCCGTCGCTGAACCTCAAGGTCGTGCTGTTCAGCGTGGCCGGCGCGAGCGCGCTGGTCGGCTTCGGCGTCGCCGCCTCGACGGTGATGGCCGGCCTGGCGGCGCCGACCCCCGTGAAGATCATCGCGTCCCGGCAGGCCGCGGACTGGCCGGAGCTGAAGGACGGGCTGCCCGCCATCAAGGGCTCCGTCCAGGCGGCGGCCGCCCCGGCGCAGCCCGCCAAGCCGGAGACACCGGCGCTCAGGATGGTGTCGCTGCCGGAGGCGTTCGCGGCGATCACGCCCGCGCCGACGCCGCCCGCGCCCGACGCCCCGCGGCCGGCGGCCCCGCGGCCCGCGAAGGTCGCCGCCGCCCCCGTCGCGCCGACGCAGCGCATCCCGGTTCCGACGCCCGTCACGCCGGTCGCGGCCGCGCGGGAAGTCGCGCCGCTGGCGCCGGGCCGCACGGCCGCGCTTCAGACGCCCCGCGCCTCCGAGACGGTCCGGGCCCGCGAGCTCGTCGAGCCGGCCGCGCCGAAGCCGGTGGCGGAGAGCACCGAGCGCGCGGAGAAGGCCGAGCGTCCCGAGAAGAAGGAGCGGGCCGAGAAGACGGAGCGCTCCGGGAAATCGGAGAGGACGGAGCGCGCCGAGAAGATCGAGCGCCCCGAGAAGCCCGTGCCCAAGGCGGCGACCCGCCAAACGCCCGCGCCGACGCGGACCGCCGATAAGGCGAAGGGCGCCGCCACCGCGACCGTTGCCCAGGCGGAGCCCGCCGAGGCTGAGGATACCGAGGTGCTCGGCATCAAGCTCCCGTCCCTGGCGCCGGCCGGGCGGAAGCTGAAGGAGAGCGTCGACGCCCTCGGTGACGCCGTCAAGAACGTCTTCTGATCCGCCGCGGCGGCCCCGCTCACGGGGCCGGACGTCTGCCGGGGCCGGCGCTCAGGCCCGGCCCGTCTGGCGCCCGGCCTTGTCGCCCTTCGGCCCGGTGCGCTCGGCCTTGCGCTGGTGCTTGCCGGCCCGCGGGCTCGCGAATCCCTTCGGCCCGGCGGGCGGGCCCCGGCGCTCGGCCGGCGCCCCATCGCCCGCGAGCGCTTCGACCTGGATCTCCGGCGAGCCGTTGCGGGCGAAGGATTCGGCGAAGCGCGCCGCCGCGTTGCCACGCACCTCGAACTTGGTCTCGCGGTCGAAGATCCGGATGGCGCCGATCTCCTGGCGCCCGATCCCGCCCCGACGGGTCAGCATCGGCAGCAGCCGGCGCGGGTCGGCGTTGTCGCGGCGGCCGAGGTTCAGCCGGAACCAGACCGCCGGGCCCATGGCGGCGATCCGCTCCGGGTCCATCGGGTCGTAGGGCGGACGCTCGCCGCGGGGCGCGCGGCCCTCGCCCGGATCGCTGACCTCCTCGGGGGCCGGCAGGCGGGTGCGGTACACGCGGGCCAGGAGCGCGGCGAGCTCCTCGGGGCTCTTGCCGGCGAGCAGCGTCTCGGCCAGCGCGACGTCCTCCTCGGCCGGCGGCTCGGCGAAGAGCGGGTCGGAGAGCATGCGCTCGCCGTCGAGCCGGCGGATCTCGTCGGCCGAGGGCGGTCCCGACCATTCGGGGCTCACCTTGGCGATGGCGAACATCTGCTCGGCCCGGCGCCGCCGGGAATTGGGGATCAGCAGCACCGAGGTGCCCTTGCGGCCGGCGCGGCCGGTGCGGCCGCTGCGGTGCTGGAGCACCTCGGCGTCGTGCGGGAGATCCGCGTGGATGACGAGGCTGAGCGACGGCAGGTCGATGCCGCGGGCGGCCACGTCGGTGGCGACGCAGACGCGGGCGCGGCCATCGCGCAGGGCCTGGAGCGCGGCGTTGCGCTCGCCCTGCCCCAGCTCGCCCGAGAGCGCCACCACCGAGAAGCCCCGCTCGGTCAGGCTGGCCTGGAGGTGCCGGACGGCGTTGCGGGTGTTGCAGAAGACGATCGCGGTCTTGGCGTCCGCCTCGCGCAGAAGGTTGAGCACCACGTGCTCGGTCTCCCGCGGCATGATCCGCACCGCGCGGTAGGCGATGTCGGCGTGGCCCTTGGTCTCGCCCTTGATCGCGAGCCGGAGGGCCCCGCGCTGGTAGCGCTCGGCCAGCGTCTCGATCGCCTTCGGCAGGGTCGCGGAGAACAGGTAGGTGGCCCGCTCCGCGGGCGTCGCCGAGAGGATGAACTCGATGTCCTCGCGGAAGCCGAGATCGAGCATCTCGTCCGCCTCGTCGAGGACCACGGCGCGCAGCGCCGTCGGGTCGAGGTTGCGGCGCTCGAGGTGGTCGCGCAGGCGGCCCGGCGTCCCGACCACGATGTGGGTGCCGTCCGCGAGCATCCGGCTCTCCCGGCGCGGATCCATGCCGCCGACGCAGGCCGCAACCCGGCCACCGGCCGGGCCGTAGAGCCAGGACAGCTCCCGCTGGACCTGCAGGGCAAGTTCCCGGGTCGGGGCGATCACGAGGGCGAGGGGCGCCGCCGGGGGCGGCAGATGCTCGGCCTCCCCGATCAGCATGCTGGCCATGGCGAGGCCGTAGGCCACGGTCTTGCCGGACCCGGTCTGGGCCGAGACGAGGAGGTCGCGGGAGCCGGCGGCGGCTTCCAGCACGGCGGCCTGGACCGGCGTCGGGTCGGCGTAGCCGCGGTCGCTCAGGGCCCGCGCGAGGGGGGCGGGCAGGGTCGGGAAAGGCAAGCTTCGGGAACTCTCAACGGCCGTGCCGCGCCCGGCAGCGCGCCATCGCGCGGCGGGGGAATCAGGCGCCGGACTTTATTCGGGTGCCGGGAAGGTAACGCCAACCGGGCCGACTGACCACTCCCGTCGCAGCATGGGGCGGTTGCGCGCGCTCGATCCGGGATCCGGCCCGCCTCATCGGCGCGCGAATGGACCCGCGGCCGATCGGCCGTCGACGCCGACACTGGTCCGACGACCTGCTAAGGCTCCCGTGAATCGCGCACGTCGAGGCCCGACGCGAACCGAGCGGAGTACACGTTCATCATGATGGCAGCCCTGCGGGTGGCGGTAGCCTGGGCGACGGTTCTCGCCTTCACGTGGTTCGGCAAGGACTGGCTCGGGGACCTGTCTCAGCCGCTGTTCGCGGGGGGCCTGTTCGCGTGGCTGCTCGCCGTGATCGTCTGGGCCGCCTTCGGCGTGGTGCACGAGGCCGAAGAACTGGCACACCGCCTCGGCGAGCCCCTCGGGACGCTGGTCCTGACGCTGGCGATCGTCATCATCGAGGTGGCGCTGATCTCCGCCGTGATGCTGTCGGCCAAGGACGCGCCGACCCTCGGTCGCGACACGATGTTCGCGGTGCTGATGATCGTGCTGAACGGCGTCGTCGGGCTGGGCCTCCTGGTCGGCGGCCTGCGCCACCACCAGCAGCGGTACAACCTCCAGGGTGCCTCGGCCTTCATGGCGGTGATCATCCCGCTCACCACGATCGCGCTGATCATCCCGAACTTCACCAGTTCCACCAGCGACGGGACCCTGACGACGCTTCAGGCGGTCACGTTCTCGGTGTTCACCCTCGCCCTCTACGGCGTGTTCCTGCTCATCCAGACCGGGCGCCACAGCGAGTTCTTCATCGACGCGGAGATCCCCGAGGCGACGGAGCCGCCGCACGGCGCGGATCCGGTCTCGGGCGGCAGCGTCGCCAAGCATGTCGGCCTGCTGCTCGCCAACGTCCTGCCGATCGTGATCCTGGCCAAGAGCCTCGCGGTGATCCTCGACCACGGCATCGCGGCGCTCGGCGCGCCGACGGCGCTGGGCGGCGTGCTGATCGCCGCCATCGTGTTCACGCCGGAGGGGATCTCGGCGCTCAAGGCGGTGGCCCGCAACGAGCTCCAGCGGGCGATCAACCTGTGCCTGGGGGCGGCCACCTCCACGGTCGGCCTCACCGTGCCGGCGATCCTGACCATCGGGCTGCTCACCGGCCAGACCGTGGTGCTCGGCCTCAAGCCGACCGAGATGACCCTGCTGGCCGTGACGCTGATCCTCAGCGCCCAGACCTTCTCGGGCTCGCGCACCACCGTGCTGGAGGGCGCGGTGCACCTCGTGCTGTTCTTCGTCTACCTCGTGCTGATCTTCAGCCCCTGATTCGGCTTCCGGCGGAACGCTTCGGTCGGCGCAACCCGCTCCGTCATCGCGAGCGCAGCGAAGCGACCCGGGGCGGCGCGACGTTGGAGAATGTGGCGCACTCTGGATTGCTTCGCTTCGCTCGCAACGACGACAGAGCCGAGATCCTCGACCGGAAAGCGCCAGGCCTCGTTCAGGCGCCGAAGCGCTCGGTGCGGATCAGGCCCGGCGCGACGCCCTGCGCCAGGATCAGGTCCGAGGCCGCGGCCACGAACCGGTTCGAGCCGCAGAGGAACACCTTCCCGGGCGCCCCGATCCGCGCCAGCGCGTCGGCGACGAGGTGCGCGTCGATCCGCTTGCCGCCGGGCTCGCGCGTGGTGGCGAGATGCAGGGAGAAGTTGGGATCCGTCTCGGCGAGCCGCTCCAGCTCGGCGACCGCGATCGCCTCCGCGCGGGTGCGGGCCGAGTAGATCAGCGCCGCCGGGATCGCCCGCCAGTGCTGCGCCCGCCGCCGCAGCATCGCCAGGAGCGGCACCACGCCGGACCCGCCGCCGCCCAGGAGCAGCGGCCCGCCGTCGGACCCGTCCCAGGAGAACGAGCCGCCGATCGGCCCGCGCAGCTCGACCCGGTCGCCGACCTCGGCGCAGTGCGAGAACCAGCCCGAGACCTCGCCGTCCGGCAGGGCCTCGATCATCAGCTCCAGGGTGCCGCTGCCGTCCTGCGCCGAGGCGATGGAATAGCTCCGCTGCGCTTGGTAGCCGTCCTCGGCGGTGAGCCGGACATCGACGTGCTGCCCGGCCCGGTAGGACTCGGCGAGGCCGCAGCGCAGCCGGACGCTCTTCACGTGCGGCGTCACCGGCGCGATCGCGGTGATCTCCGCCTCGTGCCAGCGGAAGACGATGGGCTCGAACGCCGGGTCAGTCACTGTGTCCGTCACCGCGTCAGTCACCACCTCAGGAACCGCCTCAGTCACCGATGTAGCGCTGCTCACGCCAGGGATCCCCGTACATGTGGTAGCCGCGCAATTCCCAGAAACCGGCCGTGTCGGTCTGAGTGAACCGCAGGCCCTTCACCCACTTGGCGCTCTTCCAGAAATAGAGGTGCGGCACGAACAGCCGCGCCGGGCCGCCGTGATCCGGATGGATCGGCTGACCCTCGTAGCGCGTCGCCACCAGGGCGCGACCGCCCACGAGGTCGGCCACCGGGACATTCGTGGTGTAGTCGTCGTGGGATTCCGCCAGGAGGTAGCCGGTCGGTGCCGTGATCCCGGCATCGGCCAGGATGTCGTCGAAGCTGACGCCCTCCCAGGTCGTGTCGAACTTCGACCACTTGGTGACGCAGTGGATGTCGCCGCGCCAGGTGGTGCGGGGCAGCGCCTCGAACTCCGCCCAGCTCCACGCCTTGATCGGCCGGGATCCCTCGCGCAGCGTGAACCGCCACGTCGCCATGTCGACGGTCGGGTTGGGGCCGATCTGGAGGATCGGGAAATCGTCGGTGAGATATTGACCCGGCGGCAGGCGCGCGCCGGTCTCGGGCGGCTGCCTGCGTCCGACGAAGCCCCGTGTCACCATGACGGTCGCCGCTCCTCTCGCTCGCCCTCCGGCTCGCCCCCGGGTTTGGTGCGGCGGAGCACCTCACGTCAAGCCGGCACGTGCGGCCGAACAAACGCCCCAAAGCTCGGGTGTGCTAGCAGCTCTGTGCCGATCGATCGGCACGAATCGCCTGCTTTCAGGGGGATGTCATGAAGTACCTTCTCGCGACGAGCCTTGTCGTCGGGAGCCTCGCCACGCTCGCGCCGGCCGCCCAGGCCCGCGACGGCATCGGCGCCGGCGGCGCGGCCGCCCTCGGCGTGCTCGGCGGCCTGGCCGTCGGCGGCGCCATCGCGTCGGCCAACAACGGCTACTACCCGGGCCGCCCGGTCTACCGCGCCCCGCCGCCGGTCTACGTCGAGGAGGATTACGGCCCGGTCTGCCACTTCGAGCGCCGCCGGACCTACGATGCCTACGGCGACGTCTACATCCGCCGCGTCCGCGTCTGCGAGTAGGCGGCTTCCGGAGTCGCCTCTGCGGCGGGCGCCGGTTTCAGGCGCTCGGCGCAGGCGATCCCGGCCAGCACCAGGGCCAGGGCGACCCCTTCCGTCGCGCCGAACGGCTCGCCGACCAGCAGGACGGCGAGGATCGCGCCGAAGATCGGCACGAGGTTGACGAACAGGCCGGCGCGGTTCGGGCCGATGATCTCGACGCCGCGCATGAAGAAGAGCTGCGCCAGCAGCGACGGCCCGAGGCCCACGAAGGCGACCATCAGCCAGCCCTCGCGGTTGGGCCAGACGGCGTGGCCCGTCGCCCACTCGACGGCGAGCGGCGGCAGCGAGGTGACGAAGGCCGCGACCGCCATCGCGGCGAAGAACACCAGGGCCGGCACCTTCGGGCGCGTCGGCAGGAAGATCGTGTAGCCCGCGTAAAGCAGGCAGGCGCCGAAGACGAGCACGTCGCCGCGGTTGAACGCGAGGGTCGTGAGCACCGACAGGTCGCCGTGCGTGGCGGCGAGGCCGGCGCCGACCAGGGTCAGCGCCACGCCCAGGACCTGCCCCGGCGTGACCGGCACCCGGTAGGCGAGCCGGTTCAGGACGATCACCAGCACGGGGATCGCCCCCTGGAACAGGGCGAGGTTGATCGCGCCGGTATGCACACCGGCCGCGTAGAACAGGCAGTTGAAGGCCGTGTAGCCGAGGCCGCCCATCAGCAGGATGCGCAGCCAGTGCGGCCGCAGGAGCGGCCACGCGGCGGCGAGCCGGCGCGCGGCGAAGGGCATGAGCACCAGGCAGGCGACCGCCCATCGGAGCGTCGTGATGACCTGGGGCGACACGTGACCGGGCGCCCAGCGGCTGGTGACGGCGTTGCCGGCCCAGAGCAGCGCCGTGACGGTCAAGAGCAGGTAGGCGGGCGCGGCCGGGGAAGCCCGGCGCGCGCGCCCGGTCGTCAACGGCGGCGGAACTGACCGCCGCGCACCGGCGGGCGGGGTCCGGACGAGCGCTCGTCCTTGTGGCGGAACACGAGGCGGCCCTTCTCAAGGTCGTAGGGCGACATCTCGACCGTCACCCGGTCGCCCGCCAGCGTCTTGATGCGGTTCTTCTTCATCTTGCCGGCCGTGTAGGCCACGATCTCGTGGCCCTGGTCGAGCTGCACGCGGTAGCGCGCATCCGGCAGGATCTCGATCACGAGACCATCGAACTGCATCAATTCTTCTTTCGCCATGCACCTTCTCCAGTCGGACCGTCCGGCAGCAGGCGTTCCGGCAATGCGTGTTCGGCTGTCATCGAGCTCGGGAAACGCCGCAGGGCGCGGATCCGATCCGGTGGACCGCCCGCGCCAGCTCAGCAGCACCGCCCGCATGTAGTCCCCGCGGGAACCGGCCGCAAGTCACGGACACCGAACACGTTCCGTCATCGACACGATTTGCCGGCTCTCAGGGCTCGGCGTCGTTGCCGGCATAGTCGAGGCGACCGTCCGGCGTCCGGCGCCAGATCCGCAGGGCGATCGGTGCTCCGGCGCGGTCGCCCCGCGCGTCGAAGGCCACCGATCCGAGCAGCGTCCGGGACGGCCCCGTCCGCACGGCCTCGGCCACCTTGTGGCCGTCCGCGATGCGGCCGGTCCTCGGGTCGGCGGCGCGGGTGCGCTCGGTCGCCTGCGCCAGGAGCTCCACGGCCGCGTAGGCGTTGGCCGCGACGCTCTCCGCCTCGGGCGAGCGCGGCACCGGGCGAGCGCCGCGGATCTCGGGCAGGCGCGGCGGATCGGGAACCAGGGTCATGACCGTCCCCTCCCCGTCCCCGTCGACCGCGGCGAAGGCGGGGTCGAGGATGCCGTCGCTCGCCACCAGCGTCGCGCCGAGGCCGGCCTCGCGCATGGCGCGGAGCAGGGTCGCGGCCTCGGGCGCGAGGCCGCCGAAATACACCGCGTCGGGGCGCGCCGCCTTCAGCCGCGCGACGAGGTCCGCGAGGTCGCGGGTGCCCCGGGGGAAGCCGTCGAACAGCACCTCCGGCGTGCCGGCCTCCTTCAGCCGCGCCGCCACCGCGTCGGCGAGGCCGCGGCCGAAGGTCGAGCGGTCGCTGAGGATCCCGACCCGGCGTCCCGCGAAGGCCTTCGCCAGGTAGGCCCCGGCCGCCCGACCCTGCTGGGCGTCGCTCGGTCCGAGGCGGAACAGGTTCCACAGACCCCGGCCGGTCAGCGGCCCGTAGGACGCCCCCGGCGCGACCATGACTGCGCCCGCCTCCTCGTAGACGGGCGCCGCGGCCGCGACCGCCCCGGATTCAAGCGGTCCGACGACGAGGCGCACCCCGTCGGCGGCGAACTTCTTCGCGACGGCGACGGCCTGCCGGGCCTCGCCGCCGTCGTCGGCCGGGACGAGGACCCAGCGCGAGCGGCCGCCCGCGGCGCGGTTGAGATCGGCCACCGCCTGCTCGGCGCCCTGCCGGAGCCCCTGGCCGAAGGCGGAATCCGGACCGGTCAGCGGCGCCGACAGGCCGATCCGCACCGGTGCCTGCGCGACGGCCGGGGCGGCCGCGAGGAGAAGGGCGAGGAACGGGAGGAGGCGACGGATCATGGCGGCACTCTAGGACCGTCTCCGCCCCGACCGGAAGGGCGCCGCTCCCGGATCGCCCGGACTATCGTCGGGCGCAGCGTCGCGCAGATCGTTGAGCGGATCGGGACGCTGATGCGCGCGGAAGCGCTGGCGGGCGAGCGCGATGTGCGGAATAAGGGCGTCGGCCCGGCCCGTCGCCGGGCGTGCCGGCGCCCCTCCGCGCGTCGCCGGCCGAGACCCTCTGGGACGATTGACGATCATGACCTCGCTGTTCGCCGGCATCCAGGACGCGCCGCTCGACCCGATCATGCGCCTGTTCGAGGCCTTCAACGCCGACCCGAGCCCCAAGAAGCTCAACCTCGTGGTCGGCGTGTACACGGACGCGGACGGCAAGGTGCCGCGCCTGCGCGCCGTGCAGACCGCCGAGAAGCGCTGGATCGAGAAGGGCCTGCCGAAGACCTACCGGCCGATCGAGGGCACCAAGCCGTTCCGCGACGCGGTCCAGGAACTCCTGTTCGGCAAGGGCGCGCCGATCCTGTCCCAGAACCGGGCCGCGACGCTCCAGAGCATCGGCGGCACCGGCGCGCTGAAGACCGGCGCCGACCTGCTCGCCAAGCTCTACCCGAACGCCACCGTGGCGGTGAGCAACCCGAGCTGGGAGAACCACAAGGCGCTGTTCAGCCAGGCCGGCTTCACCGTGGTCGACTATCCCTACTTCTCGGCCGAGACCGGCGGCGCCGACTACCCGGCCATGAAGGCCTATCTCCAGGATCTGCCGAAGGGCTCGATCGTGGTGCTGCACGCCTGCTGCCACAACCCGACCGGCGCCGATCTCGGCCTCGACGAGTGGCGGGACCTCGTGCCCCTGATGGCCGAGCGCGGCCTGATCCCGTTCCTCGACATCGCCTACCAGGGCTTCGGCAACGGCCTCGACGCCGACGCCGAGCCGGTGCGCCTGTTCGCCGAGTCGGGCCAGGAATTCCTGGTCGCCTCCTCGTTCTCGAAGTCGTTCTCGCTCTACGGCGAGCGCGTCGGCGCGCTCACCATCGTGGCCGAGAACCCGGCCGCGAAGGCCAAGGTCGAGGCCTTCGCCAAGCGGCTGGTGCGGGCGAGCTACTCGAACCCGCACACCCACGGCGCGGCGATCGTCGAGATCGTGCTCACCGACCCGGAGCTGCGCGCCGACTGGGAGCGGGAACTCGGCGAGATGCGCGACCGGATCCGCGCCATGCGCGAGCGGATGGCCGACAGCCTGCAGCAGCGTCACCCGGAGCGCGGCTTCGACGCCATCAAGGCGCAGAAGGGCATGTTCTCCTACACGGGCCTGAGCCCCGCCGAGGCCACCCGCCTGCGCGAGGACCACGAGGTCTACGCCCTGGAGACGGGCCGGATCTGCGTCGCCGCCGTCAACACCCACAACATCGACCACGTCATCGACGCGATCGACGCGGTGGTGAAGGGCTGAACCGGGTGTCGGCCACCAAGCGCGTCTGCCGATTCAACGTCTGGATCAATCCGGTCTTCGACGCGCGCCTGGGGGCCGAGCCCGACATCGACCTGCAGGTCGGCGACCTGCAGGGACCGGAGGACGCGCTCGCGGCGCTGCTGGCGCGGGCCCACGTCCTCCACGTATCGCCGGCGCGGGACGAGCTGCCGCGCCGCTGGCACGTGACCGACGCGCTGCTCGCCGAATGCCCGAATCTGATCGCGGTCTCGTCGGCCGGGGCGGGCTTCGACACGGTGGACGCCGCCGCCTGCACCCGGGCCGGCGTCGCGGTGGTGAACCAAGTGGGCGGCAATGCCCGCTCGGTGGCGGAACTGGCGATCGGCCTGATGCTCGCCGTCTCGCGCAAGATCTGCGTCTCCGACCGCCTGCTCCGGACCGCGCGCGGCTTCACCCGCGAATCGCTGATGGGCCACGAGATCGGCGGCGCGACCCTGGGCCTCATCGGGATCGGTCATACCGGCCGGGAGGTCGCCAAGCTGGCCCGCGGCTTCGACATGCGGGTCCTCGCCCACGATCCCCTCCTCCCGGACGCGGAGATCCGGGCCCGCGGCGCGGAGCCGGTGGACCGGGCGCGGCTGCTCGCCGAGTCCGACATCGTGTCCCTTCACTGCCCCCTCGACGACACCACCCGGGGCAGCTTCGACGCCGCGTCCTTCGCGGCGATGAAGCCGGGGGCGCTGTTCATCACCACCGCCCGGGGCCGGGTCCACGACGAGGCGGCGCTCGCCGCCGCGCTCACCGCCGGCCATCTCGCCGGCGCGGGCCTCGATGTCTGGTCGCCGGAACCGCCGTGCCTCGACGCGGCCCTGCTGCAGCTCGACACCGTGGTGGCGACCTACCACACCGCCGGCGTCACCCACGAGGCGCGGCGCAACGTGGCCGCCTGGGGGGCCGAGCAGATCGTCGGCCTGCTCCGGGGCGAGACGCCGCCGCGGCTCGTCAATCCCGAGGTCTGGCCCACGGTCCTCGAGCGCCGGGCGCGGCTGCTCGGCGGCGCCTGAGCGGGAACAGGTCCCGCTCCGCCCTTTCTGGGCGGCGCGCGAACCGGTCACGATCGCTCGGACGACGCGAGAGGCGTCGTCTGTGCAGATGCCCCGCGACCCGGCGTGTTGAGAGCCCGTGCGCCGGAGCGACCCTCCCCTTCCCTCACCGCTCGAACCGGCGACGACGGCGTCTTCGCGCGCTTCGTGCGGGCGCACCGTCGATCCCGATCAGATTGTAGTTATTCAAAATCTAGTCTGGAGGCTCCGCCGGCGATCAAGCTTGACCGTGAATGTTTCCGCACCGTATCTGGCGCCACTCGAAACAGAATGGTCGACATCGTGGTACGGCGTAACTGTGCAAGGTCTTGCACGCGGTCTTCGCGCGCCGTTTCCGGGCGCGCAGCCAGAATCTCCCTCTTCCTCGCTCCGGTATTGCTCCCGTCTCCAGGCTGGGCTCAACTTGCCATTGACAGTTCCCAGGAAGTCCAGCTGGAGGAGCTGTCGGTGGCGGGGACCGGCGACGGGACGTCCCGCGTCGACGGTTACCGGGCCACGCGGGCAGTGAGCGCCACGCGGACCGACACGCCCGTCCGCGAGGTGCCGCAGACCATCGTGGCGGTGCCGCAGGAGGTGCTGGAGGACGCGGCGGCGACGCGGATCGACAGCGCCCTCGACCTCGCGGGCGTCGGCCGCGGCAACAATTTCGGCGGTCTCGGCCTGACCGAGTTCACGATCCGCGGCGTGGCGACCGGCGAGTATTACCGCAACGGGTTCCCGATCAACCGCGGCTACCCCAACAGCCCCGACATCGTCTCCATCGAGCGCATCGAGGTCCTCAAGGGCCCCTCGGCCTTCCTGTACGGTCGCGGCGATCCCGGCGGCACCTTCAACATTGTGACCAAGCAGCCGCTGGCGGCGCGCTCCCTCACGGTCGGCACGCAGTACGGCAGCTTCGGCGCCAAGCGGAGCACCTTCGACGCCACCGGCGCCCTCGATGAGAGCGGGCAGGTGCTGGCCCGCGTCACCGGCGCTGTCGAGGACAACGGCAGCTTCCGGGACTTCGTCACCAGCGACCGCTACGCCCTCGCCCCGGTCATCGCCTGGAAGCCGACGACGGACACGACCGTCACCCTGGAGGGCGACTTCGTCAGCACGGCGCAGACCTTCGACCGCGGCATCGTCCCGCTGGGGGGCAACGTGCGCGCCCTGCCGCGCAGCCGCTTCATCGGCGAGCCGGGCCTGCCGCCGGCCCATGTCGACAACGCCCTCGGCCAGCTGCGCGTCGAGCACCGGTTCGACCAGGACTGGGTGCTGAACGTCGGTGCCCAGGTTCTCGGCGGGAACCTGTCGGGCTACGGGGTCGGCGCCATCGGCCTGCTGCCGGATGGCCGGACCCAGCGGCGGACCCTGGAATGGCGGGACCTGACGTGGTCCGACCTCGACCTGCAGGCGAATCTCGCGGGCAAGTTCGAGACCGGCCCGTTCCGCCACACGCTCCTGCTCGGGCTGGAATACGACAGCTACCGCTACCGGGAGGTGTTCAACCGCTCGAACGTGGCGACGAACCCGTTCCTCCTCGACCTGCTGGCGCCGCGCTACGGCCAGCCGCTGCCGCCGATCACCGCGCAGGTCACGAACTTCCTGCAGAAGACCGAGAGCTACGCCGGCTACGTGCAGGACCAGATCGACCTCACGCCCCGCCTCCACGCCCTCCTGGGTGTCCGGGTCGAGGACCTCGGGCTGGTCTCGACGAACAACCTCACGAAGAGCACCACCAGCCTCCAGGGTCTGGTTGCGACGCCGCGCTTCGGCCTGCTCTACGACCTGACCGACACGGTCGCGCTCTACGGCAACTACGCGCGCTCGTTCCGGCCCAATATCGGCACGGATCGCAGCGGCCGGCCCTTCGCGTTCGAGGAGGGTGAGGGCTACGAGGCCGGCGCGAAGGTCAGCCTGCTCGACGGGCGCCTCGACGCCACCGCCGCCCTGTTCGAGATCCGGCGCTCCAACGTCCTGAGCACCGATCCGGTCGACCCGAACTTCAGCGTGGCCACCGGCACGGTGCGCAGCCGCGGCTTCGACCTGACCGCCGCCGGCTACCTGGCCCCGGGCTGGCGCGTGATCGGGACCTACACGCGCGTCGACGCGGCCGTCGCCCGCGACAACACCCTGCCGGTCGGCACGCGCATCGCCAACGTGCCCGCCAACAGCCTCGCGTTCCAGACCGTCTACGAGTTCCAGAGCGGCGACCTGAAGGGGCTCGGCCTGGGCGGCGGCCTCGACTTCGTCGGCCGGCGCGCCGCGGGGACGGCGCTCGCGACCTTCAACCTGCCGCAATACACGCTGGTCAACCTGATCTCGTACTACCAGATCGCGCCGGGCGTGCGGATCTACCTCAACGTCGACAACGTGTTCGACGCGACGTTCTACGACCGCGCGTTCCAGAACCGCTACGCGACGCCGGGGCAGCCCCGCACGATCATCGGCGGCGTCGCCGCCCGGTTCTGAGGCCCCGGCGCTACGCCGCTGCCGCCCGCATCCAGCCGAGCCCTGCCTCGGTGCCGGCCGCGGGATGGTACTCGCAGCCGACGAAGCCGGAATAGCCGACCTCCTCCAGGGCGGCGAAGATCGGGTCGAAGGCGATCGTGCCGGTCCCCGGCTCGTGCCGCCCGGGATCGTCGGCGATCTGGACATGGGCGATGAGCGGCGCGTGCGCGCGGATCAGCGCCGCCGGGTCATGGCCGAGGCACACGCAGTGATAGGCGTCGAACAGCAGCTTGACGTTGTCGCGGCCGATCGCCCGGATCGCCTCGACCGCCAGCAGCGGGTCGTCGATCGCGTAGTCGGTGATCGAACCGGGACCGATCGGCTCGACGATCACCGTCATGCCGCGCGCGCCGGCGGCGTCGGCTGCGAAGGCGAGGTTGTCGAGATAGGTGTCCCAGAGCCGCGCCCGCTCGACTCCCGCGGGCCGGACGCCCGCCATCGGGTGGACCATCCGGCAGCCGAGCTGCGCGACGTAGTCCAGGGTCGGCTCGATCGTGGAGCGGAAGTAATCGATCCGGTCGGGCAGCGCCGCGAAGCCCTTCTCGCCCTTGGCGGCGTCCCCCGCCGGGAAGCCGGTCTGGACCAGCGGCACGCCCGCCCGCTCCAGCCAGCCCGCGACCTCCCGGGCCGGCGTCGCGAACAGGTTGGGATGCTCGACCGCGCGGAACCCGGCACGGGCCGCGGCCGCGAAGCGCTCGGCCAGCGGCAGCTCCGTGAACAGGAAGCCGCAATGGCCGCTGAGACGATCCTTGTAGGCACCGAGCTTCATGGGTCAGGCGCTCCCGCCGGTCTCGATCATCGCCCGCATCCGGTCCACCGCCGCGTGGGGCGCGGTCAGAACCGGGACGTCGACGGCCTTCCGCACGGCCTCGGCCGCGCGCGAGGTGGAGAAATGCGCGAGCATGATCGCGTCGCAGTCGCGCAGGTCCGGCGCCCGCTCGGCGATCAGCCGGTTGTGGGTCTCGGCGTCGCCGGCGCGCAGCCGCGCCATCGCGTCGTCCACCAGGACCGTCCGCAGACTCGCCGGGCGCCCGGACTCGGCGACGAACTCCTCGAACTCGTCCGTCATCGTGCCGACCGAGGGCCCGAAGGTCGCCAGCATGCCGATGCGCGCGCCCTGCGCGATCGCCGCGCGGAACATCGCCTCGTTGGGCTTGAGCACCGGGACCGGTACGGTCTCGATCAGCCGGTCGATGGCCGGACCGAAGGCCGAGCAGGTGATCAGGATGCCGTCGGCGCCCATGTCGTGGCCGTAGCGGCCGAACCGCACGAAGCGCTCGATCATCGTCTCCGAGATCGCGCCCGGCTCCCTCGCCCGATCGAGGGACAGGCCGTCGTCGAGCAGGTTGACGGTCTCGGCCTCCGGCCAGCGCTCGGCGAAGGCGGCCTGGATCGGCGCCATGGCGACCGGCGTCGCGTGCAGGAGGACGATGCGGGGAGCCATGCTGTGTTCCGGAGAGTCTACGGAGCCGGACGGGGCCGGTCCGCATGTTGTAAGCGATTTCAACTGGGTGGCAAGATAGCGCAGGTCAGGCGTCGGCACGCCGCGGCGGAGCCGTGCTGGCGCGCAGGATCAGCTCGGCGTCGATCTCGGTGAGACGGACCATCGGCCGCCCCTGGATCCGGGCGATCAGGTGGTCGCCGGCGGCGTGGCCGATCTCGGCGGAGTGGATGCGGATCGTCGTCAGCGCCGGGTCGAGGAAGGGCGCGAAGTCGGAATCGTTGTGGCCGATCACCGACAGGTCGCCGGGAATGGAGAGCCCCCTTGCCCGCGCCTCGATCATCGCCCCGAAGGCGATCTGGTCGGTGCCGCAGATGATCGCGGTCGGGGGCGGGCCGCCGGCCAGCATCTGGCGGAACCCGTCGCGGCCGCCGCCGATCCCGTAGGAGATCTCGATGTCGTGCTCCGGGGCGAGCCGCAGGCCGCGGGCCGCGAGCGCCGCCGCGATGCCCGTCACCCGGGCGCCGCCGCGGTCGTTGTCCTTGCGCAGGCCCGAGATCACCCCGATCCGGCGATGGCCGAGATCCATCAGGTAGTTGGCCGCCCGGGCCGCCGAGGCAGCGTTGTCGAAGCCCACGCAGGGGCGCTCGCGGGACAGACTGAAGGTCTGCACCATCGGGATGCCGGCGCGGGCGATCCGGGCGTGGAGGTCCGGGTGGTGGATGTCGCCGACCAGCATCAGTCCGTCGACGCCGCGCTCCAGCAGGAAGGTCGCCTCGCGGAGCTCGTCCTCCAGGTCGTAGCCGGCATTGGCCGCCACCAGGGTGTAGCCCGCCTGCCGCAGCCGGTCCTGGAAGCTCGACAGGACGCGCACGAAGGCCTCGTTCTCGATGTTCGGCACGACGGCGCCGACGGCCATGAAGCGGCGCGTCGAGAGCGCCCGGGCCGCCCCGTTGGCGACGAAGCCGAGATCCTGCGCGGCCCGCATCACCGCCGCGCGCTTGTCGGCCCGGACGCCGGCGGAGCCGTTCAGCACCCGGGACACCGTCGCAGTCGAGACGCCGGCGCGGCGGGCGACGTCCCGGGCAACCGGGCTGCGCGTCGGCGGCTCGAGGATCTCCTCCGGCAGGTCCAGCACTGAGATCGATCCTCCTCCCGAACGGCCCCGCGGGGCAGCGCGTCGGCCCCGGATACGCGACGCGGCGATGCCCGGCCAGCAGAAGCGGGCCGAACCGGCAGTATATTGACACCCCACCCGACCGCTGGCTATCTGAAAGCGCTTTCAAGAGGCTGCTCGATCGGGCGGCCCACAGGAGGATCCGATGGCGACGCTCGACCGGCCGGCCTCCGGACTGGGAGCCCCAGAGCGCGCCGCGCCGACCGTCGGCGGCGCGGACGCCGCGGCGCCGGGCATCGCGGCCCCGCAGGCCATCATCACCAGCCTGAAGCGCAGCGACGCGGTCACGCCCTACCGGTTCCGCGACCTGCTGGCCCTCGACGATTTCGAGCGGCACGCCCGCAAGCTCCTGCCGCCGATGATCTTCCAGTACGTGGCCGGCGGGGTCGAGACCGGCTCGGCCCTGGCGCAGAGCCGCGGCGCCTACGCCGACTACGCCCTGGTCCCCCGCCTGATGCGGGACACCTCGGCGCGGGACACCGCCACCACGCTGTTCGGCCAGACCTACGCGGCGCCGTTCGGGATCGGGCCGCTGGGCGGGGCCGCCTTCATCGCCTACCGGGGCGACCTCGTGCTCGCCGAGGCGGCCCGGCGGATGAACCTGCCGATGTGCCTGAGCGCGTCCTCGCTGATCAGGCTGGAGGACGTCCACGCCCAGAACCCGCAGGCCTGGTTCCAGGGCTACCTGCCGGGCGACCAGAACCGGATCGACCGCCTCCTCGACCGGGTCGAAGCCACCGGCTACCGGACCTTCGTGGTGACCGCCGACACGCCGACCCTCGGCAACCGCGAGCACAACATTCGCAGCGGCTTCTCCATGCCGATCAAGGTCACGCCGAAGGTGGCGTGGCAGAGCGCCACCCACCCGCGCTGGCTGCTCGGAACCGTCGCCCGGACCTTCCTCAAGCACGGGGCCCCGCACTTCGAGAACACCGAGGCCGAGCGCGGGCCGCCGATGATGTCCCAGGGCGCGGTGCGCAACACCATCGCCCGCGACCAGCTCTCGTGGAAGAACCTGGAGGCGATCCGCAAGCGGTGGTCCGGCAACCTGCTGGTGAAGGGCCTGCTGGCGCCCGAGGACGTCGACATCGCGCGGGAGTGCGGCGCCGACGGCGTGATCCTGTCGACCCACGGCGGCCGCCAGCTCGACTACGCCGTCGCCCCCCTCGACGTGCTGCCGGAGATCGCCGCCCGGAAGGGCGGGCTGAAGATCATCGTCGACAGCGGCATCCGCCGGGGCACCGACGTGATGAAGGCGCTGGCGCTGGGCGCCGACTTCGTCCTGCTCGGCCGGCCCTTCATGTTCGCCGCGGCGCTCGGGGGCGCCGCGGGGGTCGAGCACGCGATGCGGATCCTCAAGGAGGAACTCAACCGCGACATGGCGCTGATCGGGGTGAATCGCCTGTCCGAACTCAATCCCGACTTCCTGCGCCGCACCCCGCGGCGGGCCTGAGCCGATGGCGGGAGGATCGACCGTGATCGGCTTCCCGGACACGCGCGGCGCGCCGGCGAGCGGCAGCGGGACAGCCGCCCGGGGCGCCGGGGCCGCCGCGCCCGGGCGCCCGGCATCCCTGCACCGTCGATCCCGCCGGCTGTCCCCGCAGCCCCGTCCCCGATCCGGATGCTCCGCATGACCGACCCCGCCCCCCGCGGCCTCGCCTTCGTGGGCTGCTTCACCACCGAGCGGCGCCGGGCGCGCGGCCGGGGCATCGACATCTACCGGACCGGTCGCGACCTCGGCGACTGGACGCATCTCGGCCGGGTCGAGAACCTGACGAACCCGTCCTTCCTGGTGACCGACCCGGCGCGCGCGATCCTCTACACGGTCCAGGGCGACGGCGAGGCAGCGAGCGCCTTCGCGCTGGAGCCCGACGGCACCCTGCGTGGCCTCGGCAGCGCCGCCACCGGCGGCACCAACAGCGTGCACCAGGCCCTCGACCCCGGGGGTCGGTTCCTGATCGTGGCCAACTACGCCAGCGGATCGGTCGCCCTCATGCCGGTGCGCGCCGATGGCGGCCTGGAGCCCGCGTGCCAAGTGCTGCCGCTCCCGGGCGAGCCGGGCCCGCACCGAACCGAGCAGGCCTGCGCCCACCCGCACCACGTGGTCCTGTCACCCGACGGTCGCCACGTCATCGTCCCCGACAAGGGCCTCGACCGCGTCTTCGTCCTGAAGCTCGCGGGTGAGCGGCTCGCCATCGTCTCGGAAACCGCCATGCGTCCCGGCGCCGGCCCGCGCCACATCGCGTTCCACCCGCATGAGCCGCTCGCCTTCCTGGTCAACGAGCTCGACTCGAGCGTCGCCACCTGCCGGTGGGACGCGGACGCCGGAGCGCTGACGCCCCTGCACCTCGTCTCGACCCTGCCGCCGGACTTCTTCGGCGCGAGCACCGCCGCGGCCATCGCGGTCACGCCCGACGGACGATTCGTCTACGCGTCGAACCGCGGACAGGACGGGATCGCGCGGTTCCGGGCGGACCCGGCCGGGCGCCTCGAACCCGCGGGCTGGACGTCCTCCGGCGGCCGCGACCCGCGCTTCATGGTCCTGGCACCGGACGGAGGCCACCTGCTCGTCGCCAACGAGCAGGGCGACTGCCTCGTCGCCTTCGCCATCGATCCCGAGAGCGGAGACCTCACTCGGACCGGTTCGCGCCCGAGCCTCAGTCCCTGCACGATCGCGTTCCTGTAGGAGGCGCCGACGCGTTCAGGCCCGCGCCGCGCGCGGGCCCGACCATGCCCCTCGAAGGGGCAAGAGAGGCGGAACCGGCGGCGGTCGAGCCGTGACCTCTGACCGCCGGGCCGCACCAAGCAAACAAGAAAAGAAAATCATAAATATTCTGGAGGATGCCCATGTTCGCCAAGCGTTACAGGTTCCTGATCGCGTTCCTGCTGTTCATCGCCGGTATCATCAACTACATGGACCGAGCCGCGCTCGGCGTCGCCGCGCCCTTCGTCAAGCAGGACCTGAACCTGTCGCCCTCGGAGCTGGGGGTGATCTTCAGCACGTTCTTCTTCGGCTACGCGCTGTTCGCCTTCGTGGGCGGGCAGCTCGCCGACCGCTACGGGCCGCGCAGCGTCTACAGCTGGGCGGCGGCCTCCTGGTCGGTCCTGTGCATGCTCACAGGGGCGGTGACCGGCTTCGCCCAGATGTTCATCGTCCGCGCCCTGTTCGGCTTCGCCGAGGGGCCGATGAACTCCACCACGAACCGCACCATCACCACGTGGTTCCCCCGCGAGGAGACCGCTCGGACCATCGGCTTCACCTTCTCGGGCCAGACGGTGGGCAGCGCCATCGCGGCGCCGGTCGTCGGCCTGCTGGCGATCCAGTACGGCTGGCGCGTGGCGTTCGTGGCCATCGGCGCCGTCGGCCTGCTGTGGGTCGTGGCGTGGCGGATGCTGATGACCGACCGGCCGCAGGACAACCCGCGGGTCCATCCGGAGGAGATCGCCCTCGTGGAGCGCAGCCGGGCGGTCACGCACCTCGCGCCCTCCGACCATGCCCGCTCGCTGAAGGAGTACCTGTTCCTGCCGAGCACCCTGTCGCTCGGGCTCGGCATGTTCGCGGTGAATTACACCCTCTACATCTTCCTCTCGTGGCTCCCGAGCTATCTCACCGACGCGCTGCACATGCCGGTGAAGGAGATGGCGCTCGTGGCGTCGATCCCCTGGGCCTGCGGCTTCGTCGGCTATGTCGGCGGGGGCGTGGTGGCGGACTTCGTCTACACGCGCATGGGCGACAAGCTCGCCGCGCGGAAGATCACCACGATCGTGCCGCTCGCCATCGCGGGGGTGGCCCTGATCATGGTCAACGCCGCGACCAGCACCGCCATGGCGGTCTCGCTGATCGCGCTCGCCGTGCTGATGCTGACCAGCTCGGTGCAATCCTGCTGGGCGACGATCCACGAGCTGGTGCCCGAGGCCCGGGTCGGCGGCGTCAGCGGCTTCATCCACCTCCTGAGCAACATCTCGGGCATCATCGGGCCGACTGCCACGGGACTGGCCGTGCAGTATCTCGGGGGCTACGCCAGCGCCTTCGTGATCGCCGCCCTGATCGCGGCGGCCGGCGTCGTCGCGATGGCGATCTTCGTGCGGCGGCCGCGCAACCCGGCGGAAGCCGGCCCCCTCACCGCGGCCAAGGCCGTCTGACCGAGGCTGTCCGATCAAGTCCGCCGGAATCTGGAGCAGCGTCCCATGAGCCCCGAGACCGTCCCGCCCAAACCCGTCCTCCTGACCGGAGCCTCCGGCGCCCTCGGGCGCGTCCTGACCCGCGCGCTCGGCGCGCAGGGCTGGACGCTCCGGCTCACGGACCGCGTCCCCTTCCCCGACCCGTTGCCGGAGGGGGCGCGGTTCCAGGTCGCCGACCTGGAGGACGGGCCGGCGATCCTCCGGCTGGCAGAGGGCTGCGGCACGATCCTCCATTTCGGGGGGATCTCGGTGGAGCACCCGTTCGAGACCGTGATCGGCCCGAACATTCGCGGCCTCTACCACGCCTACGAGGCGGCCCGGCGCGAGGGCGCCCGGATGATCTTCGCCTCGTCGAACCACGCGATCGGCTTCCACCCGCGGTCCGAGGTGCTGGACGACGATTGCGGCCTCGCGCCCGACGGCTATTACGGCCTGTCCAAGGCCTACGGCGAGCTGATGGGCGGCCTCTACCGCGACAAGCACGGGGTCGAGAGCGTCTTCCTGCGGATCGGCTCGTGCTTCCCGGAGCCGACCGACGCGCGGATGCTGGCCACGTGGCTGTCCTACGCCGACCTGACCCGGCTGATCACCCGCGCCACCCTGGCCCCGGACCTCGGCCCGACGGGCTCGGTGGTGATCTGGGGCGCCTCGAACAACAGCCGCATGACCTGGTGGCGGAAGGACGGGCGCGCCGTCATCGGCTGGACGCCGCAGGACAGCGCCGATTCCCACGCGGCGGCGCTGGAGGGGAAGACCAGCGGCAACCCGGTGGTGGAGCGCTACCAGGGCGGCGGCTTCACGGCGATCGACTATTCCCGCGCCGCGCCGCCGCGGTGACGGACCGCTTCTTCGGCGCGCGGCCGCCCGACCGCTCCTCCCGAGACGAGAGACTGGACACACGATGCCGAACGAGCGACCCGAGACACGCCTCAAATGCGCCCTGGTGGTGCGCGGCGCCTTCGACGCCCACGTCGTCCCGGCCTTCGAGGCCGCGGGGGGCCGGACGGCGATCCACTGGGCGCCGACCACGGTCATCATGAAGACCCTCGCCGAGGGCGAGACCGCCGACGCGGTGCTCGTCCTGTCGGATGCCATGGATCGGCTCGTCGCCGAGGACCGCGTCGAGCCCGAGAGCCGGGTCGACGTGGTGCGCTCGCGCTACGGCATCGCCGTCAAGGCCGGGGCTCCGCATCCGGACATCGCGACCGTCGAGGCGCTGAAGCGCACCCTGGTGGAGGCGCGGTCGGTGGCCTACTCGCGGACCGGCGCCAGCGGGATCTACTTCGCCGGCCTGCTGCCGCGGCTCGGCCTTGCCGACGCGGTGAACGCCCGGGCGACGATCATCCCGCAGGGCTTCACGGCCGAGAAGCTGGTCTCCGGGGAGGCCGACATCGCCGTCCAGCAGATCAGCGAGCTGATGGTCGTGCCCGGCATCGAGGTGGTCGGCCCCCTCCCCGACCCGGTGCAGGAGATGACGACCTTCGCGGCGGCGATCCTGCGCGGCGCGACGGACCGGGACGGCGCGGCCCGATTCCTCGCCGGGCTGACGACGCCGCAGGCGGCCGAGGCCTATCGGACCAGCGGGCTGGAGCCGGCCTACTGACGGCGGCCGACGCCCCCGACCGCGCGCATTCCGGCCCCGCTCTGCGCCGCTTAAGTTGAAGCGGCGGGGTGGGACCGGGGTTCGCGACCGCAAAAAAGTCCTTATGCTCGTGCTGTCCGGACGCCCAATCCCGTCCGACCGGATCGCTCCATTCATGCTGAAGACAGCCTTCGTTGCCGCCCGCGACCGCCAGCGGCTGTCGGAGATCGCGACGATCCTCATCGGCTTCGGCGTCACCCGCGTCGTGGACCGGCTCGGCCTGCGCTACCTGCCGCTCCTGCCGCGCCGGCAGCCCCGGGTCGACGTCACGCGCCTGTCCGAGCCGGAGCGGCTGCGCCGGGCGATCGAGGCGCTCGGGCCGACCTTCATCAAGTTCGGGCAGGTGCTGGCGAGCCGGCCGGACCTCCTGTCGCCGGCCTGGACCGAGGAGCTGCAGAAGCTCCACAGCCAGGTCGTGCCGGTGACGTGGGAGCAGATCGGCCCGCAGCTCGAGCTCGATCTCGGCGCCTCGCCCATGGAGGTGTTCGCCGAGTTCGACACCAACCCGATCGCCTCGGCGTCGATCGCACAGGTCTACCGGGCGCGACTGCACTCGGGCGAGGACGTCATCGTCAAGGTGCTGCGGCCGAATCTGCGCAAGATCATCGAGGCGGATCTGCGCCTCATGGCGCACGGTGCCCGCATCGTCGAGAACGAGTGGCCCGACATGGCCCGCTACCAGCCGCGGGAGCAGATGCGCCACCTCGCGGAGGGTCTCAACGGCGAGCTCGACCTGCTCAACGAGGCGCGCAACTGCGAGCTGCTGGCCCAGATCTTCGAGGACCGCGACGACATCGTCTTCCCGAAGATCCACTGGGAGTACTGCTCCGAGCGGGTGCTGGTGCAGGACTTCATCCACGGCATCCCGCCCAACGACGAGGCGGCCCTCCGCGCGGCGGGTATCGACAAGAAGCTGCTCGCCCAGAAGGGAACCGACGCGTTCCTGCAGATGGCGCTGATCGAGGGCGTGTTCCACGCCGACCCGCATCCCGGCAACATGCTGGCCCTGCCCGGCAACAAGATCGGCTTCATCGATTTCGGGATCATCGGGCGGCTGTCGCAGCGGCGGCGCTCGCAGCTGCTCGTGCTGATTGGCGCCATGCTCAAGCAGGACGCCGACGGCCTCATGGCCGTGCTCCTCGACTGGACCGGCACCAGCAACCCGGACCTCACCCGCCTCCAGGTCTCGGCCCAGTCCTTCGTGGAGAGCCACTCGTCGATCCCGCTGAACCTCGGGCTGGTGCTGACCGACTTCATGAACATGGCCCGCGAGAACGACCTCGCGATGCCGACCGACCTGGCCATCCTGTTCAAGGGGCTGGTCACCGCCGACGGCGTCATGCGCCACCTCGACCCGAATTTCGACCTGTTCGCCGCCGCGGGCCCCACGGTCCGGGCGAGCATGCAGACGCAGTTCTCGCTCTCCGCCCTCAAGCAGAAGGCCGAGGCCCTGGGCGTCGGCCTCTACGGCGCCGCCTCGGAGCTGCCGACCCTGATCCACCTGATGCTGGTGCGGCTGAAGCAGGGCCGCGTCACTGTCGAGATCGAGGTGAAGGGCCTCGACAAGGTCACCCGCGGCATCGAGCGCGCGGCCGCGCGGGTCGCCGTGGCCCTGGTGGTGGCGGCCTTCGCCACGCAGCTCGCACCCCGCCTCATCGATCTCGGCACGCCCGTCTTCGTCTCGATCGGATTGATAATTTTTATCCTCGGGATCGGCTGGCTCGTGCTGCTGATGCGAAACAAGTAACCGTCTTCGCACCCGCACAGGGCTCCAACATAAGTTTTCACCCGCAGGCGAATACCGAGCTGATTTGATAATCCTGCGCGCCATGCTAGCGTGAGACATCCAACGATTCGCTCGGCTGCGGGCGGGGAACCGGCACCAGAAGCGGTCTGAACCGCCGGTGCGGCCCTGCCATCGACATCCGTTGCCGCGCCGCGCGGTCGGGGAGCTCCGACGGCGCGCCGCGCACGGGCGCCCCGTCGGGATGACGAGGGGGGCGGGCGATGGAAGTGGACATCGTACGGCCGCGGATCGACGGGGCGGAGCGCCGCGTCGAGACGCTCGAGGCGGAGAACATCCGCCTGCGCAGCCTGCTCAGCCAGGCGACCGCCCAGGCCGACTGGGAGCGGCAGCGGAGCCGGCGGCTCGGCCGAATCATCGAGACGGCGAGCCGCGTCGAGGCCGGTCGCATGGCGGCCGAGCGGGTCGAGGCGCCCCGCGGGCCGTCGCCCCGCGAACCGGCCGGACTCGGGCTCGAGGCGAGGCCGCGCCCCTCCGGCCGCGCGCGCGCGATCGGCCTGCCGCAGGCCCCGAACGATTACCTGGAACTGCTGGACCGCGACGGGCGCCTGATCACCGCCAGCGAGGACGGTCCGGCCCTGTCCGCCGCCGGGGACGAGGCGGACGCCATCGGCCGGCCCTGGATCGACGCCTGGACGCGCCCCGAGGACCGGGAGGCGGTGGCCGAGGCGCTCGATCGGGCCCGGATCGGCCGCCCGAGCCGGTTCCAGGCCCAGTCGGAATCCGGCGGCGCGCTCCGCTGGTGGGACGTGGCCGTCACGCCGATCGGCGCGGCGCCGGACCGGCCCGAGCGGATCCTGGCGGTGTCGCGCGACATCACCGACCAGAAGCTGTCCGAGGCGCGCCAGACGCTGTTGATGCAGGAACTCGCCCACCGGATGAAGAACACCATGGCCATGGTTCAGGCCGTCGCGACGCAGACCATGCGCAACGCGCCGTCGCTGGAGGCAGCCGGCGAGGCCCTGGCCGCGCGGCTCCTGGCGCTCGCGAAGGCGCACGACGTGCTGCTCCAGGGCTCCTTCACCCGGGCCTCCCTGAGTGGCCTGGTCGAGGGCGCCGTGTCGCTCCACGGGGACGGCGTCGCGGGCCGGTTCCGCATCGCCGGTCCCGAGCTGACGCTCGGACCGCGCCACGGCATGACCCTGGCGCTGATGCTGCACGAGCTCGGAACCAACGCGGCCAAGTACGGCGCGCTGTCGGTGGCCGCCGGCTGGGTCTGCATCACGTGGAACGTGGCCGAGGCAGAGGGCGGCCAGACCCTCCGGTTCCGCTGGGAGGAGAGCGGCGGACCGCCGGTCACGCCACCGACCCGCACGGGGTTCGGCACACGGCTCATCGCCCGCAGCCTCGCCCACAGCTTCGGCGGGACCGCCCGCATGAGCTACCCGCGCGAGGGGGCGGTGCTGACCTTCGAGGCGCCCCTCGACGCGGTGATGGTCGCCTGATCCCGACGCGGCCGCGCGGCCCTAGGCGCTCAGCCGGGTCTCCGCCTGCAGGTCCCGCAGGGCCGCGACGGTCCGGTCGCGCAGGGTCCTCAGGTCGACCAGCGAACGGGTCAGATCGTCGCCCGACAGGGCCGATTCCTCGAGGCCGCGGCAGGCCCGGGACAGCTCGGCGCAGCCCAGCATGCCGGACATCGAGACCAGTGTGTGCGCCTCGCGGCCGTAATCGTCGTTCGCGCGATCCGGTCCCTCGAAGGCGGTGGTCAGGCTGACGACGAACCGATCGAGGATGCGGACGAGCTTTTCCGTGCCGATCACGGCCGTCAGTTCCTCGAGCGCGTCCCGGTTCACCAGGGAGTGCGACACCGTCGGTCTCCAAGTACGGATCCGCGACAGCGATCCGAGAGAGGCGCGCAACCGAGGCGCCGCCCAACGGCCCAGTTTGCAGCGAAGTGTTTACACCGCGTTGCGTCAGCTTTTCAACGAAGCGTGACCGTTCCCCAGGCTCCGCAGGGTTGACCCGGGTGCATGGATCGGCCGTCGCGACTGGCCGAAGCTTCGCGATGGTCGTTGCGAATCAGTTCGGGCTCTCCTAGCCTCGTGCTCCTGTCGCGCTCGTACCAGGGAGGGAGCTGCATGATCGCTGTGTTTGCCACCCTCCGAGCAGGATTCGTCGGCGCCCCCGCGCGGGTCGGCTAGCCTCTTCCCGCTCTCGCCCGGCCCTGCCGCCCGGCGCCTCTGAACCCGATCCTGCCTGATCTCGCCGGCGCGCATCGTTCGCGATGGGACGCGGCGTCACCCGGAGCCGACGCTCGCCCGCGTCGGGCACTCGCATGTCTCTGTCGTCTCCCCGGAAGGCGGACGCGGTCCGTCGCGTCCTGGCCTTCGTCGTCCGCAGCTGGCGCAGGCGCTGGCCCCTCGTCGCCGGTCTCACCGGCGCGATCACGCTCGCCACCCTGGCGGAGGTGCTGCTGCCGCTCTTCGCGGGCCGCTTGGTCGACGCGCTCTCCGGGAGCGACCGACGCGCGGCGCTGGACGCGGCCTGGCCGGCCTTCCTGGCGATGACCGGGCTCGGCCTCGCCACCGCGCTGCTGCGGCACGTCGCCTGGAGCCTCGTGGTGCCGCTCTCCCTGCGCACCATGAGCGACATCGTCGGCAACGGCTTCGCCCGGGTCCAGCGCTTCTCGACGGAGTGGCACGCCAACACCTTCTCGGGCTCGACCGTCCGGAAGATCTCCCGCGGCATGTGGGCGATCGACGGGCTCAACGACACGCTGCTGCTGTCGCTCCTGCCCGCGCTCGTCGTCCTCGTGGGCACGGCCCTGGTCCTCGGCCTGCACTGGCCGGCCCTCGGCGCGACGGTCGCGATCGGCGCGGGCGCCTATGTCGGCGCGACCGCGCTGCTCGCGACCCGCGTCATCGCGCCCGCGGCCGCGCTCTCGAACGCCCTCGACACCCGCCTCGGCGGCGCGCTGAGCGACGCGATCGGCAACAACGCCGTCGTCAAGGCCTTCGGCGCGGAGGCGCGGGAGGAGGCGCGGCTCGGCCGGCTGCTGGCGAAGTGGCAGCGGCGGACCCGGCGCACGTGGATGATCGTCACCTGGGGCGGCACCGGCCAGCTCGGGCTGCTGCTCGTCCTGCGCACCGCCATCGTCGCCATCGCCCTGTGGCTGTGGTGGCGGGAGCGGGCGAGCCCGGGCGACGTCGCCTACGTCCTGACCGCGACCTTCGTGGTGCACGGCTACCTCCGCGACATCGGCGGCCACATCAACCACCTGCAGCGGGCCATCAACGAGATGGAGGAGCTGGTCGCCCTGGAGGCCGAACCCGTCGGCGTCGCCGACCGGCCCGGCGCGGTCCCGCTCGCGGTCACGGGCGGGGCGATCCGGTTCGAGACCGTGCGCTTCCACTACGGCGACCACACGCGGCCCCTCTACGACGGGCTGACCGTGACGATTCCGGCCGGCCAGCGCGTCGGGCTGGTCGGGCGCTCGGGCTCCGGCAAGACGACCTTCGTCAAGCTGATCCAGCGGCTCTACGACGTGTCGGGCGGGCGCGTGACGATCGACGGGCAGGACGTGGCGTCGGCGAGCCAGGCGAGCCTGCGCGCGCAGGTCGCCATCGTGCCCCAGGAGCCGGTGCTGTTCCACCGCTCCCTGGCCGAGAACATCGCCTACGCCCGGCCCGGCGCCTCGGCGCAGGAGATCGAGCGGGCGGCGCGCCTCGCCAACGCGCACGACTTCATCGCGCGGCTGCCGAAGGGCTACGCGACGCTGGTGGGCGAGCGCGGGGTCAAGCTGTCGGGCGGCGAGCGCCAGCGGGTGGCGCTCGCCCGCGCCTTCCTGGCGGACGCGCCGATCCTGATCCTCGACGAGGCGACCTCGAGCCTGGATTCCGAGTCGGAAGCTCTGGTGCAGGAGGCCATGGCGCGGCTGATGCGCGGGCGAACCGCCATCGTCATCGCCCACCGCCTGTCCACGGTGCGGGCCCTCGACCGGATCCTCGTCTTCGACCGCGGTCGCATCGTCGAGGACGGGCCTCACGCCGCCCTGCTGCGCCGCCCGAACGGGGCGTACCGCGCCCTGTTCGAGCGGCAAGCCGACCTCGCGGAGAGCGCGTGAGGATCCTGTTCGTCTGCGGCCGGGCGCGTGCCCGCAGCCCGACCGCGGAACAGATCTTCGCGCGGCTGCCCGGCATCGAGACCGCCAGCGCGGGGGTGTCACCCGACGCCGACGAGCCGGTGGACGCCGATCATCTCGCCTGGGCGGAGATCGTCGTCGTCATGGAGCGCGCGCACCGGCGCAAGCTGATGCGCCGCTTCGGGGCCGCCCTGCGCGGGACCCGCCTCGTCTGCCTCGACATCCCCGACGTGCACGACTTCATGGCGCCGGCGCTGGTGGCGCTGCTCGACGCGCGCGCCGGCCGCTTCCTGCCGCGCTGAGACCCGCCGCGCCGACACCCGCCACGCCCGGCGGCGCATTGCCGTTCTTTAATCTTCCGGTCATGCGACCAAATGGCGGCCGATCTATTATCTGAACACGGAATGAATGAGGCCAATGCAGATGAAGGCCTTATCTCCGGCACTAGAGGGAGATATTACTATGTCCTATCGCAAATCTATGGCTGCGGCTCTCGTGCTCACCACAATCCTCGGTGGAACCGCCTACGCGGCGGAGCAGGCCGCCCAGACCAACGGCACGCAGATCAGCGCGAGCCAGGCGGCGGTCGACAAGGATGTCGGCAAGCTCTCGAAGGACGGCGCACAGGGCTTCAGGGATCTTCAGCTCACCCGCCTCGCGATCTTCGAGGCCAATCCCGGCCAGGCCAAGGACATGATCGCCAAGGCGCAGGCCGCCTTCGCCAAGGCCAAGACCGACGACGCGGTCTTCACCAAGGCCGAGGCCGACCTCAAGTCGCCGGCCGACATGGCCGCCCACAAGGCGACTGCGCCGAGCGCCAAGGCCGACACTAAGGCCGATACCAAGACGGCCTCCAAGGAGCAGGTGGCCTGGGTCCCGGTCGACGCGCAGCTGACCCTCGGCGACGACTTCGTGGCCACGCCCGCCAAGGCCTCCGCGGTGACCGAGGCGAACAAGAACCTCGCTCAGGGCGACCAGAAGGGGGCCCTGGAGAAGCTCAAGCTCGCCCATGTCGACGTCAACTTCACCATGGCGGTCCTGCCCCTGAACAAGACCATCACCGACGTCGATCAGGCCGCGACGCTGATCAATCAGGGCAAGTATTACGAGGCCAACGCCGCCCTGAAGTCGGCCCAGGACAACATGCGCTTCGACGTGATCGACGCGATCGCGGTGCCCCAGAAGGCGGCCGCCGCGACGGCCGACAAGGGCGCGCCGCAGGCCACCGGCACGACGGCGGGTGCCAAGACCAGCAAGTGACCGAACGCCGACGACGGCCGCGCCTGACGGATCTCGGGCGCGGCCCGGTCGGCGCACAGGAGGGAGGGTCGCGTGCGGCGATTCTGGATCTCGACCATCCTGGGACTCGAACTGCTCCTCGGCGGGACCCTGGCGGCCTCCGCCCGGACGGCGGGGGTTCCGGACTTCAACATCCGGGCGATCTGCGCGCCGGAGCACCGGGCGGGATCGACCGCCGTCGACCGGGCGAGCTACCGCGGCTGCCTGTCCGACGAGGCCGCCGCCCGGCGCACCCTGATCAAGCGCTGGGCGACGTTCGACGTGGCGGAGCGCCGGACCTGCGCGACGGAGAGCCAGATCGGCGGAGCGCCGTCCTACGTGGCGATGCTGACCTGCGTGCAGCTCGGAAGCGACGCCCTGCCGATCAACCCGTCGGGCCAGCCCTGAGACGAGACCATCCGCGCGACGGATCGCACGCCCGTGATCCGCGCATGAGGAACCGGCGGCATCGCCAAGACGTCCTGCAATATCGATTGAGTGGAGGAGGCATCATGTTCAAGACTACGGCGCGCGCTGCTCTTTGCCTGGCCTGTCTCTGGTCGGTCACGCCGGCCCTGGCGGCCCCGAAGGAGATGCCTCAGGGCAAGCGTGACGAGATGTCGATGAAGGACACCAAGCACGAAGTGGTGATGCAACGGAAGGAGAATAAGGAAGCCAACAAGAACGTCGACAGCCTCATCACGAACCGCAAGTGAGCGCGCGCGCCGACGACTGATCGATCGTACGTCCGAGAGGGGTGCCGGACGCGGCGCCCCTCTCCCGGCGGTCCCGGGCCCGGCCCGGGGCCGTAAGCGCGCGTCGCCCCGTCACCGTGGGACCCGCGCAGTCTCCGCGTGGTCGGGGACCGGACAATGGCTTAGGAACGGGGTCCGGGCGCGCGACGCCGCCGCAGGAGCCACCGCCATGCCGGGTCGGACACCGCCGTGACGGCCTACAGCCTGCGCGCCCGGCTGCTCGCGCTCTGGGTCCTGCTGGTCGCCTCCGCGGCCGCCACCGCCTACCTGATGCTCGGCGTCTACGATCAGTCGACGGGCGTCCAGGTGGCGCAGGCCGATCTCGCGGTCGGGCGGGCCTGCCGCGAGATCATCGACCGGTACGCCGCTCTGGTCCGAGCCCGCGGCCCGAGGATCGCGGAGGCCGATCTCGTCGGCACCGTGTCGGCCGCGCTGACGCGCTTCCCGGGGATCGAGGGCGGGATCTGGAGCACCGCGCGCGGGTCGGTGGCTTACGCCTATCCGACCTACGAGGGATCCGGGCCGAAGACCGACTTTCCGGCGGCCGAGCGCGACGCCATCGCGGCGCTGAACGCGCAGGCTCTGCGGGTCGACCACGCGGCCTCGGAGCGGCGGCCGAGCCGGACCCAGGTTCTCATGCTCCAGGCCTGCCCGCTGCACGGGCCGGAGGCCGGCCTGACCGCGTGGTCGATGACGCGCGCGCACGTGAACGACGGCCCCACCTACACGCGCTTCCTCGCGGGCCTGGGCTTCCTCGCCGCCACGGTACTCGGATCGGCCGCGTTCCTGAGCTGGTTCCTGTACGGGTTCTCGGGGCGGATCGCCCGGCTCGAGGCCGCGCTCGCCGCGCCGCGTCCGGACGGCCAGGACCTGCCCCATCTCGACCGCACCGGCGAGCACGAGCTCGACCGGCTGGTCGACGCCCTCAACGCCGCCGGCGGGCGGCTGCGGGAGGCCCAGGCCCGGATCGTGGCGACCGAGCGCCTCGCCGCCGTCGGCCGTCTGGCGGCGAGCATCGCCCACGAGATCCGCAATCCCATCGCGGCGATGCGGCTGAAGGCCGAGAACGCCCTCGTCAGCGGTGATCCGCAGCGCGCCGCCGTCGCCCTCGAGACCGTTCTCGGCCAGATCGCCCGGGTCGACACGCTGCTGCGCGACCTCCTCAACCTGACGCAGGCGCGGCCGCTCAATCGGATGCCCACACCCGTGGCACCGCTCCTGGCCGAGTGCGCGGGCCTGCACGAGGACCTGGCGCGCGCGCGCGCGGTCCGGATCGCGGTCGAGGCCGACGGGCTGCCCGCCGCGGACCACCCGCATCTCGACCGGGCGCAGGTCGCCCGCGCCGTCGACAACCTGCTGCTGAACGCCCTGCAACACGCGCCGCCGGGCGGGCGGGTCCGCCTCGGCGCCGAGCGCGTGACGGTCGACGGCGCGCTGCGGCTGCGCCTCAGCGTCGCCGACACCGGCGGCGGGGTCGACCCGGCGATCCGCGCCAGCCTGTTCGAGCCCTTCGTCACCGGCCGGCCCGACGGGACCGGTCTGGGGCTCGCGATCGTGCGCGAGATCGCCGTAGCGCATCGGGGCGAGGCGAGGCTGGTCGAGGGCGCGCCGGAGACCACCTTTGTCCTGGATCTGCCATGGCAACCATCCTGATCGTCGACGACGACAGAGCCCTGCGCGACGGGCTCGCCGAGACGGTGACCGATCTCGGGCACACCGCGCTCCCGGTCGCCTCCGGGTCGGAGGCGCTGGCGCGGCTGGGCGAGGGTCCGGTGGCGGCGGTGCTCCTCGACCTGCGCATGCCCGGAGACCTCGACGGCATGGCCACGCTGGAACGGATCCGGGCCCTGCCGGAGCCGCCGCCCGTGACGGTCCTGACGGCCTTCGCGAGCCCGGCCAACACGATCGAGGCGATGCGCCTCGGGGCGCACGACCACCTGACCAAGCCGATCGGCCGGGCCGACCTCGCCGCCGTCCTCGACGCGATGCTGCGCGATGCCCGCTCCGATCCCGTCGGCGCTGCCCCGCCGCCGGACCACCCGGTCCTGATCGGGTCGAGCGCGGGCATGCGGAAGGTCCAGAAGACCATCGGTCTCGTCGCCGACAACGCGTCCACGATCCTGGTCCAGGGCGAGACCGGCACAGGCAAGGAGGAGGTCGCCCGGGCCCTGCACGCCTTCTCGCGGCGGCGCGCGCGGCCGTTCGTCCCGGTCAACTGCGCGGCGATCCCGGCCGAGGCTCTGGAGAGCGAGCTGTTCGGCCATGTCCGGGGCGCCTTCGCGGTCGCGACCGCCGACCGCGCGGGCGCCTTCCACGAGGCCCAGGGCGGCACCCTGTTCCTGGACGAGATCGGCGACATGCCGGCGGCGATGCAGGCGAAGATCCTGCGGGTGATCCAGGACGGCGTCGTGACCCCGCTGGGGGGCCGGCCTGCCCGGGTCGATGTCCGCCTCGTGGCGGCGACGCATCGCGACCTGCCGGCGCTCGTCGCCGCGGGCGGGTTCCGCGCCGACCTGTACTACCGTCTGAACGTCGTTCCGATCACCCTGCCGCCCCTGCGCGAGCGCCTGGCCGACATCGTGCCGCTCGCCGAGCACTTCCTGGTCCCTTCGGGCAAGCGCCTGAGCGGTGGGGCCGCCTCGCGCCTGCTCGCCTACGAGTGGCCCGGCAATGTCCGCGAGCTGCGCAACGTCGTGGAGCGCTCCGCCATGCTGGTGCGCGGCGGCGTGATCGCGGCCGAGGCCATCGATCTGCCGGCCGCGCGACTCGACCGCCGCGGCGAGGACGGCGCGGCCGACTGGCTCGCCGGCGACCTGCCCGGGGCCGTGGCTCGCCTGGAGCGGACCATGATCGCGGCCGCGCTCCGCGAGGCCGACGGCAACCGCGCCCGGGCCGCCCGCCGGCTCGGCATCCAGCGGCAGCTCCTCTACGCCAAGATCGAGCGCTACGGCCTCGGCGCGCCGGGCACCGATCTGTCGGAAGAGACGACAGACGCTGTCGGGAATTCCGACGCTTCGGCCGGCACCGACACGGCCTGAGGCCCGTGCGGGCCGGAGAACCGTTCACATCCCGCATGAGGCCCGCGCCGCGCGGGAACCGATGGCGCGCGCGGGCGTCGAGCCCCGCATGCGACGGTACGGCTTGGATCGGGGCCGCGCCGTCCGTCGGTCGGGGGATCGCGGCAGGATGAACAGCATCGAGACGGGCGCCCGCGGCGCCGGCGGCCGGACACCCTCGGCCAAGGCCCTGCGCGGCCTCGACGCGCTCAACTTCTTCCTCGCCGACGTGCGCGACGGCCTCGGCCCCTACCTCGCCATCTACCTGATCGCCGTGCGCGGCCCCGACCAGGGCTGGAACGAGGCCACGACCGGCCTCGTGATGACCATCGCGGGCATCCTCGGCCTCGTGGCGCAGACGCCCGCCGGCGCGCTGATCGACGCCACCAACCACAAGCGCGCGGTGGTGATCGGCGGCGCCATCGCGGTGACGGCCAGCTGCCTCGTCCTGCCGTTCATCACGAACTTCTACCTCGTCACCGCCACCCAATCGATCGCCCACGTCGCCGGGACGATCTTCCCGCCGGCGCTGGCCGCGATCACGCTCGGCCTCGTCGGGCCGAAGATGTTCGCCAAGCGGATCGGCCGGAACGAGGGCTTCAACCACGCCGGCAACGCGGTCTCCGCCGCCCTGGCGGGCGGGCTCGCCTACTTCTTCGGGCCGGTGGTCGTGTTCTGGCTGATGGGCATCCTGGCGGCGCTGTCGATCGGCGCCATGCTGATGGTGCCGGCCGACGCCATCGACAACGACCTCGCCCGCGGCATGACCGAGGCGGAGGAGCAGGCGCAGGAGAAGCCCTCCGGCCTCGCCACCCTGCTACAGAACCGGGCGCTGCTGATCTTCGCGGTGCTCTGCGCGATCTTCCACCTCGCCAACGCGGCGATGCTGACCTCGGTGGGCCAGCTCCTGACGCACATCTCGGGCAAGGACCACGCGACCTCGCTGATCGCGGTCTGCATCGTGGCGGCGCAGTGCGTGATGGTGCCGGTGGCGATCTTCGTGGGCGCGAAGGCCGACGTGATCGGCCGCAAGCCGATCTTCCTCACCGCCTTCGGCATCCTGGCGCTGCGCGGCGTCCTGTACACGCTGTCGGACAACCCGTTCTGGCTGGTGGGCGTCCAGCTCCTCGACGGCATCGGGGCCGGCGTCTACGGCGCGCTGTTCCCGATCGTCGTCGCCGACCTGACCCACGGCGGCGGCCGGTTCAACGCGGCCCAGGGCGCCGTGGCGACGGCCCAGGGGATCGGCGCCTCCCTGAGCGCGACGCTGGCCGGCGTGATCATCGTGTCGGCGGGTTACTCCACCGCCTTCCTGGCGCTGGCGGCCATCGCGGCGCTCGGCTTCGTCCTCTACTTCGCGCTGATGCCAGAGACCCGCGAGGCGGTGCGCGCGGGCAGCGAGCCCGAGAGCGGCGCCGGCATGCCGCCGGCCGTGCCGGCGAGCGCCTGAGCGCCGCGATCGGATCCGGAGGCCGGGCTCAGGACGCGGCGGCCAGCTCCGGCACGACTTCGCCCGGCACGACTTCGCCTGACCCGAGTTGGCCCGGCACGGTCGCCTCCGGCGGGGCCTTCCGCGAGACGTAGTAGATGTCGACGGCGCGCCAGAACGCGCCCTGCTCCTCCGTCGAGCGGCGCGCGAGGGAGGTCTCGAGGATCGACATCGCGGCCCGCGCGGGCTCGCTCCGCTCGAGTTCCTCGAGCAGGCCGGCGAGATGCAGCATGGGATCTATCTCCGAGCGGACAGCAACCTCCATCAACGCCCGAGCTTGCGTAACGATCCGTCGCGCCCTGCACGTCGGCGCCCTGCATGATCCTTGCCTCGGGCCGGGGCACGGCTACCATCCCCGCGTCGAGTCCGACTCGCTCTCCCGTCAACCATCGAGGATCTCCGATGTTCTCCTGCCGAAGCGGCGCGGCTCTTCCCCTGCGCGGAGCGGTCTTCGCCCTGGCCCTGGCCAGCGGATTCGGCGCGGCGCCCCTCGTCGCGCGCGAGATGCCCGAGGCCGGCACGGCCGCCGCGGCGAAGAAGCCGAACGTCGTGATCCTCGCCACCGGCGGGACGATCGCGGGCGCCGGCGCCGACGCCGCCAACAGCGCCACCTACACGGCCGCCAAGGTGCCGGTCGACAAGCTGATCGCCGCCGTGCCGCAGGTGAACACCATCGCCAACGTCCGCGGCGAGCAGGTCTTCCAGATCGCCTCCGAGAGCTTCACCGACGCCCAGCTGGTCCAGCTCGGCAAGCGCGTGTCCCAGCTCCTGAAGCAGGACGACGTCGACGGAATCGTCGTCACGCACGGGACCGACACGCTGGAGGAGACCGCGTTCTTCCTCGACCTCGTGGTGAAGAGCGACAAGCCGATCGTGGTGGTCGGCTCGATGCGGCCGGGCACGGCGATCTCGGCCGACGGCGCCCTCAACCTGCTCGACGCCGTCACGGTCGCCGCCAGCAAGGAGGCGATCGGCCAGGGCGTCACCGTGACGATGAACGACTACATCCAGTGCGGCCGCGACGTGAACAAGCGGACCAACATCGTGCCCAGCGCCTTCTACAGCCAGTGGGGGCCGCTCGGCATGGTGGTCGAGGGCAAGACCTACTTCTTCCGCTCGCTCACGAAGCGGCACAACATGAGCTCCGAGTTCGACATCGACCAGATCGACAGCCTGCCGCTGGTCGGCATCGTCTACGGCTCGGGTAACATGATCCCGGGCGTCTACGACGCCGAGCTCCAGGCCGGCGCCAAGGCGATCGTCAATGCCGGCACCGGCAACGGCTCAGTGCCCGGCTACCTCGTCGACAAGCTCAAGGACATCCGCTCCAAGGGCGCCATCGTGATCCGCTCGTCGCGGGTGCCGGACGGTTTCGTGCTGCGCAACGCTGAGCAGCCCGACGACAAGTACGACTGGGTGGTCGCCCACGACCTCAATCCCGCCAAGGCCAAGATCCTCGCCGCCGTGGCGCTCACCAAGACCAACGACACCAAGGAGCTGCAGCGCATTTTCTGGGAGTATTGAGGCCAGGGACGTGCTGGGTCTCTGAGGTTCGACCCCATCCTGCAGCATGCCTCGAACGAGCGCTTCGAGGCGTGGCGACGTCGGGCGTCCGGGCAAAGGCGGGCGGTCACCGTCTTTGCGGGCGCGGCGAAGCACTCCAGGGTCGCGCTGCCCTGGGTCACTTCGCTCCGCTCGTGATGACGATGCGGGCGGCATCGGTCGAACGCGACAGCGACCGCGGCCTCGGACTTGGGGTTTCCTGAGCCGGCGGGCAGACCTCATGTCAGCGTCGGCGCCCGCCCCGGGTTACATCCCGCGGCGCACTCCTTAGATACCGGCCACCGACGCGGGCGCGCGGCCGATCCCGACTCGCGGCCTCGGCCGCGCGCCCGTCGGCACCGAGCCTGGAGGAACGAGCATGACCGAGCTTCATCCCGAGGTCGCGGCGGTCACCGAGCGCGTCGTGGCGCGCTCCCGCGAGACCCGGCGCGCCTATCTCGACCTGATCGCCCGCGAGCGCGAGGCGGGGGTCCGGCGCGGGAAGCTCGCCTGCGGCAACCTCGCCCACGGCTTCGCGGCCTCCGGCGAGGACAAGGCGGCGATCCGCGACGAGCGGACGGTGATGAACATCGGCATCGTCACCGCCTACAACGACATGCTCTCGGCCCATCAGCCGTACGGGCGCTACCCGGAGCAGATCAAGCTGTTCGCCCGAGAGCGCGGCGCCACCGCGCAGGTCGCGGGCGGCACGCCGGCCATGTGCGACGGCGTCACGCAGGGGCAGAGCGGCATGGAGCTGTCGCTGTTCTCCCGGGACACGATCGCGCTCTCCACCGCGGTCGCGCTGAGCCACGGCATGTTCGACGGCGCGGCGCTGCTCGGCATCTGCGACAAGATCGTGCCGGGCCTGCTGATCGGGGCGCTCCGCTTCGGCCACCTGCCGACGATCCTGATCCCGGCCGGGCCCATGCCGTCGGGCCTCGCCAACAAGGAGAAGCAGCGGATCCGCCAGCTCTACGCCGAGGGCAAGGTCGGCCGGGCGGAGCTGCTCGAATCCGAGTCCGCCTCCTACCACGCGGCCGGGACCTGCACGTTCTACGGCACGGCCAACTCCAACCAGATGATGATGGACATGATGGGCCTGCACATGCCGGGCTCGTCCTTCATCAACCCCGGCACCAAGCTGCGCCAGGCCGTGACCCGGGCGGCGATCCACCGGCTCACCGAGATCGGCGGCGCCGGCAACGACTACCGGCCGCTGGGCCTCTGCGTCGACGAGAAGGCGATCGTCAACGCCGCGGTCGGCCTGCTCGCGACGGGCGGATCCACCAACCACGCGATCCACCTGCCGGCCATCGCGCGCGCGGCCGGCATCGTCATCGACTGGGAGGACATCGACCGCCTGTCCAGCGCCGTGCCGCTGATCGCCCGCGTCTACCCGAACGGCGCCGGCGACGTGAACCACTTCCACGCCGCGGGCGGCATGAGCTTCGTGATGGCGGCCCTGCTCGACGCGGGCCTCCTGCACGACGACATCCTGACCGTGTCGGGCCAGACGCTGCGCGACCACGCCCGCGACCCGAAGCTCGACGGCGAAGAGCTGGTCTTCGAGGACGCCGTGCCGGAGAGCCTGGACGACACGATGCTGCGCCGGCCCGGCAACCCGTTCCAGCCCGACGGCGGCATGCGGCTCGTGAAGGGCAATCTCGGCCGGGCGACGTTCAAGACCAGCGCCGTCGAGGAGCATCGCCGCACCATCGAGGCCCCGGCCCGGGTCTTCTCCGACCAGGACGAGGTGCTGAAGGCGTTCAAGGCCGGTGAGCTGGAGCGCGACGTCGTGGTCGTGGTCCGGTTCCAGGGCCCGAAGGCGAACGGCATGCCGGAGCTCCACAAGCTCACGCCGCCGCTCGGCGTGCTGCAGGACCGCGGCCACAAGGTCGCCCTGGTGACGGACGGGCGGATGTCGGGCGCGTCCGGCAAGGTGCCGGCCGCCATCCACCTGAGCCCCGAGGCGCTCGGCGGCGGCCCGATCGGGCGGATCCGCGACGGCGACATCGTCCGCCTCAGCGCGGCCGACGGGCTGCTGGAGGTGCTGGTCGACGAGGCAGAGCTTGCCACCCGCCCCGAGGCCGAGGCGCCGGAGCCCGCGCAGGGCACCGGGCGGGAGCTGTTCGCGTTCATGCGTCACGGGGCCGACACGGCGGAGCGGGGCGCCTCCGCGATGCTCGCCGCCGCCGGCCTCTGAAAGCGAGAGGGAGTTGCCGACCATGAACGATCTGACCAGCATCGACGCGCTGATGCGCTCCGTGCCCGTCATTCCGGTCCTGGTGATCGACGACGCGGCGCAGGCGCGGCCCATCGCCGAGGCCCTGGTGAAGGGCGGCCTGACCGCCCTGGAGGTCACCCTGCGGACCCCGGCCGCCCTCGACGTCATCCGGGAGATGACCCGGGTCGAGGGCGCGGTGGTGGGCGCCGGGACGGTGCTCAACCCGCGCGATCTCGAGAAGGCCCTGGCGGCGGGGGCCGAGTTCATCGTCTCGCCGGGCCTCACCGAGCCGCTGACCGACGCCGCCAAGGCCAACGGCGTGCCCTACCTGCCCGGCGTCGCGACGGCGGCCGACATCATGCGCGGCCTCGACCACGGGCTCGACCGGTTCAAGTTCTTCCCGGCGGAGGCCGCGGGCGGGATCAAGGCGCTGAAGGCGCACGCGGCGGTGTTCGGCGCGGTGCGGTTCTGCCCGACGGGCGGGATCACCGAGCTGAGCGCCCCGGACTGGCTGTCGATCCCGTCCGTGCTCTGCGTCGGCGGCAGCTGGGTGGTGAAGCCCGGCACGCCGGATCCGGCGGCGATCGAGCGGGCGGCCCGGGCCGCCGCGGGGTTGCGCAAGGCGTAAGCCTCACGACCGACGTCCTTGCGAGCGGAGCGAAGCAATCCAGGGTCGCGCCACATCTCCAGGATGTCGCGCGACCCTGGGTCACTTCGCTGCGCTCGTGATGACGGAGAGGGCGCGGCCCCGCCCGCAGAGAGGTGGGAGCTGTTGCAGCCCCTCACTCCGCCGGCAGCGGCTGCCTCTGCACCCGCGGGACGAAGACACCGCTTTCCGGCTCGAGCGCGATGCGCCGGTCGTGGAAGGCGTCCAGCGTCGAGCGGTGGCCGATCGACACGATCGTCGTGCCGGGGAGCTGCTCGCGCAGCATCCGGTAGAGGGCGGCCTCGGAGGGCTCGTCGAGGGAGGCCGTCGCCTCGTCGAGGAACAGCCATTCGGGCTTGGCCAGCAGCGCGCGGGCGATGGCGAGCCGCTGCTGCTCGCCACCCGACAGCCGCCGCTCCCAGGTGTCGCTCTCGTCGAGATGGTCGACGAGGTGGGGGAGCTGCGCGGCCGTCAGGGCGTCCCGGATCGCCGCGTCCGAGAACTGGTCGGTGGTGTTCGGGTAGACAACGGCGCCGCGCAGGGTCCCCTGCGGAATGTAGGGCCGCTGCGGCAGCAGCAGGGCCGACTGCCCGGCGGGCACGTCGACCCGGCCCTTGCCGAACGGCCAGATCCCCGCGATCGCCCGGAACAGGGTCGACTTGCCGGAGCCGGAGGGACCCGTGACCAGGGTCGCGCCGCCGCGCGGCAGGGTTAGCGCGTCGGCGGTGACGATCGGCTTCCCGTTCGGCAGGGCGAGGACGAGGCCGCGCGCGGTGACGTCGCCGGTGCTCTCGTTCCCCTGGACGAGGCCGTAGCCCGCCGCCTCCAGCGCCTCGGCCTTCGTCATGGCCCTTCGGAACGAGCCGAGACGGATGGTATTGGCCTTGTAGGCGGCCAGCGTCGTGTACGAGTCCACGAAGAACGACAGCGAGCTCTGCACCTGGCTGAACGCCTGGGACGTCTGCTGGAGCGCGCCCAGCGTGATCTTCTTGGCGAAGAAGGACGGGGCCGCCAGCACCATCGGGAAGATGACGCTCGCCTGCCGGTAGCTGAACGTGAAGGCGATCAGCTTGATGCGGCGGAAGATGATCCCGACGTAGTTGTCGATCACGCTGTGGAACAGGCTCGAGAGCCGCGAGGCTTCCGCCCGCTCGCCGCGCAGCAGGGCGATCTGCTCGGAGTAGATGCGGTTCCGGGCCAGCGCGAAGCGGAAATTCGCCTCGACCTGCTCCTGCCGGAAGTCCAGCCCGATGAGCGGCCGGCCGATCAGGTGGGTGAGCCACGTGCCGACCACCGCGTAGGCGATCACCAGCCAGACCAGGAAGCCCGGGATCACCGTGTCGGTGAACGGCACGACGAAGTCGCGCGACAGGGTCCAGAGGATCACGATGAACGACACGAGCTGCGCGGCCTGGCTGAGGAGCCGGATCGACAGCGTCGTGGTCTGCACGATGAAGCTGTTGACGTCGGCCTGGATGCGCTGGTCCGGGTTGTCCGCTTCCTCGTCGGTGAACGGGATCCGGTAATGCGTGCCGTTGCCGAGCCAGCGCTCGTACAGGCTGTGGGTCAGCCACGTGCGCCAGCGGATGAGCAGCGAGGAATCGACGAACAGGTCGAACATGCCGATGGCGATGTTCAGCGTGGCCAGCGGCACGAACACCCAGAGCAGCTGGTACCAGAACGCGTTCGCGTCGTATTCCTGGAGCGAGTTGTAGATGTCGCGGTAGAAGAAGTTGAACCGCAGCGTCAGCGCCACGTCGGCGAAGTTCACGAAGATCGACAGCGCCACGAGGTTGCGGCCGATCCGGCCCTCGGTGGTGCCGAACCAGCGGAACAGGCCGATCTCCTTGGTCGGCTTGTCGCGATTGGCGAAGTACGGGTCGGCGATGTTGGTGATCGCGCGGATCGGCTCGAGATGCGAGATGCCGAGCACGATGGCGGCGAAGACCACCGCGCCGGTGGCGGCGAAGGCCGGCGGGAGCAGCGCGGCGATCACCGGCGGCAGCAGTCCCATGGCGGCGATCGTCTTCGATCCGGCGAGCAGCAGGTAGCCGACGCCGTAGACCGAGACGAAGACCTTCAGGTAGGCCGAGATGCCGTTCGCGGCGATCAGGATGCCCGCCATGGCGAAGCCGGCGAGGGAGACGTAGAGCGGCGGGCTCGGGATTCCGGGAAACGCCAGCAGGATCAGCGCGGCCAGGGCCGTGAGCACGGCCTGGATGCCCAGTCCGGTCCTGAGTGCTGCCACCGTCGATCCCCCATCCGTGCGCGCCCGCCCGGGGCGCCGCCGGCGGCCTTGGCCCCGGCAGATGGCCAGATAGTGGCACTCGGCCCGCGCTGTCGCGTGAAACTTTGGTCACGTTCCGGCGGTGCGGCGATTTACGCGGGCACCGCGGCTACCAGTTCCACTCCTCGAAGCCGGGCTCGCGGCAATGGTAGCCGATCGGGCATTGCGGGTTGTCGCGCGTCGGGGCGAAGCGCAGCTCGGCGATCTCCGCGCCGCTGCACTGGCCGGGATTGCTGACGAACCGCTCCGGCGCCGCCCCGGCGGCGATGATCACGTCGCCCTCGTTCTTCACCAGGGCCATCGCCTCGGAGCAGGTCATGCGGGCCGTCATCGAGCCGCGCGGCGGCCGCGACTGCGCACGGGCCTCGACCCCGGCCGCGACGGCGGCGAGGTGGGCGAACAGCAGAGCGAGGGCCAACGGCCTCATCGGTTACGGGTTCCGGTACACACCCGGGAAGAAAGCCCGCGGGTCTGGCGCCATCCTGCACAAGCGGGCCGCCCGAGACTGTCACCGGAATGCGCCACCGGGCCGCTTTCGCCGTCGGACCGCCGCAATCGGCGGATTAGGAGATTCCGGGATCGCCGGAAGCAGCAGTAGATTTGTGGTCGTGGACGCCTGCGCGGGCGGCCCCGGCACGACGGCTGGACCGGCCCCCCGGCACGCGTCTCCGGCGCCCCGCGTGCCGGCCGACCGGCGCCGGAGCCAAGGGACCCAGCGATGTCCGCTCTCTCGATCCTCGACATCTCCGCCGTGCGCGCCGCGCCCGTCTCCCGCGAGCCCTACGCCTACACGCTCGGCAGCAACGTCCTGAATCCCGACGCGATCGACGACATCCGGCGCGACTTCCCGGACATCGCCAAGCCCGGCTACCTCACGGTCGACGAGATCACCCTGAAGGGCCGGTTCAAGGCGCTGATCGACGAGCTGGAGAGCGACGCCTTCTCGAAGATCCTCGGCGAGAAGTTCGGCATCGACCTCGTCTCCTGCCCGCGCCTGACGACCATCATGCGCCGCAGCCAGCTGAAATACGGCTCGATCCACACCGACGGCCCGTCGAAGGTGCTCACCCTGCTCGTCTACATGAACGACGCCTGGGACGCCCCGGCGGCCGGCCGCCTGCGGGTGCTCTACGACGGCCGCAACTACGAGCCCTTCGCGGTGGAGGTCCCGCCGACCATGGGCACGATGTTCGCGTTCCTGCGGGCGGACAATTCCTGGCACGGCCACGAGCCCTTCGAGGGCGAGCGGCGCGTGGTCCAGGTGGCGTGGCTCAGGGACGCGTCGGAGCTGGAGCGCAAGCGCAAGCGCAACCGCACGGCGCAGTTCCTGAAGGGCATCTTCGGCCGCTGAGCGGACGAGAGGGGGGCAGACCATGGGGGCGGTCGTTCTGGCGGATCCGGGCGACGGGGCGCGTTCCGGCTCCTGGCGTCGCTTCGCCTTGCCGACCCTCCTCGTCCTCGGCTGGGTGGGCCTCTTCGCCTACAGCGCCGCCTACCTCACCGAGGACCTGCCGTTCCGCCCGTCCCCGCCGGAAGCGAGCCCGTCCGCGGCGAGGTCCGCCGCGCCGCGCCCCGCGCGCCGCGTCGTGATGCTCGACGAGCCCGACCCGCTCACCGCCCCGGCCGAGCCGCCCGGCCAGACCGCCATGGCGGCCTCGCCGGCGCCGGCGGCCCCGCAGAGTGCCGCGGCGCCGCCCGCGACCACGGCGAATGCCCGCCCCGCCCCGGGCGCCGCTCCGGCCGCCGCCGTGCCCGCCGCCGAGTATGTCGGTGTCTGGGGCCCGACGCCCGAGGCCTGCGGAGCGCGCTCGCGCCGCCGCGGCTACATCCCGGCCACGATCACGCAGGACCGCGCCCGCGCGGGCCGCACGCTGTGCCTGTTCCACGACGTGCGGCGAAGCGGCGGCGCCTGGGTCACGGCCGCCGAGTGCAGCGATCGCGGCCGCCACTGGTCGTCGCAGGTCCGCCTGCAGGTGGATGGCGAGCACCTGACCTGGTCGAGCAGCCGCGGGACCTCGACCTATATCCGCTGCGGCCGCCGCGCCGGCTGAGCGGCGCCGTCACGCCGCCGGATCCGCTCCCTGCCCCTCGGCCGCGCGCAGGACGATCCGCGCCGCGGCCCGGCTCGGCGTGTCCGCCGCGGCGAGCCGCATCCGCCCGTCGATGCGGCCGAGGGCGGCGAGCTGGACGTCGCGCTCGGCACCGCCGGCCAGGAGCGGCCGCAGGGCGCCGGCGAGGCGCTCCGGGGTGCAGTCGGCCTGGACGAATTCCGGCATCGCGTTCTCGGCGAGGATCAGGTTCGGCAGCACGATGCTCGGGACCTGGATCAGCCGGCGGGCGATGAACTCCTCCGCCCGCGAGACCTTGTAGGCGACGACCATCGGGACGCCCGCGAGCGCCAGCTCCAGCGTGACCGTGCCGGAGGCGGCGAGCGCCGCCCGGGCCTCCCGGAAGGCCGCGTATTTCGGCGCCTCGCCGGTGACGATGCGGACCGGCACCGGCCACCCGGCCGACAGCCGCTCGATCAGGGCCCTGTGCCGGGTCACGGCGGGCAGCACCGCCTCGACCGCCAGGCCCTCGGCGACGCGGGCCAGCGCCGCACCGAAGACCGGCATCAGCCGCTCGATCTCGGACCGGCGGGAGCCCGGCAGGACCACGAGGCTGTAGGGAACGGCCTCGCGCCGCCCCCGCTCGGCCGCGCCGGGCCGCAGTTCCGGGAGGCGCTCGATCAGCGGATGCCCGACATAGGTGCAGGGGGGACCGCCGAGCCGCAGATGCGCGTCGGGCTCGAAGGGGAGCAGGGCCAGCACGTGGTCGATGAACGGCCGCATGCCCTTCGCCCGCCACGGCCGCCACGCCCACACGCTCGGGGACACGTAGTCGATGATCGGGATGCCGGGGGCCGCCCTGCGCACGCGCCGCGCCACCGCGTGGGTGAAGCCCGGGCTGTCGATGATCACCAGCACGTCGGGCCGCGCGCGGATCGTCGCCTCGACGGTCTCGCGGATGCGGCGGAGCAGGGTCCGCGCGCGGGCGAGGACCGGCAGGTAGCCCATCACCGCCACGTCATCGAGGGGGAACAGGGACGCGAACCCCGCCTCCGCCATGGCCTCGCCGCCGACGCCGCCGAAGACGGTGTCGGGCGCGGCCTCGCGCAGGGCGCGCATCAGCTTGGCGCCGAGCTGGTCGCCGGAATCCTCGCCGGCCACGAGCCAGATCGTGCGGGGCCGGCCGGTCACGGCGCGCCCCCGTACCCGACCACGAACAGGCCGAGGCGGTCGGCCTCCGCGGCCGTCGCCGCCCGGTCGATGACCAGGGTCCCGCCGGCCTCCAGGGCGAGCCCGGCGCAGCCCGCCCGGGCCGCGTTGCGCACGGTGCGGGCGCCGACGGCCGGGAGATCGATGCGGCGGTCCTGGCCGACCTTCGGGGCCTTCACCAGCACGGTCGCGGGCATCGCCCGGCCGAACCCGAAGGGGCGCCGCCCCAGGGCCCGGGCCCGGGCCAGCATGCGGTCCGTGCCCTCCGGCCCCTCCACGGCGAGGATCCGGTCGCCGGCCAGGACGACCGCCTGCCCCAGATCGTAGGGCGAGAGGGCGTCGAGGACGCCGCGCCCGGTGCGGATCGAGGCGGCCGCCTCCGCGTCCGGGGCCCGGCGCCCGAGCGGGCCGTCCGGGCAGAGCAGGTCCGGCGCGGCCTCGTGGACGCCGACGACCCGGTGGCCCGCCTCCTCGACCAGCGTGACCGCCGCCCGCAGCAGGCGGTCGTCCCCGCCGCCGGCGATCGCCAGCAGGGCCTCGCGGTTGCGCAGGGCGGCGCCCGCGTTGAGGATCGCGGCCGGGCTCGGGCGGGAGACGCCGCCCGCCGGCACCACGGTCGCCGGCCCCCAGAGCCGCAGCAGCTTCAGGGTGGCCGCGAGATCGAGGAGGTCGACCGTGGCGTCGGCGCCGGCGCGCAGGGCCGGGCCGGTGAAGCCGCGCAGCGCGATCACCCGGAAGGGCCGGCGCGCCCGGCGGAGCGACTCGGCGACGAGCTCCGGCAGGCGCCCCGCCCCCGCGATCAGGACCAGGGCCCCCTCGGGGGCGGGATCGGCCTCGGTCACGGCCCGGCCGCTCAGGCGGCGCTGATCGGGGTCGGGACCTCGCGCGGCGTGCAGATCGAGCGCTTGCCGCCGAGGCGGATGAAGTCGAGGATCTCGGCGACCGCCGCGTGGGACTCGAAGGTCGCGGCCACGTCCTCCACCCGCTCCATCAGCGTGCCCTCGGGGGCGAAGAGCAGGCGGTAGGCGCGCCGCAGCGCGTGGATGTCCTCGCGGGCGAAGCCGCGGCGCTGCAGCCCGATGATGTTGAGCCCCGACAGGTAGGCCCGGTTGCCGAGCACCATGCCGTAGGGGATGCAGTCGTTCTCCAGGCCCGACAGGCCGCCCACGAAGGCGTGCGCGCCGACCCGCGCGAACTGGATCACGGCGGCGCCGCCGCCCAGGATCGCGTAGTCGCCGACGCTGCAATGGCCCGCCAGCATGACGTTGTTGGAGAAGATCACGTGGGCGCCGACCCGGCAATCGTGGCCGACATGCGAGTTGGCCAGGAAGGTGCAGTGGTCGCCGACCACGGTCTCCAGGCCGCCGCCGCTGGTGCCCGGGTTCATGGTGACGCCCTCGCGGATCAGGCAGTCGGCGCCGATCGTCAGGGTCGAGGCCTCGCCCCGGTATTTCAGGTCCTGCGGCTGGTGGCCGATGGACGCGAAGGGGAAGATCCGGGTGCGGGGGCCGATCGCGGTGCGGCCCGCCAGGACCACGTGGCTGATGAGTTCGCAGTCCGCGCCGAGCACGACCTCGGGCCCGACATGGCAGAAGGGGCCGATCCGCGCCCCGTCGCTGATGCGGGCGCCGGTCTCGATCACCGCGCTCGGGTGGATGACGGGGGCGGTCACTCCGTCACCAGCATGGCACTGATCTCGGCCTCCGCGACCAGCGTGCCGTCGACCCGGGCCTCGCCGCGGAACCACCACATGGTCCGGCGCTGGTTCAGCTTCGTCATATGGAAGCGCACTTGGTCGCCGGGGGTGACGGGCTTGCGGAACTTGCACTTGTCGATGGTCATGAAGAACACCTGCTTGGTGTTCCGCCCGTCCGCCCGGATGTGGCGGCAGCAGATCGCCCCCGCCGTCTGCGCCATACCCTCGATCAGGAGCACGCCCGGGAAGACCGGCATGTCGGGGAAGTGGCCCATGAACTGCGGCTCGTTGGCCGTGACGTTCTTGATGCCGACGCAGGATTCGTCCCGGTCGATCTCGACGATGCGGTCGACCATCAGGAACGGGTAGCGGTGCGGCAGCAGCTCCAGCAGCGTCTGGATATCGGCTATGCCCAGCTCGCTGCCGGTCTCGCGCGCCGCCTCACTCATCGAAATCCGCACCTCGACTTGCCGCCATCGGCGGCCCGCAATCCGGCCGCCACCGGGGCGCCGACCGCCCTATTCGGAAGAAATCGCCGGAAGCGCAAGGCCTTCCCGGTCAGGCGTCGTCTCCGGCGGGCTCCTTGCCCGAGCGTTCCGCGAGCCGCGCGAGCGTCGTCAGCTCGCGGAACCAAGCCCGCACCGGCTTGGCGGGCGTCCCGCCCCAGCGGCTGCCCGGCGGCACGTCGCGGTTGACGTTGGACGAGCCGGCGATCTGCGCGCCGCGACCGATGCGCAGGTGGCCGACGACGCCGACCTGCCCGCCGAGGACGACGTAATCCTCCAGCGTGGTCGAGCCCGAGATGCCGACCCCCGACACGATGACGCAGTGGCGCCCGATCACGACGTTGTGGGCGATCTGCACGAGGTTGTCGATCTTGGTGCCCTCCCCGATCACCGTGTCGCGCGAGGCGCCCCGGTCGACCGTGGTGTTGGCACCGATCTCGACGTCGTCCTGCACGATGACCCGCCCGACTTGCGGCACCTTGAGGTGGGTGGCGCCCATGGCGAAGCCGAACCCGTCCTGTCCGAGCCGGGCCCCCGGATGCAGGATCACCCGGTTGCCGAGGAGGGCGTGGCTGAGGGTCGTGCCCGCGCCGATCGCGCAGTCGCGCCCGATCCGGACCCCCGGCCCGATGACGGCGTTCGGCCCGATCACCGTGCCGGCGCCGATCTCGGCTCCCGGCCCGATCACCGCGCCGGGATCGACCGTGACCCCGTCCTCGAGCCGGGCCTCGGGATGGACGTGGGCGCCGGAGGCGACGCCGCGGACCGCGAACTGGGAACCGGGACGCAACGCGTCCGGGTGCAGGCGGCCGAGCAGGGCCGCGTAGGCGCGGTAGGGATCGCGGCTGACGAGGGCGACGGTTCCGGCGGGGCAGCGCGCCGCGAAGCGGGGCGAGATGAGGCACACGCCCGCACGCGTCGCCGCGAGGGCGTCGCCGTAGCGGGCATTGTCCATGTAGGCGAGGTGGTCTGGACCGGCACTCTCCAGGGAGGCCGCGCCGCTGAACCGGCGATCCGGATCCGCTCCCTCGGGGAGGCCGAGGCCGGCGGCGGCCGCGATCTCGGCCAGGGTGAGGCCGGTGGCGGCGGTGAAGAAGACGGGATCTGTCATGTCCGACAACGCGCCGGCCGGGAGAATCCGGCCGGCGCGCGTGTTTTTTATCAGAAGCGCGAGCCGCCGGAGAAGCGGAAGGCCTGGACCTGATCCGCGCCGATATGGCCGAACTTGCCGAGGATCGGGACGAACACCTTCTGACCCTCGTCCTTGGACAGAGCGTAGGCGTAGTCGAACCGGATCGGGCCGAGCGGCGAGTTCCACAGGATGGACGCGCCGATCGAGGAGCGGATCGCCGCCGTGTCGCGGACGTTCACGCATTCCGGCTCCACGCCGATCGTGAAGGCGTTGAAGTTGCACTTCCCGGTCGTCGGCGAAATGCCGTTGATGAAGGCGTCGCCGTTCACGTTGAAGTTCCGCTGGCCGTGATAGCCGAACAGCGTGCCGGCATCGGCGAAGAGCGCGCCTTTCAGGCCCAGATCCCGCGGAACGAGGGGCAGCGGGAACTGCACTTCGAGGGTGCCGCCGACGTAGGTCGAGCCGCCGATGGCGTTCGAGCGGGCGTCGGCGATGCCGACGTCGCGCGGACCGATGCCGTTCGGCGCGAAGCCGCGGACCAGCGACGGGCCGAGGAAGAACTGGTCGGTCACCCGCAGCGGGTCGTTGTTGAGCGACGAGATGTGGCCGCCCTGGAAGCGGATGAAGCCGACCACGTCCTCGAAGATCTCCTTGTAGTACCGCGCGTCGGCGGTCACGCGGAAGAACTTGGAGTCGCCGCCCAGGCCCGCGACGTCGGGCTTCAGCTCGGCGTAGAGACCGTTGCGGGGCGCGCCGATCACGTCGAGGGTCGAGTAGGCGAGCGTCAGGCCGGCCAGCGAGGTCAGCGTGTTGCCCTGCGAGCCCTTGATGGCGATCGAGGCCTCGCCGTCATACGCGCAGTTCGGGTAGATCGACTGGCCGCCGATGTTGCGGCCGGTGTTCGGGTCGATCGTGCCCGCCGCGTAGGTGGCGGTGTAGCCGGGGATCGGGATCGAGCAGTCGTTGTACGGCCGCTTGAGGGTGTTCGGCACCTTCAGCTCGGTGTTGTACAGCGAGTAGCGCAGCGTGATGCCGAACTCCTCGGTGATCGGCAGGCCGAGGCGCAGCTGACCGCCGTACACCGTGGTCTCGTAGCGCGAGTACCGGGTCAGGTCGGAGTACTTGTAGAAGGCATCGAAGCCCGCCGCGAGGCGGTAGCCGAGGAAGTACGGCTCGGTGAACGAGAAGTCGACGCCGCGCGAATACTGGCCGCCCGTACCGGCGAGCCGGACGTACTGGCCACGACCGAGGAAGTTCGACTCGGAGACCGAGACCTCGCCGATGATGCCGTCCTGGGTGGAGTAGCCGCCCGCCACCGAGAACGAGCCCGTGGGCTGATCCTCGACATCGATGTTGATGACCACCCGGTCCGGGGCCGAGCCCGGCTCGTTCGAGAAGCGGACCTTCTTGAAGAAGCCTAGGCCGTTCAGGCGCCGCTCGGCGCGGTCGGTCAGCACGCGGTTGTAGGCATCGCCCTCCGCGATATCGAGCTCGCGGCGGATGACGTAGTCGCGGGTGCGGGTGTTGCCGCGGATGTTGATGCGCTCGACGTAGACGTGCGGGCCGTCCTCGACCACGAAGCCCAGGGAGACTTGGTGGCTCGCCGGGTCGCGCTGGCCGGTCGGGCGGACCTGCGCGAACGGGTAGCCGGCGCGGTTGACCTGGCGGGTGACGTTGTTGAGCGTCTTCTCGACGTCGTCGGCGTTGTAGACGTCGCCCACGGAGGTGGCGATGTCGCTGTCGAGCTTCGCGGTGTCGAGGCCCGGCAGGCGGGAATCCACCTGGACGGCGCCGACCCGATACTGCTCGCCCTCGCTCACCGTGATGGTGATGACGTAGCCGGACTTGTCGCCCTCGACGTAGCGCGCGTCGGCGCTGACCACCTGGAAGTCGGCGTAGCCGTTCTTCAGGTAGTAGCGGCGGACTTGGTCGAGGTCGTTGGTGATGCGGTCGGGATCGTAGACGTCGGAGGTCTTGATGAACGACAGGAAGTTCATCTCCGAGGAGCTCATCAGCCCCTTCAGCGTCCGCTCCGAGTAGGCGTTGTTGCCGACGAAGTTGATCGAGAGGATACCGGTCTTGTCGCCCTCGTCGATCTGGTAGATCACGTCGACGCGGCCGTTGGGCAGGTCGACGGTCCGGTAGGTCACCTTGGCGGTGCCGCGGCCGAAGCGCTTGTAGACGTCGCGGATGCGCGCGAGGTCGGCGTTGATGATCGCCTCGCTGTAGGGCCCGCGCGACTTGGCCTCGACCACCCCTTCCAGGGTGGCCTTCTCGATCTTCTTGTTGCCCTCGAAGACCACGCGGTTGATCAGGTTGTTCTCGCGGACGGTCACCACCGTGCGGCCACCCGACTGGGCGACCTTCACGTCGGAGAACATCCCGCTCGCGAGCAGGTTGCGGCGGGCCTCCTCGGCGGAGCCGGACGCCGTCCCGGTCACGTAGGACCGGATCGTGTCGGCATCGACGCGCTGGTTGCCCTGGACGACGATCTGCTGCGCCTGGGCAGCCCCGCTCAGGACGACACCCAGACCGGCAGTGACTAGGACGATGGTTTTCCGCACCGACTTACGTCGGGGCTTCCCCGTCAACGACATCATGCAATCGCCCGTTTCTGTTCTGGTCGCGGGGGTTAGCCCGTCACGGGCGACCGTTGATCGGCCGTCCCGTCACCTGGTCCAAGCGTGGCTTCGGTCCAAGCGTAGCTCTTAGCGGGATTCCCCTGCCAAGCAAACGCGCGGGAGGCCATCGTCAGGGGATTTTGGGGGGTCGTGGCCTTCGCGCCACTTAACGGTGCGGTCAGCTTACGGGCAAACCGCGGATCATGGTGAACGCGCCGTAAACGCCTGAGCGACCGGCCCTTTTTCGCGCCGCTCACGGTCGCGTGAACGTCCCGTTAACCCCGTTTCGACGCTTCGGCGGGGCGTCATCCGGGCGGTGTCCGGGCGAGATCGCGGCGGGATTGGGGCAGTGTTTCCGGTGGAGATCCGGCGGCGATCCTCGGATCCCCGCCGGCCCCGGATCAGGTGTTCCGCCAGGAGGCGCCGAGGTTGAGGATGTCGTTCCAGGCGGCGAACAGCATCAGCATCAGCACGAGGGCGAGGCCGATGCGGAAGCCGATCTCCTGGGCCCGCTCGCTCAGCGGGCGGCCGCGCACCACCTCGAAGGCGTAGAACAGCAGGTGGCCGCCATCGAGCAGTGGCACCGGGAACAGGTTGAGCAAGCCGATCGAGACGGAGAGCAGGGCGATCAGCCCGACCAGGCCGCCGACGCCGCCGGTCTTGGCGACCTCGCCGGAGACGCGGGCGATGCCGATCGGACCCGAGAGCTGGTCGGCGGATTCCCGCCCGGTCACGAGCTTGCCGAGATACGAGAAGGTGCGCTCGACGACGAAGTAGGTCTCCTTCACGCCGAGATTGAGCGAGTCGAGCGCCCCGTACTGCACCAGTCGCGCCTCGGAGCCCGCGGGCGAGCGGATGCCGAGCCGGCCGATCCGGTGGCGGCCGAACGGCGTCTTCTCCTCGAAGGTGGCCGGCGTCGCCTGGATGGTGATGGGCTGGTCGTTGCGCTCCACCGTGAAGGTCAGCGGCGTCCCGGCGCTGCCGGTCACCGTGCGGTACATGGCGTTGAAGTCGCCGATCTTCTCGCCGTCGATCGCGGTGATCACGTCGCCGGGCTGGAAGCCGGCCTGGGCGGCGACGCTGTTCGGCTCCACCGACGAGACCCGGGCGGGCAGCTCGTAGCGGCCGCCGAGCCAGATGGCGCCCGCGAAGAGCAGGATCGCCAGGATGAAGTTGGCCACCGGGCCCGCGGCGACGATCGCGGCGCGCTTGGACACGGGCTGGGTCGGGAAGCTGATCGCCCGCTCGTGCGGGCTCATCCGGGCGACCGCTTCGGGATCGGGCATGCTGGCGCCGTTCACGTCGCCGTGGAACTTCACGTAGCCGCCGAGCGGGATCGCGCAGACCTTCCAGCGGGTGCCGCGCCGGTCGTTGAACCCGAACAGCTCGGGACCGAAGCCGAGCGAGAAGGCGTGCACGCCGACCCCGCACCAGCGCCCGACCAGGAAGTGGCCCATCTCGTGTACGAACACCACGACGGTGAGCACGAACAGGAACGGGATCACGGCGCCGAAGAAACCGCCGGCGGTTCCGCCCATCGCGTTGAGGAAGTCCATAAGCCGTATCCTGGCCGTCTCGGCGCCGGCTTCTCGGGCCGGCCATCCGCCCTGTCTAGCAGATCGGCGGTGCCGACCGCCAACGCAATCCTGCGGCCCGGCCGCGGAAGGTCGCACGCGCCGTCCGATTCCGCACCGGCCGATCGCGCGGGGTCGGTCCCGCCCGTCGGGGACCGCCCGTCAGTGGCCGCCGCCCCCGCCCGCGCCGGCATTCGGCCGCCGGATCATGGGGACCGCGCAGGCCATCGCGAGGAACAGGACGGTGAGGGACAGGAACACGTCCTCGAAGGCCATGACGAGCCCCTGGATCCGCACCGTGTTGGTCATCGCCTTCAGCGCCATGTCGGAGGCGGCGCTGCCGTAGGCGTCGAAGCCGCGCTGCATCGCGTCGAGCCGCTCCAGCGCGGCCGTGTTCGCCCAGGTGAAGCGCTCGTGCAGCCGGGCGAGGTGCAGGTCCCAGCGGTCGTTGAGGATCGTGTTGATCAGCGCGAGCCCGACCGCGCCGCCGAGGTTGCGGGTCAGGTTGAACAGCCCCGACGCGTTCTTCATCCGCGCCGGCGGCAGCGTGCCCAGCGCGATGTTGTTGATCGGGATCATGCACAGCATCAGCGAGCAGCCGCGCAGGATCTGCGGCACGAGCAGCTCGTAGAAGTCCCAGTCCTTGGTGAGCCCGGTGACGATCCACGTGCCGCAGGCGAAGCCGACGAAGCCGATCCCCATCATGATCCGGGGATCGACCTTGCCCGAGAGCCGGCCGGCGATCGGCGCGGTGGCGAACATGCACAGGCCGGAGACGAACATCGTCTCGCCGATCATCAGCGCCGAGTAGCCGCGCACCCGGGCGAGGTAGACCGGGTAGATGTAGGTCAGCCCGTAGAGGCCGATGCCCAGCACGAAGCTCGCCACGCAGCCGCTGGCGAAGTTCCGGTCCGAGAAGGCCCTGAGATCGACGATCGGCTGCTTCGCCGTGAACACCCGCCAGAAGAACAGCAGCGCCGACGTCCCGCAGACGACCGCGCAGGCGAAGACCGCCTCGTCCTGCAGCCAGTCGTGGTTGGGCCCCTCCTCCAGCACGTATTCGAGGCAGCCGAGGAAGCCGGCCATGAAGGCGAGTCCGGCCCAGTCGAACGACCGGATCAGGCCGTAATTGGGCTCGTCGAAATCGACTAGGATCCAGGTCGAGACCGTCACGAAGATGCCCGGCACGACGTTGATCAGGAACAGCCAGTGCCAGGACATCAAGTCGGTCAGGTAGCCGCCCACCGTCGGCCCGATCGTCGGCGCCAGCGTCGCCACGAGGCCGATCATCGGCGAGACGATGGTCCGCTTCGAGGGCGGGAAGATCGTGAAGGCCGCGGCGAAGACGGTCGGGATCATGCCGCCGCCGATGAAGCCCTGGAGCGCCCGCCAGACGATCATCTCGCCGATCGACGAGGAGGTGGCGCACATCAGGCTCATCAGGGTGAAGCCGCCCGCCGAGATGGCGAACATCCAGCGCGTCGAGAGCACCCGCGACAGGGTGCCGGAGAGCGGGATCGAGATGACCTCGGCGATCAGGTAGCTGGTCTGGACCCAGGGGATCTCGTCGCCGGAGGCCGAGAGGCCGGCCTGGATCTCGTTCAGGGAGGCCGAGACGATCTGGATGTCCAGGATCGCCATGAACATGCCGAAGACCATGCAGACGAACGCCACCATGCGGCGGCGGTCGAGGGGCGGCTCGGCGGCGCGGATCGGCGCGCCGGGCGCGAGGGCGGCACTGGCGGCCATCGCCGGTCTCAGCGGCTGGCGGTGCTGACCGGCCGCGGCGCGGAGGCGCGGTCGAGGACGGAGCGGTCCGCGCCGGTGCGGGTATCGACCCGGACCACCGCCGACAGGCCCGGCCGCAGCAGGCCCTCGCGGGCGACCTCCTCGGGCACGCGCACCCGCACGGGCAGGCGCTGGACGATCTTGGTGAAGTTGCCGGTGGCGTTGTCGGGCGGCAGCAGGCTGAACACCGAGCCGGAGGCCGGCGAGAACGATTCCACCACGGCGTGGATCTCGCGGTCCGGATAGGCGTCGACCGTCACGGTCACCGGCTGGCCGGGACGCATGCGCTCGACCTGGGTCTCCTTGAAGTTCGCGTCGATCCGGACGCTCTGGAGCGGGACCAGGGCGGCGATCCGCGTGCCGGGCCCGACATAGGCGCCGGCCTCGACGGCCTTGTTGCCGACCACCCCGTCGAAGGGCGCGCGGATCGCCGTGAAGTCGAGGTCGCGCCGGGCCCGGTCGACGGCGGTGCGGAGCTCCGCCGCGAGGCTCTCCGCCTCGCGCTTCTGCGCCTGGAGCACGTCCACGTTGGCGCGGGCCGCGAGGAGGCCGGCCTCCATGGCCTTCACGGAGGCCTCGGTGCGGTCGCGGTCGGCGCGGGTCTGGTCGATGCGCGACTTGGCGACGTAATCCGCCTGCATCTGCGTCGACCGGGCGAAGTCGGCCTGGGCGCGGACGGCGTCGGCGCGGGTCGCGTCGAGCTGCGCGGCGGCCTGGGCGACCTGGGCCTGCGCCGCCTCGGCCTGCCGGCCGATCCGCGCGATCGTGCTCTCCTGGGTGGCGAGCTTGTCCTGCGCCGCCTGCAGCGCGAGGCGGTAGTCGCCGTCGTCGAGCTTGGCGATGACGTCGCCCTTCTTCACCGCGAGGCCGTTCACGACCGGGACCGACTGGAGATAGCCCGGGATCTTGGCCGCCAGGACCGAGATGTCGGCCTGGACGTAGGCGTCGTCGGTCGAGACGAAGAACCGCCCGACGGTCCACCACTGCCATCCCTGATACGCGCCGCCGCCCAGGGAGGCCGTCAGCAGTCCGAGCAGGACGAGCCGCTTCACGGAGCGCTTGCGGGCGGGCGGCGCCTCGACCGGCACGGGTGTCGGCAGGGACGCCGCGGCGGGGGCCGGCGCGGCCGGCGCCGTGCGCTCGGCGCGCGCCTCGTCCCCGGCCTCGATTCGGGCCTCAATAGCGGCATCGAGACCGGAATTCGGCCGATCGGCGTCCTCGCGGAGGGACATATCAGCGCCTCGACATCAATGACCGAACCGTTCGGTCAATAACGAGGCACGGCTTGACGCGCCCCCGAAGAAGCCGCAGGTTATTTTGACCGAACGGTTCGGTCAAGCGTGACGGTGTCACGGTGCGGAGCGGGATCATGGCTCAGGGTGCGGCGTTGGAGCGGGGTCAGGCCCAGCACGAGGGCGACAAGCGGCAGCAGATCCTCGAGGGCGCGCGGACGGTGTTCCTGGCGGCGGGGTTCGACGGCGCCAGCATGGGCGAAATCGCACGGGCGGCCGGGGTCTCGAAGGGCACGCTCTACGTCTACTTCGAGAACAAGGAAGACCTGTTCGAGGCGCTGACCATCCAGGAGAAGGCCAGCCTCGCCGAGGCCCTGTTCACCCTGGACGCGGACGATCCCGACGTGCCGGGCGTCCTGACCCGGCTCGGAAGCAGCTTCCTGACCGAGATGTGCCGGCCGGCGCACGTCTCGCTGGTCCGCATGGTCATCGGCGCGAGCGAGAAGTTTCCGCGCTTCGGGCAAGTCTACTACCAGGCCGGTCCGGCCTGCGGCGTCGAGCGCCTCTCGCGCTACCTCGACGCGCAGGTCCAGGCGGGACGCCTGACGATCGCCGACACCGAGCTCGCGGCCCGGCACTTCCTGCATCTCTGCCAGGCGGGTCTGCTGACCCGCCTGCTGTTCGCGGCGGGCGGCATCGCCGGCGAGGCCGAGATGCGCCATCAGGTCGACGAGGCGGTGCGGGTGTTCCTGGCCGGGTACGGCCCCGCGCGCTGAGGCGCGGCTCAGGCGGGAAACGTCTCTGCGAGCGCAGCGAAGCAACCCAGCGGCGCCACGCTCGCAGAATGTTGCGCCGCCCTGGGTTGCTTCGCTACGCTCGCAATGACGGCTCAGCCGGCGGCGCGCAGCTCCGGCAGGGCCTCGGCGCTCCAGATCCGCACGTGGGCGTCGATGGCGAGCGCCTCGTCGACGTCGGCGGGTGCGGCCCGGTACTGGCCGGCGAAGTGGGTGCAGGCGCGCTCGACCAGATCGCTGATCCCGTAGAAGCCGATCCGGCCGGCGATGAAGGCCGCCACCGCGATCTCGTTGGCGGCGTTCATCACGGTGGGCGCCGCGCCTCCGGCGGCCAGGGCCGCGCGGGCGATCCGCAGGCACGGGAAACGCGCCTCGTCCGCGGCCTCGAAGGTCAGCGAGCCGAGCTTCACGAGGTCGAGGGGCCGGCCGCGCTCGATCGTCAGCCGGTCGCCGAGGCCGAGGCAGTGCGAGATCGGCACGCGCATGTCGGGCAGCGCCAGCTCGGCGGTCACCGCCCCGTCGAGCCAGTAGACCAGGCCGTGGATCACCGATTGCGGGTGCACGACCACGTCGAGGCGCTCGGGCTCGATGCCGAACAGGTGGTGCGCCTCGATCAGCTCGAGCCCCTTGTTCATCAGGCTGGCCGAATCGATGTTGATCTTCATGCCCATCGACCAGGTCGGATGGGCGGCGGCCTCGGCCGCGGAGGCGGCGGCGATCCGCTCGCGGGTCCAAGTCCGGAACGGGCCGCCCGAGGCCGTGATCATCATGGTGCGGACGTCGGCGAGCGGCCGGCCGGCCAGCGCCTGGCTCAGCGCGTCGTGCTCGGAATCCATCGGCAGGATCGTGGCGCCGTAGCGGGCGGCGTCGCGCATGAAGGCGTCGCCGGCGCAGACCAGGCTCTCCTTGTTGGCGAGCGCGACCTTGCGGCCGAGCCGGAGGGCGGCGTGGGTCGATTTCAGCCCGGCCGCCCCGCTCACGGCGGCGACGACGATGTCGGCGTCGCGGGCGGCGGCCTCCATGACGGCCGCCTCCCCCGCCCCGCTCGGGATGCCGGAGCCCGACAGGGCCTCGGCGAGCGCCGGGCCGGCGGCCTCGTCGGCGAGCGCCGCGAAGGAGGCGTTGAGCTCGCGGGCGACCTTGGCCAGGGCGACGGGATCCTTGCCGCCGACCAGGGCGCCGACGCGGAACCGGTCGGCGTGCTGCGCCAGGAGGTCGGCGGTGGAGCGGCCGATCGAGCCGGTGGCGCCGAAGACGGTGACGACCTGGGTCACGGGTTCAACTCCCTCATCGTCACGTGATCAGACCGCCGCCGCGCAGGGCGAGATAGACGGCCGCCAGCACGGCGACCGCGAAGAATCCGTCGAGCCGGTCCATGACGCCGCCATGGCCGGGGATGATCTTGCCCGAATCCTTGACGCCGTAATGGCGCTTCAGTCCGGATTCGATCAGGTCGCCGGCCTGACTCAGCACCGAGGCGAGCGCGCTCACGCCCGCCACGACCGGGAGAGAGGCGGCGCTGGGCAGGGTCATCCCGGCGAGGTCGGCGACCACCGGGACCAGCGTCCCGGCGGCGACCGCGCCGACGAGGCCGCCGAGTGCGCCCGACCACGTCTTGTTGGGCGAGACCCGGGGCATCAGCTTGGGGCCGCCGATCTTCCGGCCGGCGAAGTAGGCCGCGATGTCGGTGGACCAGACCACCGCGAACATCCAGGCCGGCCCGACCAGGCCGATGGCGGGGTCGTCGCGCAGGGCCACCGGCACCGCCGCGATCGCCGCCGCGCCGAGCACGCCGAGGAAGGCGCGGAGCCGGCCCCGTCCGGTCCGCGCCACCGTGGCGCAGGCCGCGGCGCCGAGCAGCAGGACCGCGAGGCAGGCCGGCGTCGGGGCGCCGCCGCGCTGGCAGAGCAGCAGGGCGCCGAGCGTCGCCGCGCCCAGCGCGATCAGCACCTCGCGGGGCTCGGTGCGGCTCATCACCATCCACTCGGCGAAGCCGACGATGCCGGCGGCGAGCCAGATCCCCGCGAAGGGCCAGCCGCCATAGACCAGAGCGGCCAGCACGCCGGCGCCGAGCACGAGGCCCGAGGCAACGCGCAGCCACAGCTCGCGCCGTCCCGAGGGACGCGCGGCCGGTGCGGCGGCGGAGGTCACGCGCGTCCTGCCCTTCGCCTCAGACCTGCATGATCTCCTTCTCCTTGGACGCCAGCACGCCGTCGATCTCGGCGATGTACTGGTCGGTCGCCTTCTGCACGTCGGTGGCCTGACGCTTCTCGTCATCCTCCGAGATGGCGCTGTCCTTCAGGAGCTTCTTGAGATGGTCGAGGCCGTCCCGGCGCACGTGGCGCACGGCGACGCGGGCCTCCTCGGTGTACTTGTGGGCGACCTTGACCATCTCCTTGCGGCGCTGCTCGTTCATCTCGGGGATGCGGAGCCGGATGGTCTGCCCCTCGGTCTGCGGGTTGAGGCCGAGGTCGGATTCGCGGATCGCCTTCTCGACGGCCGTGACCATGCTGCGGTCCCAGACCGAGATCGACAGGAGCCGCGGCTCCGGCACGCTGACGGTGGCGACCTGGGCCATCGGCATCATCGAGCCGTAGGCGTCGACCTGGATCGGGTCGAGGAGCGACGGCGTGGCGCGCCCGGTGCGCAGCGAGCCGAGATCCTTCGAGAGCGAGGACACAGCGCCCTGCATGCGGCGCTTGATGTCGTTGAGATCGAATTCCGGTGTGGCCATGAGGGTCGTCCCGAGACGTCTGACGTGGTCTTGAGCCCGGCGCGGGCAGTCGCGGCCTCAATGGACGAATTTTTTCAGGGCCGCAAACGGTCGCGGCCCGGTCGTGCCGCGCGTCAGGGCGCCACGAGGGTCGAGGGCGCGTCGCCCGACAGGATCGCGGCGATCGAGCTCGGCGGGTGGAGCGAGCCGACCACGATCGACAGGCGGCTCTCCCGGGCCAGCGCGAAGGCGGCGGTGTCCATCACCTTCAGGTCGCGGGCGATCGCCTCGTCGTGGGTGATGCGGTCGTAGCGCGTGGCGCTCGGATCCTTCTTCGGATCCGCCGAGTAGACGCCGTCCACCTGCGTCGCCTTGAGGACCGCGTCGCAGCGCAGCTCGGCGGCGCGCAGCACCGCGGCGGTGTCGGTGGTGAAGAACGGGTTGCCGGTGCCGCCGGCGAGGACGACGACCTGGCCCTTGTCCAGGTGGTGCAGGGCCGGCTGGCGGGCATAGGTCTCGCAGATGGTCGGCATCGAAACCGCCGACATGGTCCGCGCCTGCACGCCCGCGGCGTTGAGCGCCGTCTCGATCGCCAGCGAGTTCATCACCGTGGCCATCATGCCGAGCGAATCCCCGGTCGCCCGGTCGATCCAGCCGGCCGCGGAGATCCGCGCCCCGCGGATCATGTTGCCGCCGCCCACCACGATGGCGATCTCGGCGCCCGACTCGATCGTGCGGGCGATGTCCTCGGCGAGCGCCGCCAGCGTCGGCGGATGCAACCAGTAGCCGTCGGGAGCGGCGAGCGCCTCCCCCGACAGCTTCACGAGGATACGGCGAAACGGCGTCGTCTCCGGCATCTGGGCCCCCGGCTCCATCCCGCATCGCGTGAGCGGGGAGGCTTCTACGTCAACCGCCCGAGCGCCGTCGAGGGGCCCGGCCCGGATCCGGCGGGGATCGTGGGTACAAGGCCTGCGCCGCGCGAACGGCGCGCGGCCGTGGAGGATGTCTGCGCCGCCTTCGCGGTCCGGGTCCGGAACGGCGGGATCCCGGTCGATGCGGTGCCGGCGTGACGGCGATCCGCCGCGCCGGCGCCCGTTCTCAACTGCCAGCCAGGACGCCGACGGCGCCGAAGACGGTCATGGCGAGGCCGGAGGCGAACACGCCGATCATGAGGTAGGAGAAGGGCTTCAGAGGCATGCCCGGACCTTAGCGCGGCGCCGCACGGCGGGGTGTGCGGCGCAACACGACCCCGCGCGGATCGATCGGGCGCCTCCGGAAACGCGAAGCCCCGCCCGGCGCGTGCCGGACGGGGCTGATCTCACGATGACGGCCCGGCAAACCGGGCGTTCGCGGTCGGTGTCAGGCGCGGCCGGCCTGCTGGGCGACCTCGGTGGCGAAGTCCGGACCCTCTTCCTTCTCGATGCCGTCGCCCAGCGCGTAGCGGACGAAGCCCGTCAGGGTCACGGGGCCGCCGACCTTGGAGCCGGCCTCCTTGAGGACCTGGCTCACGGTCTTGGAGCCGTCGTGCACGAAGGGCTGCTCCAGGAGGGTGACCTCCTTGTAGTAGCTCTTCAGGCCGCTCTCGACGATCTTGGCCATCACGTGGTCCGGCTTGCCGGCGTTCTTCTCGCGCAGGATGTTCGACTCGCGCTCCACCGTGGCGGCGTCGACGCCCGAGGCGTCCAGCGCCACCGGGTTGGTCGCCGCGATGTGCATGGCGATCTGGCGACCCAGCGCCGAGAGCGCGTCGACGTCGCCCTCGGACTCGAGCGCCACGAGCACGCCGATCTTGCCGAGGCCCTCGGAGATCTGGTTGTGCACGTAGGAGGCGATGACGCCCTTCTTGACCTCGAGCTTGGTGACCCGGCGCAGGTTCATGTTCTCGCCGATCGTGGCGATCAGGGCCTGCAGCTTCTCCGAGACGGTCTCGGTGGCGCCCGGGAAATGGGCGGCCTGGAGGCCCTCGAGCGTGCCGTCGGTGTTGAGCGCGATCTTGGCGGCCTCGCGGGCGAAGGCCTGGAAGGCGTCGTTGCGGGCGACGAAGTCGGTCTCGGAGTTCACCTCGACCACGGCGGCGTGGCGGCCGGCGGACTCGACGGCGACGAGGCCCTCGGCGGCGACGCGGCCGGCCTTCTTGGCGGCCTTGGCGAGACCCTTCTTGCGCAGCCAGTCGACGGCGGCCTCGATGTCGCCCTGCGTCTCGTTGAGCGCGCCCTTGCAGTCCATCATGCCGGCGCCGGTCTTCTCCCGGAGCTCCTTCACCATCGCGGCGGTGATGTTGGCCATGGCGGTCCCTTTCGTGTGGTCTGGATGCGAGAGGCCCGGCGCGCGGGTGAGCGGCCGGGCCCGGTATGCCTGGATCCGCGACGGCCCGATGACGGTGCCGCCGCGAAGCCCCGTTGGATCAGGCCGCGGCGGCGGCCTCGACGAAGCCGCGGGCCTGCGAGACCCACGAATCGCGGTCGATGCGGCCGTTGAGCTTCAGGTCGGCATCGACCTTGGCGACGTCCTCGGGGGTCATCGCGGCGAGCTGCCAGTAGTGGTAGATGCCGGCGTCGTTGAGCTTCTGCACGATCTGCGGGCCGGCGCCGTTGAGCTTGGTCAGGTCGTCCGGCGCGCCGCGCGGGGCAGCGAGCAGCTCGAAGTGCTCGGTCGACTCGGCGAGCATCGCCACGTCGGCCGGGTCGAGGGCGTCGGACTCGACCGTGACGGCCGCGTCGTCGTTCGCCGGCAGTTCCTCGGCCATCGGCTCCTCGGAGGCGCCGATATCCATGCCCGACGAGCCCTGGGCGCGCGAGATGCCGTCGATGGCGGCCTTGGCGATCAGGTCGCAGTACAGCGCGATCGCGCGGCCGGCGTCGTCGTTGGCCGGGACGATGTAGCTGATGCCGTCCGGGTTGCAGTTGGTGTCGACGATGGCGGCGACCGGGATGCCGAGGCGGTTCGCCTCCTTGATCGCCAGCTGCTCCTTGTTGGTGTCGATCACGAACAGCAGGTCCGGCACGCCGCCCATGTCCTTGATGCCGCCGAGCGCCTTCTCGAGCTTCTCCTTCTCACGGGAGAGCATCAGGCGCTCCTTCTTGGTCAGGCCCGGGCCGCCGGTCTCCAGCGTCTCGGTGACCTTGCGCAGGCGCGAGATCGAGCCCGAGATGGTCTTCCAGTTGGTGAGCATGCCGCCCAGCCAGCGGGAGTTGACGTAGTACTGGGCCGAGCGCTTGGCCGCCTCGGCGATCGTGTCGGCCGCCTGGCGCTTGGTGCCGACGAACAGCACACGGCCGCCCTTGGCGACGGTGTCGCTCACCGCCTGGAGCGCCTGGTGCAGCGCCGGCACGGTCTGGGCGAGGTCGATGATGTGGATGTTGTTGCGGGTGCCGAAGATGTACGGCTGCATCTTCGGGTTCCAGCGGTGGGACTGGTGACCGAAATGGGCGCCCGCCTCGAGGAGCTGACGCATAGAGAAATCGACGGCCATGGCTCTTGTGCTCTCCGGTTATATCCGCCGCGGAGGGATGCGGTCGGCCGAGAGTTCGGACGACCACCGGAAACGCCTCATTCAGGCATGAGGCCGGCTCCGCGTGTGGGATGGGCGGGCGCTTAGCAGAGGGCGGGTCCGAAGGCAAGAAGCGCCGGGGCGGCGCGGGCCAGCCCTCAATCACAGCCTGCGTTCAGACCGCTTGCAACACGCGGGCTCGCCTCGCGAGAGTTCGGACCATGGCGGCGGTCGCCTTCGACACCCTGAAATTCGCCCGGGTCCTCCGGGAGAAGGCCAAGCTCTCCCCGGAACAGGCGGAGGGCCATGGCCGATGCCATGGCGGAAGCGTTGCAGGGCGATCTCGTCACGAAGGCGGATCTGCGCGCCGAGCTGGCGGATACGCGGTCCGAAATCGTGCGCTGGGTGGCGGGCCTGATCGGCCTCCAGACACTCGCTGTGATCGGCGCGGTCGTCGCCCTCGCCCGGGCGCCGCACTGACAGGCCCGCAGCCCGGATCACCCGCCCGCGAACACCGCCGCCACGTCGTCGGCCGTCATCACCCGGTACGCCCCCGCCGGCAGGTCCGCCGGCAGAGCGAGACCGCCGACCCGGTCCCGGTGCAGCGCCGCGACGTGGTTGCCGACGGCGGCGAACATCCGGCGGACCTGGTGGTAGCGGCCCTCCGTCAGCGTCACCGCGCAGCGCGTGGCATCCTCGACGTCGAGCCGCACCGGCAGGAGCGGCCGCTCCTCGCCCTCCAGCACGAGCGTCCCTGCGGCGAACACCTCCGCCTCGCGGCCGGTCAGCGGCCGGTCGAGGGTCACGCGGTAGCGCTTCGCCACCTGGGCCTTCGGGCTGATGATCCGGTGCAGGAGCGCCCCGTCGTCGGTCAGCAGCAGCAGGCCCGAGGTCTCCTTGTCGAGGCGCCCGACCGTGGAGAGGGGCGGGTCGCGGCGGCGCCAGCGCTCGGGGAGCAGCCCGTAGACCAGCGGGCCCGCCTCCTTGTGCGAGCAGGTGACGCCCAGCGGCTTGTGCAGCATCAGGCACAGGCCGGGGAGCGGGTCCAGGGCCTCGCCGTCGATCGTGAGGCGCTCCGGCAGGTCCGGCGCGAGGGCGATCCGGTCGCCGGCCTCCGCGAGCTCCGCGCCGTCGAGGCGGATCGCGCCGGCGCGGGCGAGCGCCTGGATCTCGCGGCGCGAGCCGTAGCCGAGATTGGCGAGGAGCTTGTCCAGGCGGACGGATCTCGCCGCGCTCATGGAAGCGGCGCGCTCACCGGCGGGCCTCGTAGACCCGGTAGCCGTTCGCCTGGACGGCCACCGCGACGTGCCGGAACGCCTCGCGCAGGCTCGCCTCGTAGGGCAGGTGCGCGTTGGCCACGAGCCACAGCGCCCCCCCGGGGCGCAGGGCCTCGGCGGCCCGCGCGATGAACGCCCGGCCGAGGGCCTGATCCTCGCTCCCGCCCTCGTGGAACGGCGGGTTCGTGACGACGAAATCGAGGTGATCCGGCACGGCGCCGGACGCCCGGATATCCGCCCAGAGGATCGTCGCCCGCGGGTCGGCGACGTTGCGGCGCGCCATCTCGACGGCGCGCCGGTCGATCTCCAGCAGGGTCAGGGCGGTCACGGCCTCGGAGCCCAGGACGGCCCGCGAGAGGACCCCGAGCCCGCAGCCGAAATCGGCGCCGCGGCCCTTGAGGGCCGGGAGGTTCGCGAGCAGCAGCGCCGTGCCCGGATCGAGCCGGTCCCACGAGAAGATGCCGGGCTGCGTGCACAGAGCGAGGTTGTCGACGTGGCGCGGGCCGCCCTCGTCGATCGCCTCGGCGAGGCCGGCCGGCGCCGTTGGCCGCTCCGCCGTGCAGATCCGGTGGTGCCGGCGCGGCTGGTCCGCGGCCGCGCAGCCGAAGGTCGTCAGCTCCTTGGCGAGGCGTGTGCCGCCGCGATCCTTGGGCGCCAGGGCGACCATGCGGCCGCCCGGCCCGAGGGCGCGCAGCACCTGGGCCAGCACGTAGCGCCGCTCGACCGTTCCGGGCGGCGCCAGCACGGTGGCCGAGTCGAGGCTGTTCTCGGACAGATCCTCGAGCCGCGCAGCGCCGGGGATCAATGGGGAGAGCTGGACGGCGTCGCCCGGGACCTCGGCGAGGTCCACCGGCGGCAGGCCGTAGACGGCGTGGCGCATAGACGATTCGGGATTTGGAGTGCCGAAACCGGAACGCGAATCCGCGGCGGAGCGGGGTAAACCCGCGCCCGACTCGATTCATCCGGGGGAACACCGCGTTTATACCGGAACCGGCCGCGAAGCCCAGCCTCCCGCGCGGCCCGGCGCGTCAGCCCCGCGGAAATTCCAGGCCCATCTCGCGGTAGCGGGCCGGGTCGTCGGCCCAGTTCTCCCGCACCTTCACGTGCAGGAACAGGTGGACCTTGGCGTCGGCCGCCTCGGCGATCTCGATCCGGGCCGCCTGCCCGATCGACCGGATGGTCTGGCCGCCCTTGCCGAGCACGATCGAGCGCTGGCTCTCCCGCTCGACGAAGATCGTCTGCTCGATCCGCACCGAGCCGTCGGGCCGGATCTGCCACTGGTCGGTCTCCACCGTGGAGCGGTAGGGCAGCTCCTCGTGCAGCCGGTCGTAGATCTTCTCCCGGGTGATCTCGGCGGCGAGCATGCGCAGGGGCGCGTCCGAGACCTGATCCTCCGGATACAGCCACGGGCCCGCCGGCATGCGGGCGGCCAGCGCCCGGCGCAGGTCGGCGACGCCGTCGCCGTTGAGCGCCGAGATCATGAAGGTCTCGGCGAAGGGCGCGGCGGCGTTGAGCTTGGCGGCGAGATCGAGCAGCCGTTCGCGCGGGATCAGATCGATCTTGTTGAGGATCAGCAGTTTCTCGCGCTTCACCTCGCCGAGCCGGCCGAGCACCGCCTCGACTTCCGCGTCGACACCCTTGCGCGCGTCGACCAGCAGGCAGACGGCGTCGGCGTCGGCGGCGCCGCTCCAGGCCGAGTGGACCATCGCGCGGTCGAGGCGGCGCTTGGGCGCGAAGATGCCGGGGGTGTCGACCAGCACGACCTGGGCCGAGCCCTCGATGAGGATGCCCCGCACCAGGGCCCGGGTCGTCTGCACCTTGCGGGAGACGATCGAGACCTTGGTGCCGACGAGGTTGTTGAGCAGGGTCGACTTGCCGGCATTCGGCACGCCGATCAGCGCGACGAAGCCGGCCCGGGCGTCGGCGGGCGTGCCGGGAAGGGTGGACGGGTCGCGCGCGGGGTCCCGGGCCGGCGCGATGCCGGGCCCGTCCTGCGCGTCGTGATCGTCCTGCTCGTGCGCGCTCATGCTGTCTCCGTCGGTTCCGCGTCCGCGGAGGCCCCGATTCCCTCCCGCTCCATCAGCGCCCGCGCGGCGGCCTGCTCGGCGATCCGCTTCGACGTGCCGTCGCCGAGACCGGGCTCCAGGCCCTCGACCTGCACGGCGATGCGGAACCGGGGCGCGTGGTCGGGACCGGTGCGCTCCACCACCTCATAGGTGGGGATCGGCAGGCTGCGGCCCATGGCCCATTCCTGCAGGGCGGATTTGGCGTCGCGGCCCCGCGCCGCCGCGGTCGGCTCGCCGGGATGGAAATGCGCCTCGACCACCGCCCGGGCGGCGTCGAACCCGGCATCGAGGTAGATCGCACCCAGGATCGCCTCGCAGACGTCGGCCAGGATCGTCTGGTTGCGCCGGCCGCCGCCCATGACCTCGCCCTGGCCGAGGATCAGGTGCGGGCCGACCTCCCAGGAGGCGGCCACGGCCGCGCAGGTCTCGCGCCGGACCAGGGCGGCAAGGCGCCGGGAGAGGTCGCCCTCGTCAGCCTCCGGGAAGGCGCCGTAGAGGCGGTCGGCGACCGCGAGCCCGAGCACGCGGTCGCCGAGGAATTCCAGGCGCTGGTAGCTGCCGCCCCGGCCGCTCGCCTTGCTGGTGTGGGTCAGCGCGCGGGTGAGCAGGTCCTGATCGCCGAAGCTGTGGCCGATCCGCTCTTCGAGCGCGGTCAGCGGCGGGCGCGGCTTGTGGGCCCGCCGGGATCGGGCGTTGGCCCGGGGCTGCGCGGCGTCGTCCAAGTCCGGGCCGGTCAATGGATCGTCGTGAACAGGCGCGACCAGCGCACGTGGGCCGGCCAGTTCCAGACCTGCCAGGCCGGCGTACCCTCGTCGATCGAGAAGAAGATCATCTCGGCGCGCCCGACCAGGTTGGCGAAGGGCACGTAGCCGACATTGGCGAGATCGCGCGAATCGGTGGAGTTGTCGCGGTTGTCGCCCATCATGAAAAAGTGACCGGGCGGGACCGTGTACAGCTCGGTCTTGTCCCAGAAGCCGTTGTCGCCGTCGCGCTCGATCACCCGGTGGACCACGCCGTTGGGCAGGGTCTCCAGGTACTGGGGCACCTTGGTCGGCTGGCCGTAGGGATCGGTGGTCTCGTAGTCGGCGATCCGCTCGCGCTTGACCGCCTTGCCGTTGATGTTGAGCACGCCGTCGATCATCTGGATCTTGTCGCCCGGCAGGCCGATCACGCGCTTGATGTAGTCGGTCGAATTGTCCTTGGGCAGCTTGAACACCGCGATGTCGCCGCGCTTCGGGTCCGCGCCCCAGATCCGGCCGTCGGCCTGGATCGGGATATACTCCGAGAGCGGCAGCGAGTACTTGGAATAGCCGTAAGAATATTTTGACACGAACAGGTAGTCGCCGATCAGCAGGGTCGGCACCAGCGAGCCGGACGGGATGTTGAACGGCTGGAACAGCAGGGTCCGCACCACGAGGGCGATCAGCAGCGCCTGGATGCCGACCTTCAGCGTCTCGCGGATGCTGGCCCAGGTGCCGGTGTCGGCAGGTTTCCTGAGCGGCTTGCCGTCGTAATCCACGCGCGCGTTCCGTCTTCGATTGAGGTGCGACGCCCGCGATCCGCGGGGCGCGGCCCCGCCGCGCGCGGCCTGATGTGCGGTTGTCCCGAGGAATGCGCCGCAATCGTGTCCGCCGTGTCCGGCGGTCTAGACCATGCGCGAGCCCCCCGCAACGCGCGACCGGCGCTGGCTAATCCGCGACGGCGGCCTCAACCGGCGACAGGGACCGGCAAGGCCTCGATGATCACGAAGGCTTGCGCCATCGGCGGATCGTCCGTGAGGCTCACGTGGAGCCGCGCCGCGTGCCCCGCCGGCAGGAGTTCCGCGAGCCGCTCGGCCGCGCCGCCCGCGAGCCGCAGGGTCGGCTGCCCGGAGGGCAGGTTCACCACCTCCATGTCGCGCCAGAACACGCCGGCGCTGAGGCCGGTGCCGAGCGCCTTGGCGCAGGCCTCCTTGGCGGCGAAGCGGCGGGCGTAGCCCTCGGCGCGGGCGGCCCGGCGGTCGCAGCGGGCCCGCTCCCCGTCGGTGAAGACCCGGTGGGTGAAGCGCTCGCCGTGCCGCTCCAGGGTCCGGGCGATCCGGCGGATGTCGCAGAGATCCGAGCCGATCCCGACGATCATGGGTGCCGCGCCCGGTCCATGGCGGCCCGCATGTCGCGCACCGCCCGGTCGAGCCCCACGAAGATCGCGTCGGCGATCAGGGAATGGCCGATATTCAGCTCCCGGATCTGCGGCAGCGCCGCCACCGGCCCGACGCTGCCGAGGGTAAGCCCGTGGCCCGCGTGGATCTCGAGGCCGAGGCCGGCCCCGTGCTCCGCCGCGCGCCGGATGCGGGCGAGCTCGCGCGCGGTCCGGGCGTCGTCGTCCTCCAGCGCCGCCTCGCAGTAGCTGCCGGTGTGCAGCTCGACGACGGGCGCCCCGAGGGCGCGGGCGGCGTCCATGACGGCGGGCTCGGGCTCGACGAACAGCGAGACGCGGATGCCGGCCTCCGCGAGGGCGCGGATGCGCGGCGCGAGATGCGCGCGGCCGCCGACGATGTCGAGGCCGCCCTCGGTGGTGCGCTCCTCGCGCTTCTCCGGGACGAGGCAGGCGGCGTGCGGGCGGGTCTCGAGCGCGATCGCCACCATCTCGTCGGTGGCGGCCATCTCGAAGTTGAGCGGCACGGACAGGCCGCGCTTGAGCGCCGCGATGTCGGTGTCGCGGATGTGGCGCCGGTCCTCGCGGAGATGCGCGGTGATCCCGTCGGCGCCCGCCTCGACGGCGAGCAGGGCCGCCCGCACCGGGTCCGGATAGTCGCCGCCGCGGGCGTTGCGGACGGTCGCGACGTGATCGATGTTGACGCCCAGGCGCAGTTTCTCGGAGGTCATCCGCTCGTTCGTCCCCGTGTCGGCGCGGCGCGACAGGCTCACCGGGGGGTCGGAAGGCGCCGCGCGCCCTCACCCCGTGCCGGCGATATGCGGAGGATCGCGCGCGCCGGCAAGACGGTCGGGGTTCGGGGGCGGGCTCCGGCGGCCGACCCGCCCGGTCAGGCGAGCCGCAGGCGCGACCGGCTGTCCTTCCGCTCGGGCAGTGTGTCGAGGGCGGTCCTGACGATGGTCGTGGCGTCGAGGCCCGCCTCGGCGTACATCTTCTCCGGGCTGTCGTGGTCCTGGTAGGCGTCCGGCAGCGTCATCGTCCGCACCCGCACGCCCCCCGCGTCCAGAGCGCCCCGCTCCGCCAGCAGGTGCAGCACCATCGCGCCGAACCCGCCCCGCGAGCCCTCCTCGATCGTGATCAGCACCTCGTGCTCGCGCGCCAAATCCAGGATCAGCGCCTCGTCCAGCGGCTTGGCGAACCGCGCGTCCGCCACCGTCACCGCCACGCCCTGCTCGGCCAGCGTGTCGGCCGCCTTCAGCGCCTCCGACAGGCGCGTGCCGAGCGACAGCAGCGCCACACGCGCCTCCGCGTCGCGCCGCACCACCCGACCCTTGCCGATCGCCAGCGCCTCGCCCCGCTCCGGAAGCTCGACGCCCACACCCTCGCCGCGCGGGTAGCGCAGCGCGATCGGGCCCGTGTCGTGCGCGTGGGCGGTCGCCACCATGTGCACCAGCTCGGCCTCGTCGGAGGCCGCCATCACGGTCATGTTCGGCAGGCAGCACAGGTAGGCCAGGTCGAACGCGCCCGCGTGCGTCGCCCCGTCGGCGCCGACCAGCCCCGCCCGGTCCAGGCAGAACCGCACGGGCAGGTTCTGCAGCGCCACGTCGTGCACCACCTGGTCGTAGGCCCGCTGCAGGAACGTCGAGTAGATCGCCACGAACGGCCGGTAGCCCTCGGTGGCCAGACCGCCCGCGAACGTCACCGCGTGCTGCTCGGCGATGCCGACGTCGAAGGTCTTGTCCGGGTGCGCCTTGCCGAACAGGTCGATGCCGGTGCCCCCCGGCATCGCCGCGGTGATCGCCACGACCTTGTCGTCGGCGTCGGCCGCCTTGATCAGGCTCTCGCCGAACACCCGCGTGTAGGCCGGCGCGTTCGGCTTGGCCTTGGCCTGGACCCCTGAGACCACGTCGAACTTGACCACGCCGTGGTAGCGGTCGGCCGAGGCCTCGGCCGGGGCGTAGCCCTTGCCCTTCTGGGTGACGACGTGGAGCAGGATCGGGCCGTGCTCGGCGTCGCGGACGTTCTTGAGCACCGGCAGCAGGTGGTCGAGGTTGTGCCCGTCGACCGGGCCGACGTAGTGGAAGCCCATCTCCTCGAACATGGTGCCGCCGCCGACCACGAGCGAGCGGGCGTATTCCTCGGCCGCGGCGGCGCGCTGGTAGAGCGCCTTGGGCAGGAGCTTGCCGAGCTGCTTGGCGGTCTCGCGCAGGGACTGGTAGGCGCCGCCCGAGGCGAGGCGGGCGAGGTAGGCCGACATGGCGCCGACGGGGGGCGCGATCGACATGTCGTTGTCGTTGAGGATGACGATCAGGCGCGAGTGCAGGGCGCCGGCGTTGTTGAGGGCCTCGTAGGCCATGCCGGCCGACATCGAGCCGTCGCCGATGACCGCGATGGCGTTGCGGCGCTTGGGCGGGCGGTTCTTCGACTTGGCGGCGGCGTTGTCGAGGTCGCGGGCGACCGCCATGCCCAGCGCGGCCGAGATCGAGGTCGAGGAGTGGGCGGCGCCGAAGGGGTCGTAGACGCTCTCGCTCCGCTTGGTGAAGCCCGACAGGCCGCCGCCCTGGCGCAGCGTCCGGATGCGGTCGCGGCGCTCGGTGAGGATCTTGTGGGGGTAGCACTGGTGTCCGACGTCCCAGACGATGCGGTCGTCGGGGGTGTCGAACACGTGGTGCAGCGCCACGGTCAGCTCGACGACGCCGAGCCCCGAGCCGAGATGGCCGCCGGTGATCGAGACCGCGTCGATCATCTCGGCGCGCACCGCGTCCGCCACCGCCGGAAGCTCCGACTCCGGAAGACGCCGCAGCGCCGAAGGAGACGGAACGCGGTCCAGCAACGCCGATTGCTCAGGGGAGAGTGCCAATGCTCGCATCCGTTCGTTCGAGTATGGCGACGGCTCCGTCGCGGGCCCTCGGCAACCGCGACGCCAGCACCCCGGGGACGCGTGTTCATGCTAGAACCCGCCCGTCCGTCGCTGTCATGATAGTGCCAGTTACGGACGAACGGCGGCGCGATCAATGTCGGGCCGGCGTTTTTTTCAATCACGTGCCCTTAACGCCACAAGAGGTTCGCCTTTGAATCCGGCTCGTCTGTGCACAATCCTGCTCATGTTCGCGATTACGGGTCACGGCCAAGCTTACGCCCAGCCGCGGCCGCCGGACGGCAATCTCGACTTCCTCTGCAACTTCCTCGGCGACTGCCCGGCGCGGGTCGCGCCGGGCGGCCCCGATCGCGACGTCCGCCCGTTCAGCAACAGCCTCGGCCGGCCCTGCGCGTGGCGGGACCGCCCGACCCCGGAGGGCGTCCGCCGGGTCCGCGTCTGCTGGTGATGCGGGCACCGACGCTCGCCGCCGCGGTCCTCACCCTCGCGCTGGGCCCGCTCCCGGTCCGAGCCCAGGATTCCTGTCCGGCCCTGTTCGCGGACGGGCAGACGCCCGTCCTCACGAATCCGAAGCTCGCCGTCCGCGCGGTCCCGCTGTGCTTCGAGGCCTTCGCGGTCCTGCATTCCGGCGTGACGCGCACGCCGCTCTACGCCGCCGAGCACCTCACCCGCGCCAGCGTCGCGGCGGCCCGGGCGGTGGCCCGCGACGATTCCTTCCACGAGGAGACGCGCCTGCCGGAGGATCAGCGCGCCGCGCTGGAGGATTACGTCCGCAGCGGGTTCGACCGGGGCCATCTCGCGCCGGCCGGGGACATGCCGACCCTCGCCGCCCAGGCCGAGTCGTTCAGCCTCGCCAACATCGTGCCGCAGAACCGCGTCCTGAACCGGGGACTCTGGGCGGATATCGAGGAGAGCACCCGGCGCCTGGCCACCCGCCGGGGCGCGCTGTTCGTCGTCACCGGGGTGATCTTCGCGGGCGACGCGGTGCAGCAGATCAAGGGCGGCGTGCTCGTCCCGACGCAGCTGTTCAAGGCCGTGTACGACCCGTCCCGCGGCGAGGCGGGTGCCTACCTCGCCCGGAACGACGATTCGAGGGACTGGCGCGCCCTGTCGATCGACGATCTCCGCCAGGAAGCCGGCATCGACGTCTTTCCCGGCCTGCCGCCCGCGGCCCGGGCGACCGCGATGGGGCTGCCGGATCCTCAGGCCTCCGCCCGCGCGGAGGAGCGCCGGCCCCGGCACGAGCAGACCTGGCAGGACTGGCTCGAGCGCGAACTCGCCCGCGCCCTGCGCAAGCTCGTCCGCGACTTCCTGCGCACGTTCTTCTGAGAGGACCCGATGCCCGAGGACAAGCGACGCGCCCGGCCCAAGAGGGGAAGCCCGGAGAGCGAGAGCCCGGACGGCAAGAACTCGGACACCGAGGGCTTCGCGCCGTTCGCCGACGATGCCGGCGTGCGCTCCGTCGGCGCCCTGAGCTTCGAGAACGGCACGGACCGGATCGCCCTGCACGGGTCCCTCGACCTGACCCGCGACCGGACCGGCCTGGAGCAGGCCAGGCTGCTCCGGGAGACGCTGGACGCGATCGTGAAGGCCCTGGAGGCGTCCGACCTGCCGGACGCGGTGGCGGAGGTGCCGGACGCGCCGCCGGGAACGGTCAAGAACCCCTTCGCGTGAGCGATCCGGCGCCCGCCGGCGGCGGGCCCGTCCTTGCCGCGTCCCGGCGGGCCTGATACTCGGAGAGGGTCATTCCTATATCGTAGGGACGCGCGTCCAGGACGGGTGCTGAGGCCCGGTGCCTGACCCGTGCCGCTGGCACGATCCGCGCGGTCCCGAACAACGCGCCGAGGACGATCCGCGATGGCTCGCGAATTCATCTACCACATGCGGGGCCTGACCAAGGCCTATACCGGCGGCAAGAAGGTCCTGGATAGCGTCAACCTGTCCTTCTACCCCGACGCCAAGATCGGCGTGCTCGGCATCAACGGCTCCGGCAAGTCGACGCTGCTCAAGATCATGGCGGGCATCGACAAGGAGTTCACCGGCGACGGCTGGGTCGCGCAGGGCGCGCGCGTCGGCTACCTGCCGCAGGAACCCCAGCTCGATCCGAGCAAGTCCGTCCGCGAGAACGTGATGGAGGGCGTCGCCGAGAAGCAGGCCATGCTCGACCGCTACAACGAGCTCGCCATGAACTACTCGGAGGAGACCGCCGACGAGATGACCGAGCTCCAGGACCGGATCGAGTCGCTGGGCCTCTGGGAGCTCGACTCGAAGGTCGATCAGGCCATGGAGGCCCTGGGCTGCCCGAGCGACGAGCAGCCGGTCGCGACCCTCTCGGGCGGCGAGCGCCGCCGCATCGCGCTGTGCCGCCTGCTCCTGTGGGAGCCGGAGCTGCTGCTCCTCGACGAGCCCACCAACCACCTCGACGCCGAGACGGTGAACTGGCTGGAGGGTCACCTGCGCCAGTATCCGGGCGCGATCCTGATCGTGACCCACGACCGCTACTTCCTCGACAACGTGACGAGCTGGATCCTGGAGCTCGATCGCGGCAAGGGCATCCCGTACGAGGGCAACTACTCGGCGTGGCTGGTCCAGAAGCAGAAGCGCCTGGAGCAGGAGGGCCGCGAGGACATGGTCCGGCAGCGCTCCATCGCCCGCGAGCAGGAATGGATCGCCGCCTCGCCGAAGGCCCGCCAGTCGAAGTCGAAGGCGCGCATCACCCGCTACGAGGAGCTGGTCGCCAAGCAGGCGCAGAAGGTCGACGCGTCCGCGCAGATCGTCATCCCGATCGACGAGCGGCTCGGCAACAACGTCATCGAGTTCGAGCACCTCAGCAAGGCGTTCGGCGACCGGCTGCTGATCGAGGACCTGTCGTTCAAGCTGCCGCCCGGCGGCATCGTCGGTGTGATCGGCCCGAACGGGGCCGGCAAGACCACTTTGTTCAAGATGATCACCGGCCAGGAGAAGCCCGACAACGGCAAGATCGAGGTCGGCGAGACGGTGAAGCTCGGCTACGTCGACCAGTCGCGCGACGCCCTCGACCCGAACGCCACGGTCTGGCAGGAGGTCTCCGGCGGCAACGACATCATCTATTTCAACAAGCGCGAGATCAATTCGCGCGCCTACTGCGCGGCCTTCGCGTTCAAGGGACCCGACCAGCAGAAGAAGGTCGGCACCCTCTCGGGCGGTGAGCGCAACCGCGTTCACCTCGCCCGGACCCTGAAGGGCGGCGCCAACGTGCTGCTCCTCGACGAGCCGACCAACGACCTCGACATGGAGACCCTGCGCGCCCTCGAGGACGCGCTGGAGGATTACGCCGGCTGCGCGGTCATCATCAGCCACGATCGCTGGTTCCTGAACCGCATCGCCACGCACATCCTGGCCTTCGAGGGCGACAGCCACGTCGAGTGGTTCGAGGGCAACTTCTCCGACTACGAGGCCGATAAGGTCCGCCGGCTCGGGGCGGATTCGATCATGCCGAAGAAGATCAAGTACAAGCGCTTCTCGCGCTGAGACCGGTCGCGGCTCCGGGGCGCCGCCGGCGTTCCGGAGCCGCGCGCCCGTCCGAGGACGTTGCCGTCACCTCTGCCCGGTGACGGATCACCGGATGCGCGCCCGCGCCTCCGCCAGGATCGTCGCCAGGCTCTGCGCGAGCGGGATCGTCGGGGCCCATCCGGTGGCGGTCGCGAAGGCCGCGGGGTCGCAGCCCTCGCTGCGCACACCCGCCGGGCGGACCCGGCCGGGCGCGACGCGCAGGTCGAACCGCGCCTCCGTCAGGCCGCGCAGCGTCTCCAGGATGTCGGAGACCGGTGTGACGACCCCCGATCCCACGTTGAAGATGCCGCCATCCGGCAGGTCGTCGATCCGGGCGATCACGCGCAGGCACGCCGCGGTGACGTCGGCCACGTCGAGGAAGTCGCGCCCCGCCGAGAGGTCGCCGACCTCCAGGCTCGGCGGCGCCAGCCCCCGCTCGATGCGGGCGATCTGACCGGCGAAGGAGGCGACCACGAAGGTCTCGCTCTGTCCGGCCCCGATGTAGTTCGACGGCCGCAGCACGAGATGCTTGATCCGGGCATTCGCCAGCACGTCGCGGAGGATGTACTCGCAGGCGTTCTTAGTCCGGCCCGAGATCGTGTCGGGGCGCGGCGTGACGCTCTCGTCCGGGCGCGGGCAGGCGCGGAACACTTCGCCGTAGACGACCGTGGAGCTGAGGAAGACCAGCGCCGCGCGAGTCCGCGCCACCGCCTCGGCGAGGTTGAGGGTGCCGAGCAGCTCCGCCCGCCAGGCGTAGGACGGCGTCTCGCTCGACTGCGCCACCGAGGCCAGCGCCGCGAGGTGGAACACGCAGGTCGGGTCGAAGGCCGCGACCGTCTCGGCGAGCTCGCGCGCGTCGAACGGGTCCACGGCCCTAAGCGTCACGCCGTCGAGGGGCGGTGGCGGGCTCCGGTCGAGGCCGAGGATGGGGCTGCCCGGCGGCAGGTCCCGACGCAGCGCCTCGAGCAGGCGGCGGCCGAGATAGTCTCCCGCTCCGGTGACGAGGACGCGCATGCCCCTTGCCCTCAACCCTGCCACGAACCCAGCGACGCGCCCCGTGCCGGCGCGGGCGCCGGCAACCGGGATCGTCGGCCGCGTCTATACCGGGCCTTGCCGCGACGCGAGGGGGCGACGCGGCCAACGGCCGCCGCGGCGGGCGGATCATCGGTGCGACCCCGCCGTTGTGCACATCCGAACAAAGGCGCGTGATCGGAGGGGCCTCGGGCGGCCGGCGCGCTATGGTTGCACCGCGGCCCCGGCCGCTCCGCGTCCGGACGGAGAGCGCCACGGTGATGGGCTGAGTGACGCGCCTCGACGATCTCGAACGGCCCGGCGCCGCGGAACCGCGGGCGCTCCCCCCACCGCCCGCGGAGGCACGGCCGGCGAAGCCCGCGCGCGACGCGCGGGTCGACGTGGTGCGCGGCCTCGCGCTCCTGACGATCTTCATCGACCACATCCCGCGCAACGCGCCGGCCCTGCTGACGCTGCACAATTTCGGGTTCTCGGACGCGGCCGAGATCTTCGTGCTGCTGGCCGGCTACTCGTCGATGATCGCCTACGGCGGGCTGTTCCGGCGCGCCGGGATCCGGACGGCGCTCACGCGCATCGCCAAGCGCTGCCTGCGCATCTACCTGTTCCAGGCGGGGCTGCTGCTCGCGACCCTGGTCATCGTCCGGATCTGGATGGACCTCACCGGCCTGACGCCGCGATTCGGCGTCGCGCCGCTGCTGCAGATGGGTCTCCTGCCGGGCCTGCTGCGCGGCCTCGCGCTGAACGCGCTCCCGAACTACCTCGACATCCTGCCGCTCTACATCCTGCTGCTGGCGCTGTTCCCGCTGATCTACCTCGGGATGCGGCGCGGGATCTGGGGCGTACTGGGCCTGTCGGGCGCCCTCTGGCTCGCCGCCAACGTCGATCACCAGCTGAACCTCCCGAACGCCGCGGCGGTGGACGACGGGTGGTACTTCAACCCCTTCGCGTGGCAGTTCCTGTTCGTGATCGGCGCGGCGCTCGCGGTCAAGGTCCGCGCCCATGACGGCCTGCTGCCGCGGCGCGGATGGGCCGTGGCGGCGGCCGCGGCCTACCTCGCCTTCGCGTTCCTGCAGGGCGGGTCCTGGGCGGAGTGGGGGCTTCCGGACCTCCGGCCGCTGGCGATCGGCCCGCCCGACAAGAGCCACGTCGCACCCCTGCGCCTGATCAACATGCTGGCGCTGGCCTACCTGCTGTTCAGCGCGCCCGCCGTGGCCCGCGCGAGCCGGTGGCGGCGGCTGCGCCTCGTCGACGCCTGCGGGCGGCACTCGCTGGAGATCTTCGCCGCCGGATGCCTGGCGGCGCTGATCGGCCGCATCCTCTACCGGACCTTCGACCCCACTTGGCCGCTGCAGATCGCGGTCAATGTCGGGGGGATCGCGATCATGCTCGGCCTCGCCCACGTCCTGGACGCGCGCCTGCGCCGGGCGGCCGGGACCGGCCCCGACGCGCGCCGGCCCGGATAGGCCGGGAGGAGCCGCGATGCCGCCGATGCGCCGCAAGGGCGATCTGCCGGAGAAGATCTGCGCCCAGTGCGGCCGCCCGTTCGCGTGGCGCAAGAAGTGGGAGCGCGTCTGGGACGAGGTCCGCTACTGCTCGGACCGGTGCCGGGCCGAGGCGAAGGCCGCGCGCGGGCGCGACGCGGCGGGGCGCTGACCGCGCAGCGCGGCCAGCGCGTCCGGCGTGTCGACGTCGAGGGCGGTGGCCGGGTCGCCCGGGATCTCCAGCACGTCCGGCCGACCCTTCAGGAGCGGCCCGGCCCCGTGATCGCCGGCGAGGCGGGCGATGTCCGGGCCGAGGCGGCGCAGGTTGAGCAGCACCGGATTCCCCCGCCGGCCGGCCTGCACCGGCACCACGGCCGCCGGCGGCTCCAAGGCGCCCGCGGAGGCCTCCGCGAAGGCCTCCGCCAAGCGGTCGAGATGCGCGGCGGTGACGCGCGGCATGTCGCCCAGCACGACGATGGCGGCCGTGCAGGTGGCGGGCAGCGCCGCGAGGCCGGCGCGCAGCGAGCTCGCGAGGCCGGAGCGGTAATCCGCATTGTCGACGCGGACGAGGTCGAGCCCCGCCAGCGCGTCGCGGACCGCCGCCGCGTGCGCGCCGAGCACGGCGACCACCGGCCGGGGCCGGGCGCCGAGGGCCGCCTCCGCGGCGTGGCGCACCAGCGGCCGCCCGTCGAGGGGCGCGAGCAGCTTCGGCGCGGCGCCGAACCGGCTGCCGAGGCCCGCGGCGAGCAGGATCGTGCCGATCTCAGGCATGCCGGTCCTCCGCCCCCGGATCCGGCTCGTCCGCCGCGGCCGCGCCGCCGGCGCGGGGCTGCGGGCGCGAGACGATCTCCATCAGCAGGCCGCCGACGCCGAGGGCGACGATGTCGGCCCGGGTCACGGTCAGGTCCGCCAGCAGGCGGTGGAGGATCCAGTCGAAGCCGTTCTCCTTGGGCGAGCGGGCGCAGCCCGGCGCGCCGATCACCGGCACGCCGCCGCGGGCGCCGACGAGGAGCAGGTTGCCGGGGTCGACCGGCATGCCGAGATGGTCGACCCGGCCGCCCGCCTCCGCGATGCCGGCCGGGATGACGTCGCGCCGGTCGGCGATCGCCGAGGCGCCGAACACCACCACGAGGTCGGCCCCGGCGCGGTCGATCATCTCCGCCAGGGACGCCGCCACGGAGGCGGCGGCGTGGGGCACCCGGGTCTCGGCCACGATCGCCGCACCCGCGGGCGCGAGGCGGTCGGCCAGGGCCCGGAGGGTCTTGTCGATCGTCGTCTCCTTGAGGCTCGGCAGGCGCGTCGAGACCACGGCCACCCGGCGGCGGCGATACGGCACCACCCCGAGGACGTCGCCCTCCGCGGCCGCGCAGGCCCGGGCCAGCACGGCGCCCGGCACGGCGTAGGGGATGATCTTCACCGTGGCGACCATCTCGCCCTCGACCACCGGCCGGAAGCGCGGCAGAGTCGCCACCGTCACCGCCTCGTCGACGGCGTTGACCGCGTCGATCCGGGCCGGATCGAGGGTGAGCACCCCCGCCGTCTCGGCGAACAGGTTGCTGCGGCCGGTGAAGGGCGCCTCGACGCGCAGGTTCGGCCCGCGCAGGCGCGCGGCGAGCCGCGCCGCGGCGGCGTCCTCGCCGACGTCGCCGGGCTCGAGCGTGGCCGCCACGATCTCCGACAGGCCGGCCCGGGCCAGGCCGGCGGCGGCTTCCGCGGCGATGACGGCGCCCTTGCGCAGGGTGATGTCGGCCCGCCGCACCGTGTGCGCGCTGATCAGCCCGGCCGAGTCCGCGACCGGGACGGTCCCGAACCTCACGCGACCTCCGGGCGGGGCACGCGGCGCAGGGCGGCGACGATCTCGGCGAGCACCGCCAGGGCGATCTCGGCCGGGCTCACGGCGCCGATGGGCAGGCCGATCGGCGCGCGGATCCGGCCGATCTGCGCCGGCGTGAAGCCGGCCTCCGTGAGCCGCGCGACGCGCGCCGCGTGGGTCTTCCGGGAGCCGAGGGCGCCCACGTAGAAGCATTCGGCGGTCAGCGCCGCCTTCAGCGCGGGATCGTCGATCTTCGGATCGTGGGTCAGGGCCGCCAGGGCGCAGTAGCGGTCGAGGACCGGCACGGTGGTCCCGAGGGCGGCGTCCGGCCATTCGGCGATCAGCGCGGTGCCGGGGAAGCGCTCGGGGGTCGCGAAGGCGGTGCGCGGGTCGATCACCGTGAGCGCGAGGTCGAGCCCCGCGGCCATCGGCGCCAGGGCCTGCGAGATGTGGACCGCGCCCACCACCACGAGCCGCACCGGCGGCACCTGCACGGTCAGGAACAGGGTCCGCCCGCCCGCCTCGACGAGGCCGCTCTTGCCGGAGGCGAGGTGCTTCGCCAGCACGTCGGCGAGGGGATCGGCGGCGATCGCGTCCTCGCCGACGAGGCGCTGCGCGCCGTCGGCGATGTCGGTGATGAGGATCGCGGCGCGGCGCGCGGCCCGCGCGTCGTTGAGCGCTGCCAGGACGTCGCCGCGCATCAGTCGACCCGCTCGACGAAGACCCGGATCCGGCCGCCGCAGGACAGGCCGGCGCGCCACGCGGTCTCGTCCGCGACGCCGAATTCGAGGACGCGGGGCACGCCCGCCTCGATCACCTCGATCGCCTCGGTGATCACCGCGCCCTCGACGCAGCCGCCGGAGACGGAGCCGAGGAAATTGCCCTCGCCGTCGACCACGAGGTGGCTGCCCACCGGTCGGGGCGCCGAGCCCCAGGTCTCGATCACCGTGGCGAGGGCCACGGCGCGGCCGTCGCGCCGCCAGGATTGGGCAGCGGAGAGGATGTCTGTGTCTGTGCTGAGCATGGCCTCGTGGACTTCCGGCCGGCGGGCGCCCCCCGCTCCTCACAGGTATGGCCCGCGTGCCGCGGTGCAAGAAGCCCTCATGCTGAAGGGAGCGTCAGGAAACATTGGCCGAGATCGTCGGTCGGCCATACTCTGCACCCACGATCTTTCGCGGAGACGGCGCCCCGATTAGTGTCCGGCATGTCCAAACCACAGCCTCATCCTGAGGTGCCGGAGCGCGGCGGAGGCCTCGAAGGAGCCCTCCAGCCGGCCGCGCGACCCCTGGAGCCCTCCTTCGAGGCCCGCTGGCGCGGTCACCTCAGGATGAGGGCGTGGGGTGGACGTTTCGCTGAAACCGAAGCCCCTCTCGCCCGATGGGCCCGGCCCCGGCGCCCAGCCCCATGAACGCCCCGGATCCTGCCCTCGCCCGGGCGCTCCGCAAGGAACCGCCGCGCTCGCCCCCGCGCCGCCTGTGGAAGCGCGTCAGCCGGGCGATCGGCGACGTCCTGCCGAAGGGCCTCTACGCCCGCTCGCTGATCATCATCATCGCGCCGGTGGTCCTGCTCCAGTCGGTGATCGCCTACACCTTCATGGAGCGGCACTGGCAGCTCGTGACCAAGCGCCTGTCGGCGGCGGTCACGGCGGACGTCGCCGCGCTGATCGACATCTACGAGAGCTACCCGCAGGACAAGGATGCCGAGACCCTCGCGCGCATCGCCGGTGAACGGCTGAACCTCGACCTCGACATCCTCAAGGGCGCCAAGCTGCCGCCCCCGGGCCCGCGCCCGTTCTTCTCGATCCTCGACGAGGCCCTGTCCGACGAGATCAAGCGCCAGATCCGAAGACCGTTCTGGATCGACACGGTCGGGCGCTCGAACCTCATCGAGATCCGCGTGGCGATCCCCGACGGGGTGATGCGCATCACCGCCCGGCGCAGCCAGGCCTACGCGTCGAACTCGCACATCTTCCTCGTGTGGATGATCGGCTCGTCGCTGGTGCTGCTCGGCGTCGCGATCCTGTTCCTGCGCAACCAGATCAAGCCGATCCTGCGGCTCGCGGCCGTGGCGGAGGGCTTCGGCAAGGGGCGGGAGATCGAGTTCCGGCCCCGCGGTGCCCGCGAGGTGCGTCAGGCCGGCCACGCCTTCATCGAGATGAAGCGGCGCATCGAGCGGGCGATGGAGCAGCGCACGACGATGCTGAACGGCGTCAGCCACGACCTGCGCACCATCCTGACCCGGTTCCGCCTGTCCCTGGCGCTGATCGAGCAGACCGAGGAGATCGAGGATCTCAGCCGCGACGTCGACGAGATGAGCCGGATGCTGGAGGGCTACCTCGCCTTCGCGCGGGGCGATTCGGCCGAGCCCGCGACGCCCACCGACATGCGCGCCCTGCTGGAGGACCTGCGGACCGACGTCGAGCGCCTCGGCGCCCACGTCTCCGCGGTCGATCTCGCCGGCGCGCCCGAGGTCACGGTGCGGCCCGGCGCCTTCCGGCGCTGCCTGTTCAACCTCGCCGCCAACGCCGTCCGCTACGGCGAGACGGTGGCGATCTCCGGCCGGCTGGAGGCCCGGACCTTCCTCGTCTCGATCGACGATGACGGGCCCGGCATTCCGGCGGAGAGCCGCGAGGACGTGTTCAAGCCGTTCGTGCGGCTCGACGACGCCCGCCAGGATGCCGGCGGCTCCGGGCTGGGCCTGTCGATCGCCCGGGACATCGCCCGGGCCCACGGCGGCGACATAACCCTGCACGACAGCCCGCTGGGTGGCCTGCGGGCCACCGTCCGGGTCCCGGCCTGAGCCGGATCCGGCTCAGGTATCGGCGGGCCGGCGCAGGCGCAGGAACTCGGCCTGCACGTTGCGGATCAGGTGATCCATGCTCGCCTCGTCGAGGGCGGCGCTCGTCAGCCGGGCGCGCAGGCCGGCCTCGCCGTTCCAGGCGTAGCCGGCCTCGAACGGCAGGTGGCGCCGCAGGAGCGGACTCACGACCGACTCGCGCCGGTAGGCGGGATGTCGCAGCAGCCGCCCGATATGGAGCGCCAGCGTCTCGACGCTGGAGGATCTGGAGCCTGAACTCCCCGCTCCCTTGCCTTTCGAATCGACCGATGCCCAACGCATACGTGTCCGCCCTCCCGGAGACGCCACTGTTGCGCGAAATGATTGCGCATCCATGAGCGTTCGGGCGAGCCGGCGAAAAACTGCAGCTCGCGGGGTCCCAACCTTCGCAGCGCGGTGATATGCAGGGGCGCTTTCCCAGGGCCGCGGTCAGCCGCGCGCCGGATCCCGAGTGCCGAACATGAACCCGCTCGTCCCGCTCTTCGCCCTCATCTCGCTGCCGCTCGCGGCCATCGGGCTCGTGCTCTACACCGATGAGGGCATCAACCCGGACCTGTTCTACGCCTCCGTGAAGACCTTCGTGATCCTGGGCGCGATCGCCGCGGCGATGTCGTTCGGCGCGATGAAGCTCTCGGAGCGGTCCAAGCACTGACGTCCCACCGCCCGGAGGGCGCGATGCTGCACGTGGTCCCGGCCTTCTCGCGCATCGGCGAGGAGAACGCCTTCGCGGTTCTGGCGCGGGCCCAGGCCCTCGCCGCGCAGGGGCGGGACGTGATCAACCTCGGCATCGGCCAGCCGGACATGCCCACGCCCGCCCACGTGGTCGAGGCGGGCATCAAGGCGCTGCGCGACGGACACCACGGCTACACGCCGGCGGTCGGCATCCCGCAGCTCCGCGAGTCGGTGGCCCGCGACATCCACCGCCGCCACGGCGTCGAGGTCTCGCCGGATTCCGTGATGATCGTGCCGGGCGGCAAGGTCACCATGTTCATGGCGATCCTGATGTTCGGCGCGCCCGGGACCGAGATCCTGTATCCGGACCCCGGCTTCCCGATCTACCGCTCGATGATCGAGTTCACCGGGGCGACGCCCGTGCCGGTGCCGATCCGCGAGGAGAACGGCTTCGCCTTCTCGGCGGCCGAGACCCTGGCGCTGATCACGCCGAAGACGCGGCTGCTGATCGTCAACTCGCCCGCCAACCCCACCGGCGGCGTGACGCCGAAGGCCGAGATCGACGCCCTGGTGAAGGGCCTCGCCGAGCACCCCGACGTCGCGGTGCTGTCGGACGAGATCTACGGCACCATGACGTACGACGGCGAGACCCACCACTCGCTGCTGAAATATCCCGAGATCCGCGACCGGCTGGTCTACCTCGACGGCGCGTCGAAGACCTACGCGATGACCGGCTGGCGGCTCGGCTGGTCGGTCTGGCCGAAGCCGCTCTACGACGCGGCGCGCAAGCTCGCGGTCAACGCGCATTCCTGCGTCAACGCGGCGACCCAGTGGGCCGGCATCGCGGCGCTCGACGGACCGCAGGCTTGCGTGGCCGAGATGGTCGCCGAGTTCGACCGGCGCCGGGCGATCGTGGTCGACGGGCTGAACGCCCTACCGGACGTCTCCTGCATCGCGCCCAAGGGCGCGTTCTACGCCTTCCCGAACATCGCCCGGACCGGCTGGAAGGCGAAGCCCCTGGCCTCGACCCTCCTGGAGGAAGCGGGTGTGGCGGTGATCGGCGGTCCGGATTTCGGCGTCCACGGCGAGGGCTACCTCCGCCTGTCCTACGCCAATTCGGCCGAGAACATCCGGCGGGCGCTGGAGCGGATGGGCACGTTCCTCAGCACGCACAGGCCGGGCTGAGAAGACGCCCCGTCGCCGACCTCGGCAGGGACGCCATCATCCGCGCCGCCGTCCTCGCGAGCGCGGCGAAGCGATCCAGTCGCCGCGACGACCGCCGAAGCTGGGCAGCCCTGGGTCCTTTCGCAGCGCTCGCGATGACGGTTGTGGCGACCGAACCGTTTGAACGCACACCGGTTCGACCGGCACGCCTCAGGACTTGCCGGGCGCCCGCTTGTCGATCCAGCCGACCAGCCAGTCGGCGATGTCGAGGCTGTTCTTGTCCTGCATCAGCATGTGCGAATTGCCGTGGATGCCGATCTCGGGCAGCAGGATCAGCTCCGCCTTGCCGCCCGCGGCGTTGGCGGCCGCCACGAAGCTGCGGCACTGCTTGAGCCGCGGCGCCCAGCGGGGCGAGGCGTCGACGTAGTCGCCGAACAGGACGAGGATCGGCAGGTCCTTGTAGGGCGCGAGGTCGTCCTTGGCCGGGTCCGGGCAGGCGGCCGGCTCGATGGCCACGATGGCGCGCAGGCCGGTCCGATCGAGGGCGGCGGTCTGGAACGGGTAGATCCCCGACTGCGAGTGCGAGATCAGCACCGCGCCCTTGAGCCGCTTGGCGAGCTCCGACAGGGCCGGCACGGTCGGGTTCGGCACCGGCAGGGCGGCCGACCAGTCCGGGACCATCTGCTTCCAGAACTCCCCCTGGGCCTCCAGGGGGAACTGCATGCCGGGGAACACCTTCGGGTATTCCGGCCCGAACCGGAAGATCGCCCAGGCCGGCTCGCGCCCGGCCGAGAACACGGCCGGCAGCGTCTTGGGGTCGGCCTGCCCCGTCTTCACGGCGTTGATCTGGGCCGGGCTCGCCGCCGAGCGGCCGCGCCAGGCCTGGTCGATCACGTAGGTCGGGAAGCCGCGCCGGACGAGATACTCGTCCCAGCCCATGCGCCCGTCGGGCGTCGTCTCCCAGGTCTTGCCGGTGAGGCAGCAGCCGTGGATCAGGACCAGCGGCGGCCGTCCGGCATTCACCGGGACCTGGTAGCGGACGTAGATCTGGTCGACGCTGATCGTGCCCGACGGCGCGTAGGCCGGCAGCGTCGAGAGCGTGTCGGACTGGACGTCGCGGCCGCCGACGAAGAAGCTGCCCTGCTCGGCGATCGTCAGGGGGCCGGCGGCCGGATCGGCCGCGCGCGCGGAGCCGCCGGCGATCAGCATGGCTGCGACCAGCGCGCAGGCCCGCCGGCGGGCGCGCCCGGGCGCGGGCACTGACAGTCCTGCCATGAAATGTCCCGTCCTCCCGCGCGCGGGCCGTCCTCCGGACCCGTCGTCGCGCGGGAGCCTAGCACGAAGCTCGGCCGCCGTGGGAGATCCGCCCTTCGGGCAGGTTGCCAGTCAGGCTCCGATGTCGCGCTCGACACGCTCGACCGCCTCCGCGGGCAGGTCGAGGGCCTCGGCCAGCATCTTCAGGAACTGACGCTCCTGGAGCGTGTCGGGCTCGATGGCGAGTCGCGCCGCCGCGAAGATCCGCGCCGCCGCGTCGGGATCCGCGACCCGGTCGGCGATCGCGTCGACGTCGGCCGGGTCCGCGAGCTCGCGCTCGAGCCAGGCTCGACCGTCGGGATCGAGGCCCGCCTCCGCCACGGCGGCGTCGAGGCGCCTACGTTCCGCGGCGTCGACCATCCCGTCGGCCGTCGTGGCCGCCACCATGGCCCGCAGCATCAGCCGGGCCTCGTCCTCGTCGACCTTCGTGAAGTCCGGGCCCCCGGCCTCGGGCGGGGGCGCCCCGCGCAGCGCCCGGTAGGCGAGGCCGCCGATCAGCGCCAGTCCGCCGAGGGCGGCACCGGCGGCGAGCCCGCCGCGCCTCGACCGCACGAGCGCGTCGACGATCCGTCTGCTGTCAGCCATGCCGTCCTCCCGGTTTCCGATCCAGATCGGATCGGAAACCTCCCGGGAGGCGCTCGGGTTCAGCCGCGCTCAGGCGTCGGCCTCGTCCTCGTCCTCGTCGATATCCACGAGGAAGACGATGTCGGCCTCGTCCTCGTCGTCCGAATCGGACCCGGTGTGGCGCGGATCCTCGACGAAATCACCCTCGCCGTCGTCCTCGGCGAGGGCATCCTCGAAGATCTCGACCTCGTCCTCGGTGGCGGCCCGGACCGTGAGCGCCGACGTGCCGTTCCAGACCGGCTTCCCGCCGGTCGTCATGGTCCGGATGTCTTCCTTGAAGCCGTCACAGGTGAAGAGGTCCTTGGCGGACGCCTCGTCGCTGTTGATCACCGCAACGGCGGTGCCGTCGATCTCGAGCGTGAACATGGCCGGCATCCCTCTCGTAACCGTCCTCAGGCGCGCCCGGTCAGCGGGCTGGCGCACGGGTGCGACGCGCTGCCCCGGGAAGAAACGTCTCGGTTTCGTCCGTCTGACACGAGCGTCGCGCGGGGATGCTGTAGGGGTGAAGCGGACGGCCGCCAAGCCCGTCGCGGCCCGACCCGCACGATTCGGCGCGGCACGGATCCTGCGCCCATCAGGGCGGCCACAGTCTCGAACACGAAGGATCACCCGCGCATGCGGATCAGGCTCGGCTGCGAGATGCGCTACGCCTTCCCCTACCCCGTGCCCATGGTGGTGATGCTCAACGTGCATCCCTCCGGGGCGGCCGCCCTGGAGGCGCCCGACACGCTCCGGACCGATCCGCCCGTCCCGGTGGCGATCTACCGCGACGGTTTCGGCAACCTGTGCGGCCGGCTGACCGCGCCCGCCGGCAACTTCACCGTCGGGACCGACGCCGTGATCCGCGACAGCGGGAGGCCCGATCCGGTGCACCCGGAGGCCGCGCAGCACGCGATCGAGGAGTTGCCGGCCGAGACGATCGCGTTCCTGCTTCCCAGCCGCTACTGCGAATCCGACCTGCTGGCCGACGCGGCGTGGCGTCTCTTCGGACATACCGAGCCCGGCTGGGCCCGGGTGCAGGCGGTCTGCGACTTCGTCCACGCCCACATTGTGTTCGGCTACGAGTTCGCCCATCGCGACCGCACGGCCGCGGACGCCTACGCGGGCGGGCGCGGCGTCTGCCGGGACTTCACCCACCTGGCCGTCGCGTTCTGCCGCGCCCTGAACATCCCGACCCGGTACTGCACCGGCTATATCAGCTTCATCGGCGAGCCCGAGCCGCACCCGGCGGGCGACTTCGCGGCCTGGATGGAGGTCTACCTCGGCGGCGCCTGGCACGTGTTCGACCCGCGCAACAACAGCCCGCGGATCGGCCGGGTCATGGTCGCGTACGGCCGGGACGCCGCGGACGTGCCGCTGACCCACACGTTCGGACCGAATCCCCTGGTGGGCTTCCGGGTCTGGGCCGACCGGATCGACCACCTGGACGCCTCGGGCGACGCGCCGGTCCTGCCGGAGGAGCCCTTGCCGCCGCAGAGCATGGCGACACGGACCGGGTGAGCGTCAGACGCCGGCGCCGCGGGCGATGGCGCGCTTGACCACGCCCTGGACGTCCGGGTTCGAGAGGAACAGGTCGTGGTTGATCAGGCCGCCGCCGTAATCGGAGGCGTCGGCGACGCGCACGCCGAGCGCCTCGAGCTTGGCGCGATCGGCGGCACCGGCGCGCACGCCCCCCGCCAGCGCGGCGGAGAGCTCGAGCGCCCGGTCGTTGGTCGAGGAGATCACCGTGATCTTCGAGACGTCGGGTCCCATGCGGGCGACGCCGTTGGAGAACAGGTCGAAGTCGATGTCGGGGGCGGCCAGCACCACGGCGCCGATCCGCGACATCGCCGCCTCGCCCGCCTCGGCGCGGAGCATCCGCAGGGTCTCGAGGGTCAGGAGCGTGCCCATCGAGTGCGCGACGATGTTGATGCGGCCGCCGCTGGGCGAGGCGGCGAGCGCCTTCAGCAGGTCCTCGAAGGCGTCGCGCGACCAGAGGGCGCTCTCGCGATCGTAATTGTAGTCGAGGGTCGCGGCCGCCGACGGCCACGTGAACAGGCCGGAGACGCCGCGGAACCGGATCCCGTCCGAGAGCCGGGCGGCGCTGACCGCGGCCGATTCGAACGATTCGCGGTAGCCGTGGACGTAGATCAGCACGTCGCGTCCGAGGGCCGCCTGGGCGAAGGCCTCGGCGGCGCCCGGTCCGGATTCGGATTTCGGAACCGCGCCGATGGTCCAGTCGCCGGTGATGACGGACGAGACCTTGCCGAGCAGCGAGCGGTCGGGCGGTGACAGGCGCACCTCGGCGAAGCTCAGGCCGCGGCCGCGGTCGCTGCTGAAATACGGCGGCCGGGGCGGGTTGCCCACGGGCTTGCGGGTCGTGGCGACCAGCAGCACCGGCATGACGTCGAGGGCCGACTGCTTCTCGGGCAGCGCCGCCCCGGACCCGAGGTCGTCGGTGACGCAGGCGCCGAGCGACGGGGCGAGGCCCGCGGCGCCCGCGAGCGCTCCGAAGCGAAGAAGGATGCGGCGTGAGACGATCTGGCTCGACATGATCCGGTTACGCTCGGGCGGGACGCCTTCCGTTGCCCAGGATCGTGACCATCGCGGGGCACGAGCGACGCGACGCGGCGTGAATAGCGGGCACGGCCGGGCTTGTGGTGGGCGGGACACAGGCCGGCCATCCCCCGACCCCGACGCTCTCCCTCTCGACGGCGGCCGTCGCCGCGGCCATGAAGGGAGCATGACGCCGTCCACCGACATCGAGAGTCTCCGCGAGCGCCTGCTGCGCGGCGACCGCGCCGCTCTGGCCCGGGCCATCACGCTGGCCGAGTCCAAGCGCGCCGATCACCGGGCGCTGGCGGCGAACCTGATCGACTCGGTCCTGCCCGAGACCGGCCGGGCGATCCGCGTCGGCATCACCGGCGTCCCCGGCGTCGGCAAGTCGACCACCATCGACGCCCTCGGCTCGAACCTCACGGAGGCCGGTCACAAGGTGGCGGTGCTCGCGGTCGACCCGTCCTCCTCCAGGACCGGCGGCTCGATCCTGGGCGACAAGACCCGGATGGCGCGGCTGTCGCACGATCCCAAGGCCTTCATCCGCCCCTCCCCCTCCTCGGGCACGCTCGGCGGCGTCGCGGCCAAGACCCGCGAGACCATGCTGCTCTGCGAAGCCGCGGGGTTCGACGTGATCCTCGTCGAGACGGTCGGCGTCGGCCAGTCGGAGACGGCGGTGGCCGACCTGACCGACTTCTTCCTCGTGCTGATGCTGCCCGGGGCAGGCGACGAACTGCAGGGGATCAAGAAAGGCATCCTCGAACTCGCCGACATGATCGCGGTCAACAAGGCCGATGCGGGCGAAGCCGAGCAGCGCGCCAACGCGGCGGCGTCGGAGTACCGGGCGGCGCTGCACATCCTCACCCCAGCCTCGGCCACCTGGACGCCACCGGTCGTGACGATCTCGGGCTTCCACAACCTGCGTCTCGACGCGCTCTGGGCGAAGATCGTCGATCACCGGGAGAAGCTCACGGCCACCGGCGAGATCCAGGCGAAGCGCCGGACCCAGGACGTCAAGTGGATGTGGGCGCTCGTCGACGAGCGCCTGCACCAGCGCCTCGTCGGCTCCCCGGAGGTCCGCCGCCGCACGGCCGAGGCGGAGGCCGGCGTCGCCCGGGGTGAGATCTCCCCGGCGGCCGGCGCGGCGGCCATCGCCGAGTTGATCGGGCTCTGACCGGTCCCGGCCGCCGCGCAGGCCGAAGGCGCACAATTTCGCGGTGATCGGGGGCACAAACGCCATCTCGCGCGTTCGGTGGACGACGGCGTAACGAGCGGCGCCCGTGTCGCGACGCCGCGCTCACGTCCAGGAGAGTGCCATGGTGGATACGGATCGGATCGTCGGCGGCGCCAAGGAGGCCGTCGGCAAGGTTCAGGGCGCGGCCGGCGATCTCGCCGGCTCGAACCGCGACTCGGTCGAGGGACGTTTCCGCGAGGCCCAGGGCCAGGCGCAGAACGTCTACGGTCAGGTGAAGGACAGGGCCCGGGACATCGCCGACCGCGCCGGTGACTACGCGAGCGACGCCTACGAGCGCGCCGGCGACGTCGCGGAGGACGTTTACCAGCGGGGCGGCTCGTACCTGCGCGACGGGCGCAGCGCGGTCGGCGCCCGGGTGGAGGAGAATCCCCTGGTCGCGCTGCTGATCGCGGGCGCGGTGGGCTACGGCCTCGCCCTGCTGGTCCACGGCCGCCGCTGACCGGGAGCGGCCCCGCCCGGGCGCGGGCGGGGCCGACCCTTGTACGAGGCGCGCCTGTCGAGGCCGGGCGCGCTACTGCGCGGTCCAGCCCCCGTCCATGCTGATGTTGGCGCCGGTGATCTGGCTCGCCGCGTCGGAGCACAGGAACACCGCCAGCGCGGCCACCTGGTCGACGGTCACGAACTCCTTGGTCGGCTGCGCCTTCAGCATCACGTCCTCGATCACCTGCTCCTTGGTGAGGCCGCGGGCCTTCATCGTGTCGGGGATCTGCGCCTCCACGAGCGGCGTCCAGACATAGCCCGGCGAGATGCAGTTCACCGTGATCTTGTGGGGCGCGAGTTCCAGAGCCGCCGTCTTGCTCAGGCCCGCGATCCCGTGCTTGGCCGCCACGTAGGCCGACTTGAACGGCGAGGCCACCAGCGAGTGGGCCGAGGCCGTGTTGATGATCCGGCCCCAGCTCCGGGCCTTCATCCCGGGGATCGCCGCGTGCATCGTGTGGAAGGCCGAGGACAGGTTGATCGCGATGATCTGCTCCCACTTCTCGGCCGGGAACTCCTCGATCGGCGAGACGAACTGGATCCCGGCATTGTTGACCAGCACGTCGACGGCCCCGAAGGTCTCCTCCGCCTCGCGCACCATGGCGGCGATCGCGTCGGGCTGGCTCATGTCGGCGGCCGAGTAGCGGGCCTTGACCCCGTAGGCGCTCTCGATCCCGGCCCGCGTCTCCTCGATGGCGGTCGCGTCCCCGAACCCGTTGAGGACGACGTTGGCCCCCTCCGCCGCGAAGGCGCGCGCGATGGCGAGCCCGATGCCGCTGGTCGAGCCGGTGACGAGGGCGGTCTTGGTCTTGAGAGTCATGGAGCCTCCTGGGACGCGGGCGCCCGGCCGAACGGTCGGGGACGGCGCGCTCGCGGTGGGACAGGTCGCGACCTAAGTAGCGCGGGAAGGGGATGCCGGCACAGGGTCGCCCGGAGGCGGTGCGGGCACGATGTCACCGGCGGCCGACTGCGGGCGCGGCGTGGCCGGGAACGCGATCTCGACCCGCAGGCCGGGCCCGTTATCGGCGAGCCGCAGGCTCCCGTGGTGCAGGCGCACGACGGCGTTGACGAGGCTGAGGCCCAGCCCGAAGCCGGGCCGCGAACGGGCGTCCTCGAGGCGCACGAACCGGTCGAGCACGCGGGCCCGTTCCGCCTCCGGAATGCCCGGGCCGTGATCGGAGACGGCGAGGCGGATCGACTCGCCGTCGCGCCACGCCTCGAGCGTCACGCTGGTCTCCGCCCCCTCGGATTCGGCCCCGTATTTCAGGGCGTTGTCGATGAGATTGGCGAGGGCCTGACCGATAAGCTCGCGGTTGCCCGCGATGGTGAGCCCGTCCTGCGCGTGCACGGCGAGCGTCAGCCCCTGATCCTCGGCGAGCGCCTCGTACAAGTCACCGACGCTCCGGATCGTCTGGCCCAGATCCAGCGGCACGAGGATTTCCCGGGCTGACCCGGCCTCGAGCCGCGCGATCATCAGGAGGGCGTTGAACACCCGGATCAGCCCGTCGCCCTCCTCGATCACGGCTTCCAGCGCCGCGCGCAGCTCCTCCGGCGTGGAGGCGCGGCGCAGGGCCTCGTCGGCACGGTTGCGCAGGCGGGTCAGCGGCGTCTTGAGGTCGTGGGCGATGTTGTCGGAAACCTCGCGCATGCCGCGCATCAGCTCGCCGATGCGCTCCAGCATCTGGTTGAGGCTCGATGCGAGACGGTCGAGTTCGTCGCCGTTCCCGGCCACGTGGAGCCGGTCGTCGAGATCGCCGGCCATGATCGCGCGGGTGGTCTGGGTCATGGCATCGACGCGGCGCAGCACCCGGCTCGCTGCGAGCCAGCCCCCGATCACCCCGAGGATCACGACGGCGGCGAGCGAGGTGATGAAGGCGCGCCCGATCACCGCCCGCAGCCGGTCGCGCTCCTCGGTGTCGCGCCCGACGAGCAGGCGGAACCCGCCCGGAAGGGTGAAGACCCGAACGATCGCCCGGTGCGCCTCGGCATCCGCGTCGTTGCGGCCGTAGCGCGTCTCGCTCTGGCCCGGCGTCGCCAGCACGGCGGCGGGCACGTAGCCGACATTGCCGACGACATGATCGCCGCCGGCCGTGGTCACGAGGTAGAGCGAGGCGCCGGGCTCGCGAGAGCGCCGTTCCACCACGGTGATCAGCCGCCGCAGGCCGCCGGCATTGTACTGTTCCGACAGCCCGTTGATCTCGGCGTCGATCGTGGAGACGATCTGGTCGTCGAGCACCGCGCGGGCGTTCCACGCGACGTAGCCGAGCGCCAGGAAGGCGCAGAGGGCGAAGATCGCGAGGTAGGCCAGCGACAGCTTGAACGCGGTGGTGCGGAACAGCTTCTGGAAACGCGCCGCCGCGGTCTCGCGGGCGATCGGCGCGTCGGTCCAAACCTCGCTCACCCGGCCGCGCCCTCGTCGTAGCGCAGCACGTAGCCGGCGCCCCGAACCGTGTGGATGATCGGCGACGCGAAGCCCTTGTCGAGCTTGCTGCGCAGGCGCGAGACGTGGACGTCGATGACGTTGGTCTG
>NZ_CP090350.1:320000-456912 GCF_021398735.1 Methylobacterium oryzae
GTCACCTTCTGTGATGGGCGTTCGATCGGCCGCAAGGCCATCCCGATCAGCCGAGAGATCGCGCGCAACCGCGAAGGCGGTTCCCCGCGTCGCGCGAGGGCTGACTGATCCCGGACATCTGCCTGCTTCGTGCCTCTCCCGACCTGTCGGGCCGAACGCCTCGGCCACTCGTCGTTCGCCCGGCACCGACGACCGCGCTGTGCCGAAGGCGCGGCCTTGAGGGCTGTACAGCAAACCTCTATTATGATGCTGCTGTACAATGCCTCCGGTCAGTGTGGAATCGAGCATCGCATGCCGTGCCATCCGGACACGCGCTCACGGTCGGTCCCCGGTGATAGGGCTGGATCGCCGTCCTTCAGGCCTGATGGCGGACCAGAGTGTCCGCCTGCCGCGTCCGGCCCCGACAAGATCCATCTGCGTCTTCCGCATTCAGGGGATCTCAATGCGGCGGCCGATCGGGATCCGGCGTTCGACGCGGACCGTTTCCGGGCAGCCCTCGTGGAGTTGCTGCCCGACCTGAAGCGATTCGCAAGGTCGATGGCGGAGACGGCCGATCAGGCTGAGGACTTGGTTCAAGAGACGCTGCTCAGGGCTTGGCTGTGTCAGGATCGCTTTCGTCCTCGTGGCCATCTTCGAGCCTGGACATTCACCATCATGCGGAGCAGCCTCTCGCCGTCCAAGCGTGAGACAGCGGATCCGACGGATGTCGGCAACGCTGCACCCGACAGGCGACGCATCGATCCTGGCCGGTGAAACCGCGGAGCGTTCTCGCAGGACGAATGGCGACGGCCACGTCCTCTGACGAGGCGGTGCTGGATGTGGCGACGCCGATCATCGACGCGCGCGCTCTGCTGCGTGCGTCGAGATATGAGCCGCTCTTCGTCAGATCGAGTGCTTCGCGCTCCCCGGTCGAGTTCAGGGCGGTCGAGCGCCACCGTCGAGAACTCACGAGAATGCCTGCCGTTCGCGGATCCTCGGTTTCCCGTCAGGAGTGGAGGTCGAAGTGATGGGCGTTGGCGCCGTGATCTGAAACCCCGATCAGGCCGACGTCTCCGTGGACGCCACTGTCCGCCGGTGCGTGGCTCGGTCCGGCCGGTGAGCCGGGTTTGCTGTCGGACGCGAATTCGATGGTGCCGTTCGGGCCGATGCTGGCGGCCGGTCTCGGACCGTGACTGCCCCCGCTCGTCGGGGGACTCGGCTCGCTTGACGGTTCTTGATCGCGGCTCACGCCTCCCGATCCCTGGCGCGAGAGCGATTGGTCTGACGCCACCGGGGTGCCGACGTTCGCGGCCGCAACGGCAGTGCCGTGACCTGTGTGGTGCGGGCCCGCGTCGAGGTTCGCGGGATTGGGATCCGCCCCGACCGCTCGATCCTGCGTGCCGCTCGGCGAGATGCCTGCGTTCGCACCGGTTGCCGGGTTGGAGCCGTCCGAGTTCCGCAGATGCGGTTCGGTCTCTCGGGCGTGATCCGCAGCCTCGCCGCTGCGGCCGGGCCCGTCGGCGGTCTGAGTATGGCCTGGATCGTCCGCTCTCACCCCCGCCAGCGCGCTGGCCGAAGGAGCGATTGGGTCCGCGTTGGAAGCCGCGCTGTGAACGGCGGGACCCTGTGCGTGCGGTCCATCGTCTCGGAGGTGCCCGGGCGGCTCGCCGCTTCGATCGTCCTGCCCGTGGCCTGGATCGGCAGCGCGCGCCTGCGTGCCGGCTGACGGCGGACCTGGGTCCGCGTCGGTGGCCGAGCCGTGACCGCGGCTATCCTGTGCGGGTGGTACCGTATCGTGAAGATGTCCCGGCGCCTCGGCGCTCCGGCCAAGTGAAGCACCGGCCCGCGCGTGACCGGGATCAGCAACATCCGCCTGCGTCTGCGCGCTCGCGGATGGTTGGACCGGATCCGTGTCGGCGGCCGAGCCGTGATGGCCGGCATCCCGGGCGTGCGGCGCCGTGTCTTGGACATGTTCCGGCGCCACCCCGCTCCGAACCGGTCCCTCGCCAGCCTGCCTGTGATCCGGTTCGGCGGCTCTGGCCTCGATCTGCAGGTTGGCTGCCGGTGCTGAGGGGGTGGGATCGGTGGCCGCCGTGCCGTGGCTGCCGGCATCCTGTGCGTGCCCTGCCGGGCCCTGGATAGATCCCGGTGCCTCGGCGCTCCGGCCGGGGCTTTCGCCGGCCGGAGCGTGCGCAGCCACCGCGCCGCTCGCCTGCACGGTGGCTGAGGGCGGCGCTGATTGCGTGCCGGTGTCCGTGCCCTGACCGTCATTGTCCTGGGCGTGCGGCGCCGAGCCCCGGAGGTGGCCCGGCGCGGCGGCACTCCGGCCGGGACCTTCGCCGGCCCGCGTCGAGCCTGGATCGGCAGTGCTTGTCTGAGCCTGCGCCAGACCCGGCGGTTCATCCGGACCCGCGCCGCCGGCCGCGTCCAGTGGAACGGCCGCCGCGTCCTTGTGATGGCCTGGCGCATCGGCGCTCCGGCCAGGCCCGTCGCCATCTTGACCGCGGCCCTGATCGGTGACCTCCCCCCGGACCTGCGCGAGGCCCGCTGTTGGACGCGGGCTCGGATCGGATGCTGCACTGGGGTCGCCGGCCGCGCCGTGCAACTCCCGTTCGGATGCACCTGCGCCGATGCCTGAAGCATCCGCATGCGCGACCGCGTCGTGCCGTCCCCTTGCCTCCGGCGACACGCCCATTCGCAGACCGTTGTCCGGGCTACCGGAGCGCTCCTCGACCGGGAGCTGCGCGTGTCTCAACTCGGGCTGTGCGGCGGCATTGAGCCCATTGACCGGGGCTGGCGGAGCTTCGGATGCCGCGTGACCGGTCGTCGGGGTCACGCTCTGGGCCAGCGATGGCGCCTCACCGGTCGCGCTCGACGACGGGGCTCCCTGTTCCCGTGCCGCGGCGTCCCCCGATGGCGCGGCGCCACCGTCCGATCTGGAATCCGGAGAGGACGATGAACCCGCTGCGAGGGCTGCGCTGGCCTCGGCGCCGCGCGCGAGCGGCTGAAATCCGGATTCCGCGCCTGCCCGGGTCGGCCCATGGCCGAGGGCCGGGTCTCTGAGGCCGATGAGCCCGAAATCGGCGGCGTCAGATCGGGCAGAAGCGACCGCAGCCGACTCGGCCGTTACGAGACCGGCCGCGCCGCTCGCGGGACCTTCGTGGCGGCCGGTGCCGAGCGGACCTTCCGACTGGACGGGGCTCGCCGCTCCACCCGTCGTCGGCGACAGGCTGCCCTGGTCACCCGGGACGGCGCTGCTAGCGCCCCGCGCGCCGAGGTATGATGTGGCCTCGATACCCTGTGCGGGGTGGTCGACGAGGGCATCCGCGGCGAAGACCATGGCCGAGAACACGATCAGCCCGACCTGCTTCCGGTGGCTGTCGCGCTCATCGGCATCGCCCGTGTCGCGCGCTTCGGACGGCCCGTGCTGTTGCGCGTGGCCCGCGTGAGGGGGCTGCGCCGCGCTCTCGGTCGATCGCTCCCCGTCATCCGCGCGGGCGTCGTCGGGCGACAGGCTCAGGGCCGCAGCCGCGACGAGAGCCGCGAGCAGCGCCGCCGGGTGAACCGAGAGCTTCGTCCCGCGGGCATCCTGCGGGATCGGGAGAAGCTCGGGATAGCGTCGGGCGATCTCGTTGATGAGGGCGCGGAAGTCGCTGCCTCGCATCGGGCTGTCCAAGACATCGGACGCGATGACGTAGCTGCCGTCGATCCTGGCGAAATGCATGACGGCGTCGCCATCCGGCCGGCAGAAGACGAACCAGGGATCCGCCTCGTCGCTCAGGCCCTGCTCGCTGCCGATCTGCAGGCCGGCTCGGATCAGCGCGGCCTCGACGCGGTAGAATTCCGCGAGTTCCTGCTGCGACCAGCCGCCCTGGCACGTCGTTGCGGGTCGGAAGAACGAGATGACCGCGCCCATCGGGACCTCACGTCCGCACAGTGACTGAGAAGCGGACTCTATCGTTCATGGAAACTGCGTCCCAGAGCATCGAAGAACGGCGCCACCAGATAGTCGAGCGCCGTGCGCTCGCCGGCCGAGACGACGACCTCGGCGGGCAGGCCCGCCAGGAGGCGTGGTCGTACGTCGTCCGGGAGTTGATGGTCGTCGATCTCCACGGTGCCGGCGAAATAGGCCTGCTTGGTGCCGTCGTCGATCAGGCGGTCGCGGGAGACCATCGTCAACGTCCCGAAGATCGCCGACATGCGGCGCGTCTGAAAAGCCGGAAACTTCACCTCGGCCCGCATGCCGGCATGAACCGCCTCGAGATCGTTCGGCGCGAACTGCACGCTGATCACGAGCCTGTCGTTCGTCGGAACGATCTCCATCAGCGGCTCGCCCGAGCGGACCACCTGGCCGATCGTGTAGACCTTCAATCCCTGGATGACGCCCTGGTGCGACGCCCGGACCTCGTGCCGACGGAGAACATCCCGGGCCACGATGAGCTTCTCGCGCAGTTCAGCGATCTTCTGGCGCGTGTCGAGGAGCTGCGCGGTCAGCGATTCCTGCAGCTTCTGCTTGAGCTGCGCGGTCTGCATCCCCGCCTCGTTGATGTCGTTCTGCGCCTTGGCGGTCTCTGCCACGGACCGTCCGATCACGCCTCGGAGGCGCGCGTGCTCGCGCTCCATGATCAGAACGCGCGAGAGCGGGATGAGGTTCTTCTCCTGGAGGCCGCGCAGGCCCTCCAGCTCCTGCTGGATCAGCGCGACCTGCTGCTCGCCCGAGGCCTTCTCGACCGCCAGCCCGGAAATCTCCGTCTTCAGCTGCGTGACCCGCGCCTCGATGAGGCCGAGCTGCGCCTGGAAGGACGCGCGGCGCTCCGACAGCTGGCTGGCCTGGTCGTCGATCAGGCCGGCGACGGCCGGCTCGGCGCGCCGCTCCGCGATCTCCGGCGGCAGGAGCAGATCCTGCGCCTGGCCCTGCTCCGCGCGGAGGCGCGCTTCGAGGATCAGGGCCCCGTCGAGCTGGCCGCGGAGCAGATCGTTGCTGGCTCGCGATTGCACGGGATCGATGCGTAGCAGGACGTCGCCCGCGCGAACCGCCTGGCCGTCCCGGACCAGCACCTCCTGGACGATGCCGCCTTCGAGATGCTGCACCACTTTGCGGCTGCCTTCCGCGACCACCACCCCGGGACTGATGACCGCCCGGTCGAGGCGCGCGACGGCGGCCCAGGTGCCGACCACCCCGAACGTCGCGACGATGAGCGCGTAGCCGGCGACGGCGTACGCGCGCCAGTTCGTCAGGTCGGCGGAGCCCGACCGGTCCCGATCGGACCTTCTTCGCTCGGGGGACGGGCTCGGGATCGCGGCGCGCGTGACGGTCATCGCTTATCCCGCGCTCCGCTGTTCGTCGGAGCTGCGGCGGCTCTGGGATGCCGCGGGGCCGACGGGCGGCACCAGGGTCGGGACCGGCCGCTGGCCGGTGACGTGGGCGAGAACCTGCTCGGGCGTGCCGGAGAGCTGCACGCGGCCCTCGCTCATGAGCAGGATACGGTCGGCCTCCTCCAGCAGGCTCACCTTGTGGGTCACCAGCACCACCGTCGTCCCGGATCGCTTCAGGTCCGCAACGGCGCGCATCAGCGCCGCCTCGCCGGGCTGGTCGAGACTCGCATTGGGCTCGTCGAGCACGACCAGGCTCGGCTCGCCGTAGAGCGCGCGGGCCAGAGCGATGCGCTGCCGCTGACCGCCTGACAGCCCGTGTCCCCCCCGACCGATGACCGTATTGTAGCCCTCCGGAAGCGACTGGATCAGCGCGTGACAGCCAGCCCGTTGGGCAACCTCGATGACGCGCGCGTCGTCCCGGTCGGCGAAGCGCGCGATGTTCTGCGCGACGGTCCCGTCGAACAGTTCGACGTCCTGAGGCAGATAACCAACATGCTGCCCGAGCAGGGCCCTGTCCCAGTGGTTCAGGTCGGCCCCGTCGATGCGCACCGTGCCTTCCAGCAAGGGCCAGACCCCGGTGAGCGCGCGAACGAGCGTCGATTTGCCGGCGGCACTCGGGCCGATGATCCCCACGACGCTGCCGGGCTCGAGCCGGACGCTCACAGCCTTGAGGATGGGGCGCGTCGCGCCGGGGGCCGCCACCGAGATGTCTTCGGCCTCGATCAGGCCGCGCGGCCGCGGCAGGACGAGGCGGCGCGTCTCCGAGCCGGCGACGGCCACGAGATCGACCAATCGCCGGTAGCTCGCCCGCGCCGCCGTGAACCCCTTCCAGTTGCCGACGACCGCCTCGATCGGCGCGAGGGTGCGGCCGATGATGATGGACGCGGCGATCATCGACCCGGCCGAGATCTCGCGGTGAATCGCCAGATACGCGCCGATGCCCAGCACCAGGGTCTGCAGCAGCATGCGGACGAACTTCGTGGCCGCGACGATCAGGCCCGCGCGATCGCTGGCCCGCGCCTGGAGGAGCAGGACGTCGTCGTGGCGGCGCCCCCAGAGCCCGCGCATGGACGCGACCATGCCCATGGCCTGCAGCACCTCCCCATTCCGAAAGACCGTGGCTGCGCTCTGCCCCGCTTCGCGCGAGGCCTGACTGGCGGCGTCGAGCGTCCGACGGGTGGCGACCTCGTTGAGCAGCGTGAGGCCGAGGATCGTGCCGCCGCCCACCAGCGCCATCCAGCCGAACCAGGGATGGAGGATGAAGCAGGCGAGCAGGAAGATCGGTATCCAGGGCAGATCGCAGAACGCCAGCATGCCGGCGCCGGTCAGGAACTCCCGCAGGACGTCCACGTCGCGCAGCGCCGTATCGTGCTGCGCGCCGGGCCTGAGCAAGGTGCCGCGATGGGCGGCATCGAAGATCGGCGTGGCGATTTTCTGATCGAACACCACACCGCCGCGCACCAGGAGGCGGGCGCGCAGCATCTCCAGCATCGCGTAGACGGCCAGGCCGAATGCAGCGATCAGCGTGATCCCCGCCAGGGTCGTCTCACTCCGGCTGGGTATCACGCGGTCGTAGATCTGGAGCATGTAGAGCGGGCTGACGAACAGCAGCAGATTGATGAAGAGCCCGAACACCACGGCGGTCGCCAGGACCGGCCGGAGCGAGCGCAGGCCGATGGTCAATGCCGATTGCAGCGAAGGATCGCCCATTCTGCCCTCTTCCTGCGATCGATCGGCACGATCGGCGATTCCCAATGGCTCAGATTCCCGTGCTGCTCGCGTCAGTGACCCGCGGGCGCTCAGATCCGCGAGCGGCAATCGTACGTGCGATTCTCGACTTTCATGGGCCGCTATCCAGAGACATGCACCGGTAGTGGGGCATCCGGCGCCATTCTCCAAATCGTTCCTTACAGGATGATAGCGCTATTCAGGTAGTTGCCAAGCAACGGGATCCGTTCGGGGAGGACGCGGGGACGACGGGTGCCGCCGCGCATCTGGACAGCGCGGCTCCGTCCCAGCTATATGGTGTTTACTGTATAAGCGCCGCGCCGAGTGGCTTCGGTCGGCAGGAAGGTGAAACCCCGTGTATGCCCATCAGCAACGCCTGGACTCCGAGGAGGTGCTGGAGCTGCGTCGGGAGGGGGGACGGTATCTGAAGGAACTGCGGGAGGCGCGCGGCCTGTCGCAACGACAGCTCGCAGCTCTTGTCGGTGCGGATTACTACACCTTCATCTCGCAGCTGGAGACCGGGCGCGGTCGTATTCCTCCGGATCGGTACCGCGCGTGGGCCGAGGCGCTGGCGATCGAGCCGAGAGCGTTCGTCCGGAACGTGATGCGCTTCTACGACCCGATCACCCACGAGATCCTGTTCGGCGATCGGAGCGCGGAGTCTGAGGGCAACGAGGCGTAGGCCGTCGACGCTCTCAGGGCCCGGATCGTTCGGATGCGCGAAGCGCGCGGGACGGCTCCAGCCTGGAGACGACCGCCCGCGCAGCTCAGGAGGTGGAGTGGTCCGCACCGTCCACCGTCTGTGATCCGAGGGGTGATGGGTCGTCAGACGTCACGTCGGCGGCCGATACGGGCGCGCCGATCGCCGCCATCAGCATTCGCAATCCCTCGATCCACGTATCGGCCTCGGCCCGCGAGATGCACCCGCTGCGGCGAAAGATTTTGCCGGACTCGAGCTTGACAACAACGTCGAAGTGGCCGTCCGGCCTGTCCGTGATCCAGTATTCGACATTCTGAGGCATCGACGCTGCCCAATAGATCCTCACTTGGCCGGCAACAGCCGCCCCGCCCACGCAGCTCTCAGTCTGACGGCGAACGCGCGCCTCTCGCCGACGTGACTCGTTCACCTCGATCCGTTGTTCCTCGCTCGGCCTCAGACCACGTCGGGGTTCACCTGCGCGCGCGATGATCTTCGGCTCCTTCTCGGTTCAACATGTCCGCCCCCCAGGGACGGAAGCGTGCCCCAACGCGTAGGCCGCGGAGAACGATCCGCCGCTTGCGGGGTTAGATGTTCACTGTACAGTCAGGTGGCGGGTCCTATCTGGAGGGGTGGACGCTCGATGACGCGCGTGGTCGGGCCACTCCCGCCGGATGGCCCGCTGCAGATCGCCGGTTCGTCAGGCGGGATTCACGGCGGCCCGAGATCGGTTCGTGCGGCGAGCGCTTTGAGAGGACGTGAGTTGACGGACACGCTGGTTGCTCAAGACGGCGGAGTCGATCGGCCGAGCCGACAGGACCCTCCGGAACCCGCGATTCTGCCCACCGGTGTGCGGGATCATCTCGGCCTGCAGCTGCGCGCCGCCTACGAGGCCGTGACACGGGCACAGACACCGCCGCGTCTGCTGGACCTCGTCGCGCGGCTCAATGCAGCGCTGGAGGGGCCGCGCCAGGACGATGCCACCGCGTTTCGCGAGGGCCTGACCGAAACGCTGCCCGGCCTGCGCGCCTTCGCCCTCTCGCTCGTCGGCGATGCCTCGCGCGCCGACGATCTGGTCCAAGAGACTGTGCTCCGAGCCTGGGCGCGCCAGGACCTGTTCATCCCAGGTTCGAACCTGAAGGCGTGGCTCTGCACCATCCTGCGCAACCAGTTCTACACCGAGTGCCGCAAGCGAAAGCGCGAGATCGAGGACGTGAACGGTGCCGCCGCGGCGCAGCTCACGGCGCCCGCAGCCCAGGAGCACGGGTCCGATCTGCAGATCGTCTGGTCCCATATCGGCAAGCTGCCGGAACTGCAGCGTGAGGCCCTGCTCCTCGTGGGGGCCCAAGGCCTGACCTACGAGGCTGCCGCGGAGGTGATGGGCTGTCAGACCGGGACCGTGAAGAGCCGGGTGAGCCGCGCCCGGGCCTTGCTCGTCGCGCATCTCGCCTGAGACGAGCATCCTGACCGAGGGCGGATTTTCTACGCTCGACGGCCCCTGCATGGTTGAGACAGGTGCCCATCCGCGCTCCGCCCTGGGGCGAGTCCCGACGGGCGACGACCTGGGAACGGTCCCCCGCCGTTCTGGCCGGTGTCGAACCTCGACGGCTCGACCATCCTTGTCGGACGGATAGCCCTGGCAGAGAGACGAGGTCGGACGCGCGACACGCTCGAAGGCCGGGGAAAGGCCAGGCGCAGGCCGGCAAAGCCGTCTCGGCCCCTATCGCGACCGCGAAACCGCCGCGGGACGCCCTCCCCCATCGCGCTTCAAGTCGCACGAGCGTGTCGCGAGCAGCGACTGCACCACGCGGCCGCCATCGTCGATGGACACCGCCGCGGTTCAGCCCGCGCTTCGGCAAGGTTCGGGCCCGTCCCGGTCGCTGCCGCCGCAGCAGGCCGCTCGTCCCGGTCCGAGCCAGAGATCATCCCCGGGCACCTCGACGGACGCTCCGCCTCCACGCGCCGCCCGTGTCGCACGAAGGTCGGCCGTGGCGTCACCGACCATTGGGCAGCGCCGCGTCTGGCATCCTCGCCGCGGAGGCTCTCGGCGCGGTCTCCGGTGCCGCCGCGGAACAGGTCGCCCTTAACAAACTCACCCATCCCCGTACGAATCCGGGTCGCCGCTGGACTCACTTTGCAGAATCGGTCCACATGAACAGTCACGTTGGCAGAATCGGGCGGGGACCGATGACCGCAGAGGAACGGCTGGCTGAGCTGAAGGCGGCGGACACGCGCCGTCAGACACGTCGCAGGGAGGCTCTGAAGCAGAAGGGCATGACCCAGCAGAACGTGTGGCTGAAGCCGTCGGTCAAGGCCGTCATCGACCAGGCGATCCAGAACGGTCGGTTCAGGAGCCGTACCGAGGCGATCGAGTGGGCGCTCGCGTCTGCCTTCGAGGAGAAGTCGGCATGATGTAACGGGCAAAGCAGAAGGCCCCGAGGCGGGAACCTCGAGGCCTTTGGACCTGACATACCCTGGGATGGGGCGCGACAGGCGATTCGCACCCCCTTTATGCCCCCTCCCCCAGGCCGTCGTCAAGAACACCCTTCGGGGTGAACGGTCCCGCTTTGCCTCCTGAGAGGAGGCGGACGAGGTGGAGACAGTTCATTCCGGTGGCCGGCCGCTCACGCGCGCCGCGCTCGCCGGCCGGAGACGTGCGCTCGAAGACGGGCGGACGGTCTCGCGCAGGGAGCTCTCGGCCGCGGGCCGGGACGCGGCCAAGGCCCTGAACCTGCGCCCTGCCCTGCGTTCGATCCTCTCGGCGCTCTGCGCCGTGTGGGGTGAGCAGGATTGGGAACGCTTGGTGGTGTGGCCCTCGAACGAGCACCTGTGCGGGATGACCGGGCTGTCGGAGCGCGCGCTCCGCTACGGCCTGCGCGACCTGGTGGCCCTGGAGGTCATCACACCTCGGGACAGCGCGAACGGCAAGCGTTTCGCCATCCGCGGGCCGGGCGGCGCCGTCATCGACGCGTACGGTTTCGACCTGACTCCCATCGTCGCCCGGAAGGGAGAATGGGCGACCGCGATCATGGAAGCCACCGCGAGGGACGCTCAGCGAAGCCGCGCGTTCGATCTCCTGACCGTTCGTCGCCGCGCGGTGTCGGAGGCCCTTGCCGCCCTGCGCGCCCGCTTCCCGGCCACGGATGCCGCCGATCTGCTCGCGGCGCAGGAGGCCCTGGAGCGCAGCACGCCGAGGAGACGCGCTTCCGGCGTGGCCCCTGACGTCGTCCTCGACGCCTGGGGAGAACTGCAAGTCATGGCGGAGGATCGTTTCTATCAAGCCGCCTCTGCCGGCAATTCCGGCCGTCACTTAGAACAAGACACCGGATCTCCTAGCGATCCTTGTGCAAAGGCTCCCGAGAAGGAGCCTGAGCCGACCCGTAGGCCCGAACCGTCACTCGTCGCGGCTGCTTGCCCTGTCGCTGCCGAATTCGGCGTCACCCTCAGAACGGAAGCGGATGTCATCGAGATCGGCCGGCTGATGCGGGGCGGGATCGGCGCGCATCCGTCGGCCTGGAGCGAGGCTTGCGAAGCCCTCGGTCCGTTCCGGGCCTCGGTGCTCGTGCTGATCGTCGCGCAGCTCCACGACGACGACGTGCGCCGGGGTGAGATCCGCATCAAGAACCCAGGCGGATACTTCAGGCAGCTCGTCCGCCTGTGTTCCGAAGGTCGCTACGGGCTCGAAGCCGAGCTCATGGCGATGCGCAGGAGGAAGATGACGTGACCTCGGGCGAACGTCACCTGCCCCGGACCGCCAAGCCCTGCAGATGCGCCACGCCGCGGCAGCGAATCCGGGCACCCGGATCCTGACCGATGTAGGTAGCCTCCGGATCCCGGAACTCACGCTACGCTTGCGCGGCCGTTGAACATGGGAGGCTTGCGGTGAAGGTGTTTCAGATCCGGCACGAGGTGACGGGCGCCATCCTCTGGACGGGCTCGGCGCCTGACCCGCTCGCTGCCCTCGACGCCATGGCGCACGAGGCGGGGTATTACGATCATTCCGATATCCCCGACCATCTCCGGGCCGGTGGACTCGCCATCGAGGAGATTCGGGTCTAGCGCGCCGACCACCACGCGAAGAGTCCGATCCCTTCCCGGCTCCAGGCACGCTGCGGTCATCGAGGGGCCGGGCAGGCGCCCTCGCTTCTCCGAAGACCGCCACGGTGACGTGTCGGTGAGCGATGCCGGATTGGTCGGGCGCCTGCAGTGCCGTTCCGCCAGGATGCCGAGCAGGTTCCGCGGCACCCGGCACTCTCGGTGCGAGGGGTTCGGCGCGTGATCGCCCCGAACCCGGTCCCCATCGGACAGGTTTGCGTGGGACGCAATCGGGGTCCGCTGCGTTACTGCGGCGACGAAGTGTGGAGATCCAGGATGGCAGACGCCGTCGCGTCGCAACGCGCTGTGCTGATTGTCGAGGACAATCCCGTGCAGCTCATGGATGCGGCTGCAGCCCTTCGCGACGCGGGATACGAGGTCGCGGAGGCCGCCACTGTCGAAGCCGCCCAGGCTCATCTGGCGGCCCGTCCCGAACTTGTGGCCATGGTCGCGGACGTGGACTTGGCAGGCGAGCCCTTGAGTGGCTTCACCCTGGCCAAAGCCGTCGCGGCGCGCTGGCCCGAACTGGCGATCCTGATCGTGTCGGGTGTGGCTTGGCCCGCCGAGGAGCAGATGCCGATGGGCGCTCGCTACCTGCGCAAACCGTTCACACCGGAGGGGCTGGCCGGCGCGCTGGGGGCTGTGCTGGCGGCGCGGGGCGTAGGGTCCGTGCCGCATTGACGGTGGCCAGCCCAGCGTGCGCCGGCGCGGGAGAGATGCGCCGTCGACGACGGGCCGCATCACGGCGAGGTTCAGGTCCCGCTGTCGCCGGCGCTGGCGTCGTCGCTACCGTCGAGCAGCCAGTCCGGTATCCCGGGAAGCACTTCCCCAGCGACCTCACCGGCGGTCTTCAGGGCCCGCTCCACTTTCGCTTCCGAGTACTCGCCGCGGACCTCGGCGAACAGCTCGCGCGCCAGACGGTCCAGCTCCTCGTCCGAGAGCGTCTGGTCCGGCTCGTCCCTCATGCGTGCAGGCCCCCCAAGCATCGGCCGTCCTGCGCCACCGATCCCGTCACGGGGCGGGAGCGCGTCCGGTGTCATCACCCGTGAGCCGATACGCAACGCGGCTCGCCAGCACGGTGCCTGGGCCCGGTTAGGGGATCGTCACCGGCGGGGGACCGAAGATGTCCCAGGCTGACGCTGACGCCGCCGATCCTTCCGTCGCGGTGATCGGCCACCCGCCTCAGTCCACGCCGCAGGCGAGCAGATCGCGCCTGCGCTGCTCGGACGTCTCTCGGGCCTCGTCCTGCCAGCTGGCCTCTGGCGGGTCTCGGTCGGCCTTCACCGGTCGCTCGCCAGGCAGGTACAGACTGCGGGGATCACCGGGCAACGCGCCCGTCGTCTCGGGGTCCCGGTCGCAATCCCGAGCCGGCTGATCGGCCAGGGCGAGCGCGGGACCCGCGCACACGACGACGGCCACGGCGAACGCGAGCAACTTTCTCATGGGGGTCCCGATGGGCCAGGCCCGGCGCATGTACCGCGTCGCCGGTAGGGCCGGAGGGCTTAACGGCGGTTCGCGATGGTCGCCACACCCGTGTCGGCACGGCAGACATGCGTGACCGTCGCCGCAGATCGATCGGCGCCCGGGGACGATTTCCACGTCGCCGGCACCCAGCCGCGGCGGCCGGGCGTGGTGTCCGGATTGCCGCGTGCCCGTCACTCCGCTCGCGGCCGCGCCGGTCAAGGCTCGAACCGACGAGCCCCCACTGCGCCCCCACTGCGCCCCCGCGCGGACGTGAATGGCCGAATCCGCCCTGTCGGAACGGTCAGGCCTGCCGCATCTCCGTGTCGCTGCCGGACGGCAGAAGCTCGGACCGGCGCGCGTGAGCGACGCCGCCCAGCAGGATGAGAAGCACGAGGGCGGGAAGCGGCATCAGAACGGGGTCGCCCGCGAGGAGATGGCTGCCGACCGCGCCGGCCATGAGCACGGCGAGCAGACAGGCGCCGAGGGCGACGCAACCGGGCGTCCAGAGGAGCACCGCGCCGAGGAGTTGCAGGGCGCCGACCACGTCCATGAACCACAGCGGGTAGCCGAAGCGGACGAAGCCCTCGACCTCGAACGGCACAGCGGCGAACTTCATGCCGGCGGCCACCAGGAACACCGCGGTCAACAGGCCTCGCAGCGCCACGCTGCCGACACTCCGCCTATCCCGAACCCGAGCCATCCCCACACACCTCCCAGCAGGCATCACGCTCGGCGGATCAGACGAAGTGCGTCGGCAGCGCCGCGGTCAGGGCGAGCTGGAGGACGGCGAGCGCCAAGCCAGTCAGCATCGACCAGGCCACGATGTGGTCGGTGACGGTCATGCCCTTGGTCATCATCTTGGTGGCCATCGGTGGTTGCCTCATCCGTGCAGCCGTGGATCGGCTGTCCCAGGACGGTCATATGGCCAAGCTGAATTGCGCCGTTATTGCTTCGATTATTGCGTTGGATTGCACCAAATCAGTTGAGACGCCGTTCTCGGAGAGCGATCCACAGCGCCACGCGCGATCGCCGGCACGCCTCCGGGATGCGCCGCGACGCCATGGCCGCGCGGCGACCGACCGCCGCCGGCCACATCGTCGGCTACATGCCGGGGTGAGGCCGTCCTCGCCCACGCTGGCCCGGAGCGCCGTCAGTTTGCCGCCGTCCCGCTCAGCGGTGACGAAGGCCTTCGCGTCGGGACGGATCGCCGACGGATCGGCTGGCTCATAGGCGACGATCGGTGTCTCAGGCGACACCGCCACGGTCTCCGACGCGCCGCCCCCGTGAGCCTCCGCGGCGGGGAGCCGACAACCCGGGAAGACGGGTGCGGCGCTCGGCGACGCCTGGAGTCCAGCCCACCCGTTCGCGGGCGCGACGACGGTGCTGTCGGGAGGACGCTGCCGATTCAGGCGTCCGCGTCGGCGCGTCCGTCCCACGCGTCGAGGCGCGACGGCGCCATCGGTGCCGCGGCGGCGATCCCGAGCCGGGTCGCGGCAGCCACAGCGGCGATGATGAGGCCGATGAAGAGCAATGGTTCGAGCATGGCCGTGCCCTCAGCTATGGGCCCGCGCGGCAAGATGGCGGCGCGCCGAACGGTGGCGGGCACGCGCATTGTGCTGCCGCCGCATCTGTTCCTGGAGGATCTCGTCTTCGTGCTGAGGGAAAACTGTGATCGCGGTCGATTGCGGGACACGCGGACCGTCCTCACGCTGCGGATAGATTGGTTTCATGACCGCTCCCCCGTATTACCTACGTAGAAGCTTAACCGTTCTTTAACCGATTGCAACCCGGTGGCGTGGTCGGGTCCCGACGGCGCCGGCGCGCGCCGGAGATCCATCCTCGTCGGGTGGTCCACCTCGATCGCCGCGGCGACGCGCCTTCCCTCACCAGCCCGGGCACTGGCCGCATTTCGGGCCCGACGGCTCCGGTCCCGGCAGACCCCCCGATCGCAGAGGCCGGGCGGCTGCTGATCCGGGCCGGGGAACTACCTCAGGCACGGTTGCCGCCTATGTCATCTGACCGGGAGCCGCCGTCGGACTGACTTTGATCGTGGAGGACGCAACGATGCCGCCCAAGCTGACCAAGACCATCATCGGAGCCGTTATCGCCGTCGCGCTCGCCGCTGCAGTCTCCTACGGAGTCATCAGCCAGCAGACGGCCGACAAGATCCAGACTCAGGCGAACCAGACCCTGCAGAACGATCAGGCTCCGGCCAGCACCGGTCAGCAGCCGCCGCCTCCGCCTCAGAACTCGATCCCGCAGGCACCCGCACAGCCGGGGGCGTCGCCGCAGAACCCCGCGCCGGCACCGCGTCAGTGAGCGAATCCGGGCGCGTCGATGGTGGGTCCGCGACGTCGAGCACGCCCCGGGATCGGCCCGGGTCACTGGCATCGGGGTCGACGGCACATCCTCCCCTGTCGGCGATGACGTGAAGCCGCGGCAACGAGAGCGCGGCCCTGTTCGAGCAGAATACTTCGGAGATACGGCGGTCATCGCGGAGGTGCCCTTGGCAAAACCGTTTGCCACGCTGCTGCTCGCAGCAGCCGTCTCTGTTCTGTCAGATCTGCCGGCGCGATCTCAGGTCGCGCCCGTCAACAACTGGGCTGAGTTCCGCGAGGCGATGGCGGCGTGCTGGACGGTGCCGCCCGGCACGGAGGGATCCCTGATTGCCTACCGGTTCGGCCTCGACAAGACGGGTGCCATCCGGGGCAAGCCGCTCATCACCGCGCGGCGACTGGTCGGCGACCAGGACGCGCACCGTCGCTACGAGGAGGCGGCATCCGCTGTGCTGGCACGCTGCTTCCCGCTCAAGGTGACACGGGCGTTCGGCGCGATCCTCGGCGAGAGCCCGATCTATCTGCGGTTGGTCAACACGAAGCCAACGGCCGCCTACCAGATCAACAGCAACGTGACGATCTTCGCGCCTCGCTAGGCTGCCCCTCGCGGATGCTTGCCTTGCCCGCCCGGGGGCCTCCCGAGACCGGCTGACAGGCGGTCCGGGAACGCAATGCCTTCGCGGGCAGCGCGCTCGACGGCCCGTTCCATCTGTGTTTGCTGACACGGCCGGCCAGGAGAACGAGCCGCGCGAGAGGGGGGACCATGCGGACCGGTTGGATTCTTGCCGGCGCGCTCGGCTGCGCGCTCGGCGTCACGCCGACCCAGGCGCGGATCACCCAGATCGAGGTCGTCACCGTCGAGCCGTTCGCCGACGGCGCTGAATTCGGACCTGCCGGCGCGTACGAGCGGGTCATCGGTGCCGCCCGCGGCGAGCTCGATCCGGCAGATCCGGCCAATGCCGGCATCGTCGACATCGCGCTGGCGCCGCGCAATGCGCGCGGCATGGTCGAATACAGGACCGACCTGTTCATCCTGCGCCCGAAGGACCCTGCCCGCGGCAGCGGTACGCTGCTGTTCGAGGTGCTGAACCGCGGCCGCAAGTTCCTCTTCAACTGGGTGCTGGACGCGCCGGCCCAAGGGGCCCAGGCTGTCAACGATCCGCGCAACGCCGTCGACGCCGGAACCGGCCTCGTCCTGCGTCGCGGCGACACGATCGTCTGGTCGGGCTGGGAGGCGGACGCGCTGCGCCAGCAGGGCGGCATGGCCATCGACGTGCCGGTCGCCTCCAGGAACGGCAAGCCGATCGTGGAGATCGTGCGCGACGAACTCGTGAGCGCGACGCGCGGGCCGCCAGAGGCGCCCTTCTATCTCACCTTCAAGGCGGCCAGCCAGGACAAGGCCGGCACGCAGCTGACCGTGCGCCGCCGGGAGGCCGACCCGCCGCGGCCGGTTCCGGAGGAGGCGTGGCACTACGCGACGCCGCGGCAACTCGAGCTCCTGCCCAAGGGAACGAAGCCGCTGCCGGGCTCGATCTACCAGTTCACCTACCGCGCCACCGAGCCGAAGGTGCTCGGCATCGGCTTCGCCGCGACGCGCGACGTGGTCGCCTACCTGCGCGGCGATGCCGCCGGTGGCGCCAACCCGGCGGGCGGAGCGATCCGGCACGCTGTCGCGCTCGGCATCTCCCAGAGCGGGCGGTACCTGCGCGACTTCATCGCCCAGGGCTTCAATCGCGACGAGGCCGGGCGCCGGGTCTTCGACGGCGTGCTGTCGCACATCGCGGGGATCGGCGGCGTCTTCCTGAACGCGCGCTTCGGCCAACCGTCCCGCACCAACACGCAGCACGAGGACCATCTCTATCCGGAGAATGCCTTCCCGTTCTCCGCGGCGGTTCAGCACGACCCGGTGACGGGACGGAACGGCGCACTGCTGCGCGACGACGGCTTCGACCCGCTGCTGATCGAGGTGAACACCGGCACCGAGTACTGGCAGAAGGGTGCCTCGCTGCTGGCGACGGATCCCCTGGGCCGCACCGACCTGGCCTTGCCCGACACGACACGCGTCTACTTGGTCTCGAGCGGCTTCCACTACGGGCGCGCCGGACTGACCTCGAGCAGAGGCCCCTGCGCCAACATGCGCAGCACCCTCAATCCGGCGCCTGCCCTCCGGGCGCTTCTCGTCGCACTCGAGGACTGGGTGACGCTCGGCACGCCCCCGCCCGACAGCCAGATCCCGCGCCTGTCGGACGGCACGCTGGTGGAGCCGGCCGAGGCCGGCTATCCCTTCATCGTCGGTGTGCCGGTCCCGACCGCCCCGAACACGATCGCCCGCTTCAGCACCTACGTCGATCCCAAGCCCGAGAGCGGGCCGCAGTACCGGCCGCTCGTGCCCCGCGTCGACGCGGATGGCAACGACGTGGCAGGCATTCGCCTGCCGGCCGTCGCCGCACCGCGCGCGACCTTCACGGGCTGGAATCTCTACGCCGATCCCTTCCCGGCGGGGGCCCTCTGCGACCGGGAGGGGAGCCAGCTTCCGTTCGCCCGGACCCGGGCGGAGCGGGAGGCCAACGGGGATCCGCGGCCCTCGCTGGAGGAGCGCTACCCGGATCCGGATGCCTACCTGGCTGCCGTGACCAAGTCCGTGGACGCGCTGGTTCGGGATCGCCTGCTCCTGCGCGAGGACGGCGACCGCCTTGTCCAGGCGGCGCGGCAGGAGTCCGCGCCATGACCGCTCCGGGTTCGGTCGTGCCGCCGGCGTAGACATGCGTCGGGCGGACCTTGTCCCTCAGGGAGACGTCTCGGACAGTCGACGGTCTTCCAGGGCGGCGTAGACCATGGTGCGGGTCAGCGTGCGGTAGTGCTGGCGCTGGTCGGCCGAGGAGGTCTGCATCATCAGGAGCGCGAAGAACCCCTCTACAGGGTCAACCCAGAAGTATGTGCCTCCGACGCCGCTCCAGAACCAGTCGCCGATATTGCCGGGGAACGGCGCCTCGCCCGCCGCGAGGCGGACCGCCACGCCCAGCCCGAAGCCGTAGCCCGGTCCCGGCGGATAGTAGGCGGCCTTCGCGATCGCCGCCCCGAGATGATCCGAGGTCATGAGCCGCACGCTGGCCGGCGCCAGGACGCGCGCGCCGTCGAGACTGCCGCCGGCGAGAAGCATGCGCAGGAAGCGGGCGCAGTCCGCCGTGCTCGATACGAGGCCGCCATTGCCCCTCTGGCCGCGCCGCGGCTGCGCGGGATCGTGAAAGACAGGGCGCTGCCCCGGTGCTTGCGGCAGCGGCTGCGCGACGCGTGATCCCATCGCGGCCGAGATCTGGAACAGCGTGTCGGCCATGCCGAGCGGCTCGAGCACGGTCGCGTCGAGGACCCGCTGCAGATCCGCGCCGCCCGAGATCTCCAGGACGCGGCCGAGCACGTCGGTGGCGTGCGAGTAGTGCCACACCGTGCCGGGCTCGTGCTCCAGCGGCAGGCGGGCGATCCGGTCGGCGAACGCCGCGTTGTCGAGATCCTCGGCGAGCAGGCCGTCGGCCGCGTAGGCGCGCCGCGCCGGCCCGTCGCCGAGATAGCCGTAGGCGATCCCGGCGGTGTGGCGCAGGAGATCCTGAACGGTCGGCCTGGCCCTGGCGGGCCTGAGGCCGCCGTCCGGATCAAGCACCGACAGGTGCTCGAAGGCGGGAATGAATGCCGCCACGGGCTGATCGAGGCGCAGTGCGCCGCGCTCGGCGAGCACCATGGTAGCGGCGGAGACGACAACCTTGGTCATGGAGTAGATGCGCCAGAGCGCGTCGGGCCCGAGGGGCGCGTGCGCGACGCGGTCGCGGTAGCCGACGGTGCGTCGCCAGATCGCCCCGTCCGCGCCGCCGACGAGCATGTCGGCCCCGGCGATCGCGCCGCTGTCGACATCGGCCGTCAGGCGGTCGCCGAGGCGGTCGAGGTGGCGGGAGGAGAAGGCTGGCGCAGTCCGCATGGCACCGATGTAGCGCGCGCCACCGCGCCCGCATCGCCGCGGCCGCGAAAGGCCGGACGGCGACGCGCATCGGCTCCGGTGTCCTCGGGGCGCCGCGCGCCGGGGCGACGGTCCGGCCCGGCGAAGGATGGCGCGCCACGTAAGGACCGGGCGCGGCTCTAAGCCTCTGTTTCGACGCGCTCTCTTGCGCCGGACCGGTATCCACTTCGGTGCAGAGCGCTCTAGGCCGGCCTGACATCGTAGAATTGCGGGAAGCCGTTGCGCACGCCCGTCAGGCCCCGATAGGCTGTCGCCTCGTAATAGGCGCCGAGCGGCAGGTACGGCACGTCGATGAAGAACTGTCGCTGGATCTCGGCGCAGATCGCCTTCTGCGCCGCAGAATCGGGCGCGGTGAACCACGCGGCGCGCAGCTCCTCGAGACGGGGCGCGCGGGGCCATCCGAACCAGGCCTGGTCGCCGTTGCCGCGGATGCCGAGCTGGCCGGCGGGATCGAAGTTGTTGGTGCCGTTCAGGTAGGTGACGAAGGTGCTCCAGCCGCCCTTGTCCGGGGGCTGGCGGCTCGCCCGGCGCTGCACCAGGGTCCCCCAGTCCATCGCGACGAGGTCCACGGCGAGCCCGCATTTCTGGAAGGCTTCGGCCGCGACGAGGGCCAGGGGATGGGTGGCCGGGTAATCGGTCGGGTCGAGCATGACGACGCGCTCGCCCCGGTAGCCGGCCTCCGCCAGGGCGCGCCTGACCGCGGCGTAGTCGCGGGGGCCGACCAGCCCGTCGGTGCCCGCGCGCGTCGCCATCGGCGCCTCGGGGCTGAAGACGCCGACATGGTCCTTCCACAGGGCGCGCTCGTCGCCCGCGACCGCGCTCATGAACTCGGTCTGGTCGATGGCGCCGAGCAGCGCCCGCAGGATCGCGGGATTGTCGAAGGGCGGATGCAGGTGGTTGAAGCGCAGGCAGCCGATGCCGCCGGCCGGATCGAGCACCTCCAGCCGGATCCCCGATCTGCTCCTGAGCAGCGCCTGCAGATCCGGCGTCGGGTTCTGCCACCAGTCGACCTCGCCGGCCGCCAGCGCGCTCGCGGCGGTGGAGGCGTCGGGCACGATCCGCCACTCGATCCGCTCGAAATGGGCCCGCTTCGGTCCGGCGGTGAAGCTCGCCGCGCCGTCCGGGCGGGGCACGTAGCCGTCGAAGCGCTCGTAGACGGTGAGCGCCCCCGGGACGCGCTCGTCCGCCTTGAAGCGGAACGGGCCCGAGCCGACCATCTCGGTGACCTGCGTGTTCGGGTCGGTCTTCGCCAGGCGCTCCGGCATGATGCAGGGCATCGAGGTGCCGGTCTTGCCCAGAGCCGCGGGCAGCAGCGGGAACGGCCGCTTGAGGCGGAACTGCACGACGCGGTCGGAGGTCGCCGCGAGTTCGTCGGTGGCGTCGATCAGCGCCCGGCCGAAGGCGTCGCGGGCGGCGAAGCGGCGCACGCTCGCCACCGCGTCGCGCGCCAGCACCGGCGCGCCGTCGTGGAAGCGCAGGCCCTCGCGCAGGGTCAGGCGCCAGAGGCGGCCATCCGCCTCGACGGCGTGGCCCTCGACCATCTGCGGCTGGAACTCGTAGCCCGCGGTCTGGCCGTAGAGGGTGTCGAAAACGAGGTAGCCGTGGTTGCGCGTCACGGTCGCCGTCGTCCAGATCGGGTCGATCACCGCGACGTCGCTTTCCGGGATGAAGCGCAGAACCTTGGCGGGCTGCGCGACGGCGGGCCGCGCGACCGCGGCGGCGGCCAGGGCGGCGAGGACCTCGCGGCGCCTCATCGGCGAGCGCTCGTGCTGGATGCCATCGGAGACCGTGCGCCCGTCACCCTCGTCGCGTCGCATGGTGCCCTCGGAGAGGCTGCGAGGCAAACGCGGGGCCGCGCCCCGCCGCGCGCGGCCGCGTCAGCGGGCAGTGCCCGGAGCACAGAGGCGGGGCAACTCGCGCCGCGAGCCCCCTGCACGACCCCGCGTCCGCCGGGCCGGAGCCTCCGTCCCGGCGCCTCGGGCCCTAGCGCTCGCGGTCGGCCCCGGAATCGGCCTGTTCGGGCGCGGTCATCTCCGGCGTCAGCAGACCGAGTTCGATCAGGAAGGCCGAAGTCGGTTCCAAGTAGACGCCGATCTGGATCGCATCCGGGTCCGAATGCGGCGTCACATAGGTGCGCCTCTCGTACAGCTCGGACTCGCCGCTCGCCAACAGGTCCCGCAACGCGCACCGGCGCATCCAAGAGATGATCCCGCGCGCGTAGGCGTCTTCGACCAGCTTGAATCCGCCGATCACGGCGTGTTCGAAATCGGGATCCGTTCGGATCACGACTCTGCGGGGTGTTTCCTGCATGTGTGTCCTGCGACGCTCTCGGATCCCGGCCAGCCGGCTCATGCTGATCTTGCGGCCGGCCGCCGAGGCTGACCCAGACTCGGACCAGTCCTGTCCAGGCGCAGAGCCCGCGCGGGCGTTTCCGTCGCCATCATTTGTGGTGCTCGGTGCTCGACCGAAGGACGTAGCACCCTGTCGCGGGCCGCCGCGCCCGCGGCTGAGGCCCCGCGGTCACATCGCTGCGCCGTGTCGTTCGATGTGCCGCACGCCTGCACGATTGCCGCGGAGCCGCCGGAGGGGCCGTTCGGTCGGGCGCTCCCCGAGCCGGCCGCGGTCCGAGCCGGCGGCCACGGCGATCCCGTCGCTCCGGCAACGCCGTCAGCGCGGGTGCTCCGGAACACGCCGGGCCTGAAAGCTTGAGCCTACATCGGGATCACACCGCGACGACAGTCGCGAGCCCGATGGAGACGACGATGACCTGGACGAACCGCATCACCATAGCCGCGACCCTCATCGGCGGCGCGATCGCGCTGGTGACTTACGCGCAGGCCCTGAGTCTGCCGACGCACTTCGCCTGAGCCCGCCTGCCGGGGGAGCGCCCCGCGCCGCTCCTCCGACGCCGTCGTGACGGCCACCGTCGCGTTGAGACTTATCGCGCAGCCCACGATCGGGCCGCCTCGCTTCGTCCGAGGGGCGCCTGGCGGACCGCTCTGAGCCGCTCCGGGCCGCGCCGTCGGCGCGCGCGGTTCTCGGCAGGATCGGCCACGATCGCCCAGGATCGGGCGCCGGACCGCGTCGGCGCGGACGCGCCCGCCCCGCTTGCCGGGCCCGCCCTTTCTGCGTTTCAAGGCCGTGACCCCTGGACGTGGCCCGGCCGGCGATGGAACTGAAGTGGATCGAGGACTTCCTCAGCCTCGCCGAGACCCGTAGCTTCTCACGCTCGGCCGAGGCGCGTCACGTCACGCAATCGGCGTTCAGCCGCCGCATCCGCTCCCTGGAGGTCTGGCTCGGCACGGCCTTGCTCGACCGAAGCACCTACCCGATCACCCTCACGGCGGACGGGCGCCACTTCCTCGAGACCGCCGAGGAGGTGGTGCGCCTCCTCACCCTCAGCCGCGCCGACTTCCGCAACCGCAGCGAGCGGTCGAGCCTGCCCGTCGTCGCCATCACTGCCCTGCATTCGCTCTGCCTCTCCTTCCTGCCGCGCTGGCTCGGCACGCTCCGGGGCGAGCTCGGCGCGATGAGCAGCCGCGTGCTGCCGGAGAACTTCAACATCTGCCTCCAGGCCCTGGTCGAGGGCGGCTACGACCTCATGCTGACCTATCACCATCCGGGCATCCCGATCCCGCTCGGGCCCGATCGCTTTCCCTGCCTCGTCGTGGGCCAGGACAGCCTCGTGGCCGTGGCGGCGCCGGCGGATCTCCCCCGCGACCGGGAAGGCCGCCTGCCGCTCCTGCAATATTCCCGCGGCTCCTTCCTGGGCCGGCTCGCCGCCATCGCCCAGGCCCGGGAGGGCGCGCCCGCGACCTATCCGGTCCACACGAACGAGAACTCGATGGCCGAGGCCCTGCGGTCGATGGCGCTCGCGGGACACGGGGTCGCGTGGCTGCCGAGGAGCCTCGTGGCCGGCGAGATCGCGGCGGGCGCGCTCGCCATCGTCAGCCCCGAGATGTCGATGGAGATCCGGCTGTACCGCAGCGCGGAGCGGGCCCGGCCGTTCCTAGAGGCCGTCTGGTCGGCCGCCGCCGCGGATTCGAAGAACTATTCCGGTTCGGAATAGTTCTGGTCGCAACTAGCATTGGCGGCCCGCCGGCACCGGGACTATCAGACGCCGGCCGGTCAGGCGCGGCCGCCCGTGAGGGCGGGGCGACTGGCGGCGACCCTTCATCGCGCACCGTCGAGAGCGTCGACGCCCCCTCACGCGGGCCGGTCGCTCACGCGCAATCGTCCGCCCAACCGTCCTGCCCTACGGCGCGCCGGATCGCTTCCGCGCGCGAGGAGAGAGCCGTGTCCGAGATCGCTTCCGCCGCCCCGACCCGCACCGAGCACGACCTCCTGGGCGACCGCGAGGTTCCGCAGGCGGCCTACTGGGGCATCCATACCCTGCGCGCGGTCGAGAACTTCCCGATCACCGGCACCACGCTGGCCACCTGCCCGGACCTGATCCGGGCGCTCGCGGCGATCAAGCAGGCGGCGGCGCTCGCCAACCGGGAACTCGGCCTGCTCGATGCGGCGCGCTGCGACGCGATCGTCGCGGCCTGCGAGGAGATCCGGGCCGGCGGCCTGCACGATCAGTTCGTGGTCGATCTCATTCAGGGCGGGGCCGGGACCTCGACCAACATGAACGCCAACGAGGTCGTGGCCAACCGCGCGCTCGAACTGCTCGGCCACGCCCGCGGCGCCTACGGGCAGCTGCACCCGAACGAGCACGTCAACATGGGCCAGAGCACCAACGACGTGTACCCGACGGCCCTCAAGATCGCCGGCATCGGCGCGATCCGTCGGCTCGTCGCCGCGATGGCGTCGCTGCGCGGCAGCTTCGAGGCCAAGGCCGCCGAGTTCTCGGACGTGCTCAAGATGGGCCGCACCCAGCTGCAGGACGCGGTGCCCATGACGCTCGGCCAGGAATTCGGCACCTACGCGCGCATGCTCGGCGAGGACGAGGCCCGGCTGGGCGAGGCCGAGCTGCTGATCCGCGAGATCAACATGGGCGCCACCGCGATCGGGACCGGCATCACCGCGCATCCCCTCTACGCGGCCGCGGTCCGCGCGCGGCTGTCCGAGATCACCGGCATCCCGCTCGTCACGGCCGAGGATCTGGTCGAGGCAACCCAGGATTGCGGCGCCTTCGTGCAGGTGTCCGGCGTCCTCAAGCGGGTGGCCGTGAAGCTGTCCAAGACCTGCAACGACCTGCGCCTGCTCTCCAGCGGTCCGCGCGCGGGCTTCGGCGAGATCAACCTGCCGGCCCGGCAGGCCGGCTCCTCGATCATGCCCGGCAAGGTCAATCCGGTGATCCCCGAGGTGGTGAACCAAGTGGCGTTCGAGGTGATCGGCAACGACGTGACGATCAGCTTCGCGGCCGAGGCCGGCCAGCTGCAGCTCAACGCCTTCGAGCCCGTGATCGCCTACAGCCTGTTCCGCAGCTTCGCGCATCTCGAAGCCGCCTGCCGCACGCTCGATCTCCACTGCGTGCGGGGCATCACCGCCAACCGCGAACGGCTGCGCGCCAGCGTCGAGCACTCGATCGGGATCGTGACCGCGCTCAACCCCTATATCGGCTACCGCAACGCGACGGCCGTCGCCATGGAGGCGCACGCGACCGGCCGCGGCGTCTACGACCTCGTGCTCGAGAAGGGGCTGATGGCCCGCGCGCAGCTCGACGCGGTCCTCCGGCCCGAGCGGCTGACCCGCCCGCAAGCCCCCGATCCGGTCATCGCCCGGGCCGTCGCCGGGGCCTGATCCAGAATCCGGGATCCGCGCCCGCGACGCCAGCGGTCGGGTCCCGCACGCCGAACAACACGATCCCATGGGAGGACAACGGATGACGCACGCCGATACGGACCCGGATTCCACGACATCGCGCTCGGGCCGGCTCACGCTCTATACCGGGCTCGGGCTGGCACTCGGCATCCTCGTCGGCGCCGTCCTCCACGGACTGGCGGCCGGACCCGACGAGGCCAAGGCGTTCGCGGCGCACTTCACCCTCGCGACCGACATCTTCCTGCGTCTGATCAAGATGATCATCGCGCCGCTCGTGTTCGCCACCATCGTGGCCGGCATCGCGAGCTTCGGCGACGCCCGCTCGGTCGGCCGGGTCGCCGCGCTGGCCATGGGCTGGTTCGTCACCGCCTCGGTCGTCTCGCTCACCCTCGGGCTCCTGACCGCGAACCTGTTCCAGCCGGGCGCGGGCCTGGGCCTGCCGCTGCCCGACGCGGGGGCGCAGACCGGCCTGAAGGCCGCCTCGCTGAACCTGCGCGACTTCCTCGTCCACGTCTTCCCGACCAGCATCGTCTCGGCCATGGCCGGCAACGAGGTGCTGCAGATCCTGGTCTTCTCGATCTTCTTCGGCTTCGGTCTCAGCACGATCGACCGGCGCTACAGCGAGCCGATGGTGCAGCTTCTCGACGGCCTCGCCCGCGTGATGTTCAGGGTCACCGACACGGTGATGCGGCTCGCGCCGATCGCCGTCTTCGCGGCCATCGCGGCGGTCGTCACCGTCCAAGGGCTCGGCGTCCTTCTCGATTACGGCAAGTTCATCGCCAGCTTCTACGCGGGCCTGTCCCTGCTCTGGCTGCTGCTGATCGGTGCCGGCTGGGCCGTGCTGGGCCGCCGCGTGGTGGAGCTGCTGCGCCTGCTGCGCGCCCCGATGATCCTCGCCTTCTCGACGGCGAGCAGCGAGGCCGCCTTCCCGCGCACCGTCGAGGTGCTGGAGCGCTTCGGGGTGCGCCCGCGCGTGACCGGGTTCGTGCTGCCGCTCGGGTACTCGTTCAACCTCGACGGCTCGATGATGTACCAGGCCATGGCCGCCCTGTTCATCGCCCAGGCGTTCGGGATTCACATGGGCTTCGGCGAGCAGCTGACGATGCTGCTCGTCATGATGGTGACGAGCAAGGGCATCGCCGGCGTGCCGCGGGCCTCGTTGGTCGTGGTCGCCGCCACCGTGCCGATGTTCGGTCTCCCGGCCGCCGGCATCCTGCTGATCATGGGCATCGACCAGATCCTCGACATGGGGCGCACCGTCACGAACGTCCTCGGTAACGGGCTCGCCACCGCGGCGGTCGCCAAGTGGCGGGGTGAGATCGCGGGTGGCGTCCGGGAGGTGAGCGCGGAGCCCGCGGGGCCGCGCCTCGACCTCGCCGCGCGGCCCGCGACCGGCGCCGCCCGCGCTTGACGGGGCCGCCGTGGCCCGCTCGATGGCGGACGGGATCGCGCCGCTCGCCGCTGTCACGGACCGCTCCGGGCTCTGAGAGGCGACCGCGCCCGGGCACCGCTCCGGGCGCGGGGGCGCGGCGGCAGGGGCCGTGCCGGCCGGGTCCGGTCTGTCAGGTTCCGACCCGGAGCGGGGCTGTGAGCTTGCGCAGGTAGGCGATGACCGACAGGGCCGTGATGCGGCCCGTGCGGGGGTTCTCGTCGGTCAGGACGTTCTCGATGTCATCGCGAAGCGCGCGGCGTCGGCCTCCACCTCGATGCGGTGCGTGTTGCGCTCCAGGCCGGGGTCGGCCCAGATCTCGAGCTCGGTCCGGTCGGGACCGATGCCGGCCAGCGAGAGCGCGACCGCGACGTTGAAATTCGCCGGGAAGCCGCGGGCCGCCTCGCGGGGGCTGCCGGCAAAGATGCGCATCGGCTCGGTGATGCCGCCGATCTCGATGCCGTTCTCCGCGAGGTAGGGCGCGCCGACGAGGCCGCGCACGGGCTTGCGGGTGATCATCCGCACCGTGCGGATAGTACCCTCCGCGGCGGCCGTCACGGCGTCGAGGCCGAGCAGCGCGCCGGTCGGGACGACGATCTGACCGCCGTGGGCGCGGGCCGTCGCCACGAGGTCCTCGTGATCGAGGAGCGCGCCGCAGCTCAGCACGATCGCGGTCTTCCCCGCCGCCACGAAGGGCCGCACGATCGCCGGGAGATGCTGGGACGGCGCGCATTCCAGCACGATGTCGGCCCGCGGCTCCAGGGCGTCGAACGCGGTGACGACCTCCGGCGGCTCCGCGAGCGCCGCGAGGGCGGCCCGGGCTCTGGCGGCATCGTGAACCGCGACGGCGGTCAGCCTCAGCCCCGATATGGCGCCCGCATCGAGCGCGCGCCACGGCCAGCCCGACGGTGCCGAGGCCGGCGATCGCGATGCGACCGCCGCGGATGGGCGACCTCGGGGCTTCCTGCAGCGGCATGTCGGGTATCCGTTCATCGGGGCCGGAGCGGCCGACCGCGCCAGCCCTCTGCATCGGCCATGCCGGGGGGGACGCGCCTCAGCCCTCGCCGCGGGCATCGCGCGGCCGGACCGCGTCGCCGCGCAGGGCGCGCGCGGTCCGCGCGACGTGTCCGACGCCGACGTCACGGTCGTCGATCCGGTCCAGGGCGCCATCGACGTCCCCCGCGACCCTGCCGCGCTGTTCCACGGCGCGCCGCTGCGCCGAGGCGAGGCGGTCCGCCTTCATCTCGAGGTGCCTCAGGCACGCGCACCGCAGGAGCGAGGCGAAATTGCGTGCCTCACCGTGGAGAGCGAGCACTTCGTCGTAGAGAAGCGTCACGAGGCGGGGAAGGGTCATGCCCTGAGCGGCGGCGATGTCCTCGAGCACGTTCCAGAACATCACCTCGATCCTGATCGAGGTCGAGTGTCCGCCGAGCCGGATGGAGCGGGTCTCGCCCTCGTAGTCGGCGGACGGCATCCCCGAGTACAGATTGCACATGTCCACCCCTGCGATCCGCGCCGCTCACCCGCGGCGACCGCCCGCGGTTCCCCGGGATGAGGAACAATAATGCAGCGCGCGCCCGTTTCCACCGCCTTCCGGGCTCTGGCATAACGCGCTCCGCGGATCGTCGCGGGCCCGCTCCGCAGTAGCATGATACTACCACCGCACGCTGGAGCGGCTCTAAGTTTCCGCTCGGCGGGACCCCTCGGGGCCTTCGGCCTCGGGCCTCGACAGGGGGATCATGCGCGACATGTCCGACATGCCCGAGCGGATCCCCGCGATGATCCGGGTCCGGGACGCGGCGCGCTCCGCGCGTTTCTACCGGACCACCTTCCGCCTCGACACCGCCGACCGGCCCGGCTTCGAAACCTTCACCCCGATCGATCTCGCGCATGCCGCGTCCGGTCTCGCGTCGGCGCTGACGGTCAACACGGGCCACGACGGCGCCTGCGGCCTGGGCGTGGGGGCCGCCCGGGTCACGGCGCGCTCCTGCTTCATCGACGACCCGGACGAGCACAAGATCGAGGTGCTCGCCCGCGGTTGGCGCTTCGCCTGATGACCCGCGACGGCCCGCCATCGGCCGCCGCGGCACCGGCACGACCGACACGGACAGGGGAGGACGGGATGAGGATGCAGGAGACGGGCGCACACCTGTCCCGCCGCGGCTTCCTGGGCGCCGCGGGCTCGACGCTGCTCGCGGTCGCGGTTATGCCGGACGGCAGCGTGACCGGGCGGGCCTGGGCGCAGATGCCGAAGGCGACGAAGCCCGAGACCTTCGCCTCGCTCGTGCAGATGTCGCGCGACTGCTACCCGCACGACCGCGTCGCCGACAGGTACTACGCCGCCGCGGTGCAGATCCTCGACGACGCGGCGCGGACCGCTCCAGGAGAACTGACGCTCCTCGAGGACGGGATGGCCGCGCTCAACCGGGCGGCCGTCGAGAGGCACCGCCTGCCCTACGCCAAGGTTCCGCAGGATACGGACCGGGCAGCCCTCCTCGAGACCATCGAGCCGACCCCGTTCTTCCAGAAGGTGCGGGCCAACCTCATCGTCGGTCTCTACAACCAGAAGGAGCTGTGGCCGATCTTCGGCTACGAGGGCGCCTCCTTCGACAAGGGCGGCTACCTGGAGCGCGGCTTCGACGACATCGACTGGCTCTGACGGCGGCCCGGCGCCCGCGCCGACGGCCGCGCGCGACACGCATTCACCGCTCGGTCCGACCATCCCGCGCGAAGACGGGACGGGGCCGATCCGCGGCAGGAGGAAACCATGTCAGCTCCCTACGACCTCAGCGACGGCTCCGTCTTCGTCATCGTCGGCTCGGGCGCCGGCGGCGGGACCCTCGGGACCCAGCTCGCGCTCAAGGGCATCGACACCGTCATCCTCGAGGCGGGCGACCGGCACGAGACCTTCGACTTCGTCAACGACGAGTGGGATTCGTTCGCCCAGCTCGCCTGGAAGGACAAGCGGCACGCCACCGGGCCGTGGCCGATCGCCAAGACGTTCCCCAACCTGCCGGCCTGGATCGTGAAGGCCGTCGGCGGCTCGACCGTGCACTGGGCGGGCGCGTCGCTGCGCTTCCAGGAGCACGAGTTCAGGACGCGCACGCATTACGGCGCCGTGAAGGGGGCCAACCTCCTCGACTGGCCCGTCGACCTCCCGGAGATGGACCCCTGGTACGCCATGGCCGAGAACCGGATGGGCGTCACGCGCACCAACGGCATCCCGGGCCTGCCGGGCAACAACAACTTCAAGGTGCTCGAGGCCGGCGCCCGCAAGATCGGCTACACGGAGGTGCATACCGGCCGGATGGCCATCAACTCCGAGCCGCGCGACGACCGCGCCGCGTGCATGCAGCTCGGCTTCTGCTTCCAGGGGTGCAAGTCGGGCGCGAAGTGGTCGACGCTCATCGCGGAGATCCCGAAGGGCGAGGCCACGGGCCGGCTCGAGGTCCGTTCGGGCTGCCAGGTGCTGCGGATCGAGCACGATTCCGGCGGCAAGGTCACCGGCGTGGTCTACGCCGACAAGGACGGCGTCGAGCACCGGCAGAGAGCGCGGGCCGTCGCCGTGGCCGGCAACTCCATCGAGAGCCCGAGACTCCTCCTCAATTCGCACTCGGCGAAGTTCCTCGACGGTCTGGCCAACGCGTCGGGGCAGGTCGGGCGCAACTACATGCGCCACACGACCGGTTCGGTCTATGCCATCTTCGAGAAGCCGGTCCACATGTACCGCGGCACCACGATGGCCGGCATCGTGCGCGACGAGGCCCGGCACGATCCGAGCCGCGGCTTCGTCGGCGGCTACGAGCTCGAGACGCTCTCCCTGGGCCTGCCCTTCATGGCGGCGTTCCTCGACCCGCAGACGTGGGGCCGCGACTTCACCGGCGCCCTCGACAAGTACCGGAACATGGCGGGCCTCTGGATCGTGGGCGAGGACATGCCCTGTTCCGACAACCGCATCACCCTGTCGGACGACACGGATGCCTACGGGATGCCGGTCGCGTCGGTCCATTTCGCCGACCATCCCAACGACGAGGCGATGCGCGAGCACGCCTACAGGCAGGGCAGCGCCCTCTACGAGGCCGTCGGCGCGGTCCGCACCATCCGCACCCCGCCCTATCCGTCGACGCACAACCTCGGCACGAACCGCATGAGCGAGAAGCCCCGGGACGGCGTCGTCAACCGCTTCGGCCAAGCCCACGATGTCGAGAACCTGTTCGTCTCGGACGGCTCCCAGTTCACGACCGGCGCCGCGGAGAATCCGACCCTCACCATCGTCGCGCTGGCCCTGCGGCAGGCGGACCACATCGCCAAGCGGATGAGTCGCGGCGAGATCTGAGCGCGGATCCTGAGCCCGCATCCGGCCGGCGCAGGCGATCTCCGCGATCTCCGCGACCATCGCGATCGCGCTTCCCGCGCGGGCCCGCGGAAAGCTCGGCTCCCGCCCCCGGCGTCAGTGGAGGTGAAACTCGCTGCCGACGGCCCGCAATTCCGCGGGCCTGATCAGGCGGCTGTGGGCCACCTTCACCGAATGCAGCGGCCCATCGAGGGCGCCCTGCCAGAAGGCCAGGAAGCGCTTCAGCTCCGGGAAGACGGGGAAGAGATCGTGCTGCTGCCAGATGAAGGTCTGGAGCAGGTGGGGATGGTCGGGCAGGTGATACAGGATCTCGGCTGTCGTCAGGCTGTAGCCTTCCAGCTGACGACGGAAGGCGGTCGAAACGCTCATGGCGGCCCCTCCTGCGCGCATCGTGAGAGTGACCCACGACGAAGCAAGAAAGTTGCCGGCTGAGCTGTTAACAAACGCCGAATCGCCCGCGATCTCAGTCGGTTAGCACTCAGAGCGGCCGATGGCTGCCAGAGCGGTTCGGGGTCGCGCGCACGCGCGCGCTGCACCGAGGTCGGGCCGCGCATGACGGGCTCGGCGACGCTCGGTTCCAGCGCCCGGACCGCGAGCCGGCCTCTCCGTCGCCGGATCTGATCCTGTTCAGGACCCAAGCGTCTCAAATATTTCGGGTCTTCGAGCAATGAAAATAAATATTACCGCAGTCGAGGCATCGCTCGTGAAGCGTCTGCCGCGCCGATGTCATTCCTCCACCGTCGCGTGGGCGGCGAGGAAATCGACGAAGCTTCGGATGCGCAGCGCCAAGCGCGCGTGGCCGACATAGAGGACGTGGACGTCCTCGGCATCGCCGGGGTTGAACGCCTCCAGCACCGGCACGAGCCGGCCGGCCGCGAGATCGGCCGCCACATGGAACCGGGCGAGGCGGGCGATCCCGGCGCCGCCGAGCGCCATCAGGCGCACCACCTCGCCGGAATTGCCGTAGAAATTCCCCTGGATCGGCCGCTGGTTGAGACCGGCTCCGACGCGGAACGGCCAGGTATCGAGGGAGCGGCGGAAGCTGAAGTTGAGGCACTTGTGCGCCGCGAGGCCGTCGGGATGCTCCGGGACACCTTCCCGCGCGAGATAGGCGGGGGCGGCGACCACGATCATCCGGCTGCGCCCGAGGCGTCGCGCCCGCAGGCGGGTGTCGCGGAGTGGGCCGATCCGGATCGCGACGTCCGCCTGCGTGGCGGGCAGGTCGATCACCTCGTCGGTCAGGGCGAGATCCAGGCTCATCCGCGGGTGCTGCGCGAGAAAGCGCGGCAGGACCGGCAGGACGACGTGGGTCCCGTACGGGACCGAGGCGTTCACCCGGAGCCGCCCGCTCGGCTCGGCGGCGGTCTGGGTGAGGCCCCGCTCCATCGCGTCGAGTTCCGCCATCAGCTCGGCGGCCCGCTCGCGATAGGCCTCGCCTTCCGGGGTCAGGGTCAGGGATCGGGTCGTGCGCCGGAGCAGCGCGACCCCGAGGCGCGCCTCGAGGCGGGCGACGGCCCGGCTCACGGCGGAGGGGGTTTGCCGCAGGGCCTTGGCGGCCGCCGCGAAGCTGCCGCACCGCGTCGCCTGGAGGAACGCCTCCATGTCCCCGAGCCGGTTGTCCATCGCGCCGCCACTCGTGCATCGAAGTCACGATCATCGTGCCGCGATGCCTGCTACTCAGCAATCCGGCGGCCGTCCATCTCCTCGGGACCGACACGGCAACGAGGACGAACCGTCATGGATCTTCAGCTCACGGGACGAAGCGCCCTGGTCACCGGCTCGACCGCCGGGATCGGTCTCGCTGTGGCCAAACGGCTGGCCGCGGAGGGCGCGGAGGTCATCATCGCGGGGCGCCAGCAGGCCAAGCTCGATGCGGCCGCGGCCGCGGTCGCCGCCGCGGGCCGCGCGCGCGCGATCCTGGCCGATCCCGCCACGGCCGAGGGCGCTGCCGCGCTCGTGCGCGCGGCCCCCGCGGTCGACATCCTCGTCAACAATCTCGGGATCTACGAGGCCAAGGCCTTCCCGGACATCGCCGACGACGACTGGCACCGCCTGTTCGCGGTCAACGTCGTGTCGGGGGCCCGGCTCGCGCAGGCCTATCTCCCGGGGATGCAGGCGCGCGGCTGGGGGCGCGTCCTGTTCGTCTCGAGCGAGTCCGGGATCGTGCCGCCGCCCGACATGATCCACTACGCCGTGACCAAATCGGCCCAGCTGACGATCGCCCGCGGACTCGCCCAGCTCACCAAGGGCAGCGGCGTCACCGTGAACACGGTGCTGCCCGGGCCCACGCGCTCCGACGGGATCGGCGATTTCCTGAAGAGTGTCGCCTCCGATCCCGACCTGTCGCCCGAGGCGATGGAGGCGGAGTTCTTCCGGCTCCATCGGCCGCTGTCGCTGATCCAGCGCCTGATCGAGCCGGACGAGGTCGCCGCCATGATCGCCTACCTGGCGAGTCCCCTCGCCGCCGCGACCAACGGCGCCGCGCTCCGGGTCGAGGGCGGGATCGTTCCGACCATCGCCTGACCGCCGAGGCCCGCGACGCGGAGACGGGCGCGCGGCACGAGACGGATACCGGCGCGCGGAGCGGGCGGCGCGAAGGGCGGGCGATCGATCCCCGACCTCCCCCCGACCTCTCCCCGGCCTCTCCCCGGCCTATCCCCGGCCGGTCCGCGGCTCTTCCCCGGCCAACCGTCCCGGCCCGATCGCGTTCCGGTCGAGCCTGAGCAGGAGCGTCACCGGGAGGAGACCGATCATCACGATGAGCACGGCGGCGACGGCGCCGTCCTCGTACGTGCCGCGCGCCGCCTCGCCGTAGAGATGCGTGCTCAACGTCTCGACGTTGAGGGGACGCAGGAGCAGCGTCACCGGCAGTTCCTTGGCGATGTCGACGAAGGCGAGGAGGCCGCCGCTCAGCACCGCGGGCCAGGCCAGCGGCAGCTGCACGGTGACCAGCGTGGCGAGCCGACCCCGCCCGAGCACCCGCGCGGCGTCGGGGATGGTGCGCGGGATCCGCGCGAAGCCGGCCTCGCTGGCGCCCACCGTAACGGTCAGGAAGCGCAGGGCGTAGGCGATGACGAGGGCGGCGCCGGTCCCGAGTCCCACCCGTGCGGTCGTCAGGCCGGCCTCGAACAACCCGGCCTCGACCAGCGCCAGAGGACCCAGGAGCCCGACCGCCAGCACGGTCCCGGGCATGGCGTAGCCGATCCCGGCCGCGCCGATGAGCAGGCGCCCGGCCCGGGCGCTCAGCAGGGAGGGAACGGCCGCCACCGCCAGGCCCGCCAGCACCGTCACCGCCGTGGCGAGGCCCGCGTAGTAGACCGTGTTGAGGGCCTGGGCGGCGAGCGCGTCGGGCAAGCCGCTCGCGTCGATCCGGCGCCACGCCTCGAGGCCGAGAGAGCCCGCCGGCACCAGGAATCCGATCGCGACGGGGGCCGTGCCCAGGGCCAGGGCCGACCCCGCCCGCCAGCCGTCCAGCCGGCGGCGCGCGCCGGCCGTGTGGCGGCGGGCGCCTCCGGCATAGCCGCGGCCGGCCCGCGCGAGCCGTCCGAGGCCGACGACCGCGACCACCGCGGCCAGCATCACCAGCGCGATCTGCGCGGCGCCGGGCAGGTCCGAGCGGTTCACCCAGGTGGCGTAGACCTGCACCGTCAGCGTGCGCACCCCCAGGAACTCGGCCGCGCCGACATCGTTCAGCGCCTCCATCAGGGCGAGGCCGGTGCCGAGGGCGATCGCCGGCCGCGCGAGCGGGAGGGCGATCCGCAGGAAGCTGCGCCACGGCCCGGCCCCGAGCGTCCGCGCGGCTTCCAGCAGCGAGCCGGCCTGCATCAGGAACAGCGCGCGGGTCGGCAGATAGACGTAAGGGTAGAGCACGAAGCCGAGCAGCAGGCTGCAGCCCGGGAGCGAGCGCAGGTCCGGCAGGGCGAGATCGCGCGGGCTCGACAGGCCGAGCAGGCCCCGCAGCCCGACCTGGAACGGCCCGAGCGGGTGCAGCAGGTCGAGATAGGCGTAGGCGACCACGTAGGTCGGCATCGCCAGCGGCAGCAGCAGGGCGGCCTCGAGGAGGCGCCGACCGGGGAAGTCGAACGCCGCGACCAGCCACGCCGTCGCGGTCCCGAGCCCGATCACCAGGAGGCCGACGCCCGCGAGCAGCAGGGCGGTGTCGCGGATCGCCTGCGGCAGCACGTAGGCGGCGAGGTGCGGCCACAGCTCGCCGCCGCCCTCGGACGCCGTGAAGCCCAGGGAGATCACGGGCGCGAGCAGCAGCGCCGCCAGGGCGACCGCCCCCGCCCAGCCCAGAGAGCGGGTCACCGACATCCGGCCCGGCTCGAACTCAGTTGTCGAAGCCGACCTTGTCGACGAGCAGGCTCGCCGCCTTGCGGTTGCGGGCGATCTCGACGAGCGGTGTCGGATCGACGCTCAGCGGACCGAGTTCCGCGAGCAGCGGCTCGATCGGGGCGCCGGCCTTCACCGGATACTCGTAGTCGACCTTGGCGTAGAGCGCCTGCGCGGCGTCGGAGACGAGGTACTCGAGGAGCTTGACCGCCTGGTCGCGGTTCGGCGCGTTCTTGGCGACGACCGCCCCCGACACGTTCACGTGCGTGCCCCCGCCCTCGAAGGTCGGCAGCACGACCTTGATGGCCGCGCCCCATTTCTGCTGGTCCGCCCCGCCGCGACCCGAGCGCATCAGTCCGACATAGTAGGAATTGCCGAGGCCCACCTCGCAGAGGTCGGCCGCGATGTCGCGGGCCACGTCCCGGTCGCCGCCCGTCGCCTTGCGGGCGAGGTTGTCCTTCACGCCCCGCAGCCACGCCTCCGTCTTCTCCGCGCCGTGGCGGACGAGGAAGGCGGCGATCAGGGCGGTGTTGTAGGGATGCTGGCCCGAGCGCAGGCACACCTTGCCCTTCCAGCGCGGGTCGGCGAGCGATTCGTAGGTCGCGGCCGCGAGATCGTTCAGGCCCGTGTCGGCGTAGAGCACGCGCGCGCGCATCGAGAGGGCGAACCAGCGCCCGTCGGCGCCGCGCAGGGGCGCCGGCACGGCCGCTTCGAGCACGGGCGAGCGCACCGGCTGGGTCAGGTCGCGGTCGACGAGTTCGATCAGGTTGCCGATATCGACCGTCATGAGGACGTCGGCGGACGAGCGCGCGCCCTCCGCGGCGACCCGCTCGGCCAGCCCCTTCTCCACGAAGACCGTGTTCACGGTGACGCCGCTCTGCGCCGTGTAGGCGTCGAGCAGCGGCCGGATCAGGCCCGGCTCGCGGGTGGTGTAGAGGTTGACCTCGGCCGCGTAGGCCGGTCCGCCGAAGCAGAGAGACAGGCACAAGCTCGCCCAGGCTCCGGTTCTGCAGACGTCCAACATGATAAACCCCGTTCGTCGAGCGACGAGCCGGTGCTATAGAGTAAGAGTGCGCCCTGCAAGGCGGATTTATTTAGATGTATTCTAATTACAATCTGACAACACTTGGACTCCGTCCGGCAGCGGGAAGACGTGGGCGCGCCCGGGCAGCAGCTCGATGCCGACCTGCTCGCCCGGGACTTCCTCCGGCGGGAGGTCGAGGCGCAGCGGCGCGCCGAGGCCCGCGACCGCGATGTCCAGGCGCAGACGCGGCCCCGCGAAGGCCCGGCCCAGGATCCTGGCCGGCACCCCGGCACCCGCCGGCCCGAGGCGGATCGCCTCGGGGCGCAGGCAGACCTTGACCGCGCCCTCCGGCACGGCGTCGGGCCGGGGCAGCGTGCCGAGGGGTGTCGCGACGTGGCCGTCGACGGCGCGGCCCGGAATCTCGATGATCTCGCCGAGCGCCCGGGCGGCGAACGGCGTCGCCGGCGCGGCGTACAGCGCCTCGGCGCTGCCGCTCTGGACGATCCGACCCCGGTGCATCAGGACGATGCGGTCCGCGCAGGCGACCGCCTCGGCCGCATCGTGCGTGACGAGGATCGCGCCGATGCCGTCCCGCCGCAGGACCGCCAGGGTGTCGGCGCGGACACGCTCGCGGGTGCCGGCATCGAGGTTCGAGAACGGCTCGTCGAGGAGCAGCACCCGCGGACGCGGGGCCAGCGCCCTGGCGAGCGCCACCCGCTGCGCCTCTCCGCCCGACAGCGTGCCCGGATAGCTGTCGGCGCGGTGTGCCAGCCCGACCTGATCGAGGCGCTCGCGGGCGATGTCCCGCGCGTCCGCGCCGCGGAGATGGGCGAGGCCGAAGCGGACATTGGCCAGCACGGTGAGGTGGGGAAACAGCGCGTAGTCCTGGAACATCAGGCCCACGCCGCGGCTCGCGGGCGGCGCGTTGCGGCCGCGCCCGGCGACGCGGCGATCGCCGAAGGCGATCTCGCCCGCGTCCGGCGCGTCCAGGCCGGCGATGAGCCGCAGCAGCGTGCTCTTCCCGCAGCCGGAGGCGCCGAGCACCGCCAGGATCTCGCCCGGACCGAGCGTCAGCGACACGTTGTCCAGCGCCAGCGTCCGGCCGTAGCGTCGGCTCACGCCCGACACCGCGAGTTGCCCCGCGGCGGGACCTGAACCGGCGCCGGGCGACGCGTCGGTCGGAGAAGTCTTGCGGCGTCGAAACACGGGCAGGAGATCCGGCGGGCGACGGGCCCTCGATCGAGAACGGGTGGAGTCACCGTTCTCATCCGGCCGTCCGGCACGGCGCGGGCCGCCGGGCGGTGCGGCTCCAGGGTGTCGTTGGTTGGGCCGCCCCGGTACCTGACGCCCGGCTGTCTCGGCCCCGGTCTCCGGCGCCGCGGGGCTGGGGGCGTAAGAAGGCTTACCGGTGGGTCGTGCCCGGAAGTCCTGCCCGCGAGACTTGCCGCGGGGGCGTGTCCTCCCGGCTGCGCGGCCACACCGTATCGGTCGGCTCTGCACGCGACACGGCGGACGGTGCACGGCGCAATCGGTCATCGGCGCGCCGGGAGCCGCTCTTGCTGAAGGACAGCGTTGTCCGGTCGATCGCGGCTCGGTGCCGACAGGTCAGGCGCGCGGAAATCCCGCGCTGTCGCGACATGTTCGCGCTCTGCATTCGTCAAATCAATCGAATTTGAAAGGTCATGGCAGCACTATTGAATTGGTTCGCTGCCATACTCCTCGCGTGCGGTGGGGGACATCATGCGCGCGTGGCTGGTGGCAGGTGTGGCGTTCTCTACACTTGTGGGTAGCATCGACACCGTCGAGGCGCGCGGGCGCGGGCGTCTGTTCTTCGGGCGGTCGTCGACGGCGCAGCGACCCGCGTCGCCTCCGTCTGTCGCCGCGACCGACACGGCCCCGAGCGGCCGTGCCGGCTACCGTCCCATCATCGCGATCGCGCCGGCCCCCATCGCTGCGGCCGTTCCTGCGGCGGCCGCGGCAGCGGTGGCGAACACGCCGGCCGAAGCGCGCGAGCCGGAGCTTCGGCCACAGCCCACCCTCCTCCGCCCGCCGCCCGAAACGCCGCGTGTCCAAGCGGTGCGCGCCGTCGCCCCGAGTTGCGAGACCGGGAGGCGCGTCGGCGGCGTCGACAGGGCGGAAGCCGGCTTCTGCCTGATCAACTAGGTGTTTGATCCCGCCGGTCGATCCCTCAGCGGTCCAACTCCGGGTCTGGCCGGGGATTACTGCGCGCGTCCCGGCCCGTCTCTCAAGCCGAGCCGCAGAGCCCGCGCGAACAGGTCGCTGAGCGTGATCCAGTCAGCACCGTCGATCCGCCAGCGCGCGCAGTCGTCATCCGGCTCGACCGTGTACCCGCGGCACCGAAGCACGGCGACCGCGTCGAGCACCGGGTCATCCCCTTCGCCCAGGTGGGCATCCTCTCGGTCATGGGCGTGGGTCAAGGCTGACGCTCATCACATCCGCGAGTTGAAAGAGGAGGTCGCCCACGACACCGATCGGCAGCAGGACGCAGAACTCACTGTCGTCGGGCGACCGCAATCGGATCGCCAGTGTGCCGCCGCCGTCGATGACCTCGACCGAGCGCACCGCCGCAGCGCCCAGCACGTAGGGGACCGCGCTGTCCGAGACCGTCATCCTCGGAGGCCGATCACGCGATTTCCATCTCGAGCGCAACGTCGGCCAGATAGGCCGCGATGCGCGCGCTCGCCCGGGTGTCCGACGCTTCGATGATGAGGCCGGCGCCGCCGGGCAGGACGTCGTAGCGCCGGAGAACGGATTCGGCCTTGAGCGCCGCCTCGCGCTCCGAGGTCGCGCGCAGGACGCGCCGATCGCCCTCGATGCGGATCAGGATGCGGAAGGGAGCGCGCTTCATGCTGGGACCGCCTCGGCCATCTGACCCGCGCCGTCGCGGCTCGATGGGTCAGTTACGGCGAGGCTGGCAAAACCGTTCCGCGACGGAGCGGGGGGAGAGTGAGGGGGACGTCGACCGCTTCGTGGAAGCCCGAGTGACGTTCAGGACGCCCGAGATCGGTCGGTATCTCGAACGGCATCCGTTTCACGCAGCCCTGACATTGGTCAGAAGCCGAACAGGGACGCGGTATGGGCGCAGGCGACTAACCTCTGAGGCACGTGCTCATGAACGCCTTGCGCTCGGCGCCCTTGAGGCTCTTGGCCGAGGCATCCGCATTGCAGCTCTTCATCTTCATCTGCTGCGGCGTCAGCTCCTTGGCCGGCGCGGCGCTCTTTCCCGCGAGGCAATCTGCCATGAAGCTCTTGCGGGCGGCGCCCGACAGCCGTTGCGTCCCAGCATCCACGTTGCAGGATTTCATCCGATCCCGCTGCGCGGTCTGAGCCGCCGAGGGTGCGGGGGCCTGCGCTCGGACGGACACCGTGCAGGCGAAGACGAGGGCCGAGGCGAGAGCGAGCGTACGCACGGTGGAGGACCTCCGGTGATGCGGAGAACCCTAGCGACCTGCGGTTGTACGAGCCAGCGTCAGTGCCGCGTCTGTCCCATCAATTCGCGGCGATGTCTCGCCACCGCCGTCGTCGAATGGTCACGAGGCTATGCCTTCGTTCGCCGAGCCCGATGTCTCCAGAGGTCCTGGTGCGCTCTGTCATCTGCGCCCTCGCTGGCATCACGCTCGTTCTCATCGCGCCGGTCGGCCGTGCCTTGGCCGAACCGGCCGCGGATCCGCTGGCGACGGCCGCGCGGGTCGCCGCGGAGGGCCTCGCCATCGGTTCACCCTCCGGCGCAGGCGGCGATCCGCAGACCTCGGTCGCTCAGCCCGTGTTCTCGGCCGGTCGCGCGGCGGAGGTCACGACCTCGTTCCAGCCCCTCCTCGGGGCCGCCGGCGATCCCGGCGGGTACCGCGCCTTCCTGGAGAGCCGCGGGATCACCTTCGGCCTGATCAGTGTGGCCGAGACCTACCGCAACCTGCGCGGCGGCCTGCGGCGGGGCTCCACGGGCCTGACGCTGCTCGATCTCGACGTCGATGTCGATCTCGACACGCTCGCCGGGTGGAAGGGGGCGACGGCCCACGCCACCGTCTACCAGATCCAGGGCAGCGGAGCCTCCCGCAGCCGCGTCGGCAACCTCATGACGATCAGCGAGATCGAGGCCCTGCCGGCTTCGCGGCTCTCGGAGCTGTGGCTGGAGCAGAGCCTGTTCGACGACAGGCTGTCCGTCCGTGTCGGCCAGCTCTCCGCCGACACCGAGTACATGGTGAGCCAGACCAGCATCCTGTTCACCAACGGTACCTTCGGCTGGCCGGAGATCTTCGCCGCGAACATGGTGGACGGAGGGCCGGCCTATCCGCTCTCGGCGCCGACCGTCCGCCTGAAGTACGTCCCGACGCCCGATCTCTCGTTCCAGGCGAGCGTGATCGACGGCACACCCGGCGGCGGCCGTCCCCGCTCGGGCGTAGACCCGCAGCGCCGCAATCCGAACGGTATCCGCTTCCCCGTCTCCGACCCCCCGCTCGTCATCGCCGAGGTCGCCTACGCCTACAACACCCGTCCGAGTTCCGAAGGCCGGCCGGGCACCGTCACGCTGGGCGGCTGGCACCGCTTCGGCCGCGTCGATGCCCTCACGCCGGATCCGGTGAGTGGCCTCGATCGGAGGGTTTCGGGCAATTCGGGCCTCTACGGGCTCATCGACCAGACGATCTACCAGGAGCCGGACGATCCCAACGACGGCGCCAGCGTCTTCCTGCGTGCGTCCGTCTCGCCGGGGGACCGCAATCTCGTGGACCTCTACATCGACGGCGGCATCGCCTATCGCGGCCTGATCCCCGGACGGTCGGACGACACGCTGGGCCTCGCCGTCGGCATCACCCGCATCTCCCCGGCGGCACGCCGGCTCGATGTGATCGCCGCGCTCCAGAGCACGACACCCGCACCGCGCCGGAGCGCCGAGATCTTGCTCGAAGCGACCTATCAGGCCGTGCTCGCGCCCGGCATCGCCCTGCAGCCGACCGTGCAGTACGTCGCCCATCCGGGTGGCGGGATCGCCAATCCGCGCGATCCTGACGGCAAGCGGGTGCGCGGCGCCGCGGTGTTCGGCCTGCGTGCCATCACCCGCTACTGAGGTGAACGCGGCCCGCTTGCGTGCCCCCGCGCGCGCCGAGCGCGTTCCGGTCTCGGGAGGAGCGCGGCGCGTCGGCGCGACCTCACGTCCGCGGGTGCGGCGCGTCGCGCGCGGGAAGCCGCCTGTGTGGCCGCGGTATCGGAACGCCCCGTCGGCTGACGGGTTTGTGAGCCGGCAGAAGGGGTCAGGTGAAGGTAGCGGTATGGCATCGATCCGGGAGATCGCGGACACGCTGAGGAAGATCGCCGCGCCGGGCATGAAGCCGAAGGCGATCCGTTCCGCCATCCGTGAGCGGCATCCGGAGGCGAGCAAGAAGGAGATCGTCCGCGCCGCGTTCTACGCCGTGACAGAAGGGGCGACCGCCGCTGAGGGTGCGACCGCGGAGCTTCACGACTTCGCGCTGGCTGAGCGCATCGCCGAGGACAACGCGGACGTGGTCTTGAAAGCGAGCAAGCGCAAGAGGAAGAAGCGTTCGTCGGACGCATCGGACCGATCGCTGGCGCACTGAGCAGGGCGCGCATCGTCCGGTTGCTGCACGCTGGAGATCCGCTTCCGGGAGACGTGCCGATACGCTCTGACGGCAGGGTCGGGTCGGTGGGAGGCCGTCCGCCTTTGCAGCGGTCGCGCTCCACAGCGGCCACTCCGCTCTCGGCCATATTTCGTCACGCTGGATCGACGTCGCGCGCAGAACCGGACATTCGACTTGGCGCCCAAGTCGGTCATTCATTCTGTTTGAAGAACGGCCGGTAAGCAGACATTTCAATTACCAAGGTCTGTGATGGCTGGGTTCAGGCACCGACGGTTTTGAGGATGGTTGCGAAGCGACGGGCGCCGGTCAGGCGCGCTGTGTCGACGACGGTGCGGATGGCGGTCTCGCCCTCGGCCGCTCACATGGCCCGGTCACCGTTGGTCACCTTCCGTTGCACGACGGCTGGACGAAGCAGCCGCTCCGAACTGTTGTCGGTCGGCCCGACCTTTCCGGGATAGGCGAGAAACACCAGGAGCTGATCGCGGGCGCGGCTGATCGTGGCCTGCAGCTCGCGGGTCAGGTCATAGCGGCTCGGCGTGGCCAAGATGGCACCGAATTGCCGATCCAGGCTCCGGCGCTGGGCTGAAAGCGTCGAGGCGGCGAGATCCACGACGTGTTCGGCCAGGGCGAACACGTCTCCCAGCCAGAGTTGCAGGCGCCAGGGTACGGGGTCATCGCTGACCTCGACAACGTAGGCGATGTCGAGGGCCAGATGCGCCAGGTGGGTCTGGTGTTCATCCGCGTGGCCTTGTTGGGCGGTATAGCGGTCCGAGTCCACACTGTGGGCCGGTGCCCCTCCATCATCTCCCGCACTACGACGGCGCCGCAAGTCGGCGAAGTCGTGTGCACCACGGCCGCAGCTGAGTGGAACAGCCAGTGGTAAGCGTTCGCGCCTTCGATCCGCACGCCGGTCTCGTCGCAGGCGATGACCTCGGCCCGGCGCCGGGGGCGCGATGGCCGCGTCACAACCGGACAGGAAGCAGCCCTGCGCGCGGCGGAGCAGGTTCATCAACCCGCCCTGGCTGAGGGTGAGGCCGAACAGGTCGGAAAGCGCCGCCTACAGCCGTTCGTACGAGAGCGCCTGTAAGGTCCTCAGGTACGTCGCCACCGCATGCAGCCGCGGACCGAACGGGGTGCCGCGAGCTGCTTCGGCCGATGGCGCGATCACGCGCGTCCCGCAGCTCGGACAACAAACGGCAAAGTGCTGGCGCTGCGTCACGATCGGTGCCACCGCGGGCAGCTCGATCTGCTTGAATCGCCCCGGGATTTTCGGAGGCTCCAACTCTTGAGAGACTGGAGCCATGACGAAGCATACCCCACCCTTTTCCCCTGAGGTTCGCGAGCGGGCAGTCCGGCTGGCCCGGGAGCATGAGAGCGAGCACGGTTCGCAATGGGCCGCGATCCAGTCGATCGCGGCCAAAATCGGTTGCTCTGGCGAAACGCTGCGCAAGTGGGTCCGTCAGGCCGAGCGCGACCGGGGCGTGCGGGCCGGACCGACGACGGATGAGCGCGAGCGGATCAAGGCGCTGGAGCGGGAGAACCGCGAGCTCCGGCAGGCCAACGAGATCCTCAGGAAGGCGAGCGCGTATTTTGCCCAGGCGGAGCTCGACCGCCGGTTCCGGTCATGATCGCCTTCATCGACGATCATCGTGCGCTCTACGGGGTCGAGCCGATCTGCAAGGTTCTGCCGATCGCCCCGTCGACGTACCACGCCCATGCCGCGCGACGAGCCGATCCCGGGAGGCTGTCGGCTCGAGCCAAGCGGGACGCGGCACTCATGGTCGAGATCCGGCGCGTGTACGAGGCAAACTTCCGGGTCTACGGCGTGCGCAAGGTCTGGCGGCAGCTCGCCCGCGAAGGGATCATTGTGGCGCGCTGCACGGTGGTCCGGCTGATGCGAACGATGGGCTTGGCTGGCGTCGTCCGGGGGCGGAGGGTTCGCACCACCGTTCCCGATCCGGCGGCGGCCTGCCCGCTCGACCGGGTCAATCGACAGTTCAGGGCCGAATGCCCGAACCGGCTATGGGTGGCGGATTTTACCTACATCGCCACCTGGGGCGGCTTCGTCTATGCGGCCTTCGTGATCGACGTCTTCGCCCGCCGGATCGTGGGCTGGCGTGTGTCGCGCTCGGCCCGGGCCGACTTCGTGCTCGATGCCTTGGAGCAGGCCCTGCACGAGCGCCGCCCCTTCGCCGGCAGCGGCCTCGTCTGTCACTCGGATCGCGGATCGCAATATGTGAGCATCCGCTACACCGAGCGCTTGGCCGAGGCGGGCGTCGAACCCTCCGTCGGCAGTGTTGGCGACTCGTACGATAACGCTCTCGCCGAGACGGTGATCGGCCTGTTCAAGGCGGAGGTCATCCATCGACGCGGGCCGTGGCGGTCCTTTGAGGCGGTCGAGTACGCCACGCTGGAATGGGTGGACTGGTTCAACCACCGTCGGCTGCTCGAACCAATCGGCCACATCCCTCCCGCCGAGGCGGAGGCACGCTATTATGCCCAGGCCGAGGTCCAAGCCTTGGCCGCCTGAGCCAAACCAAACGGCCTCCGGAAAACCCGGGGCGATTCAGTGACACAGCCCGATGACGCGGAACTCTCCGGGCAACTGGTCCTCTTCTACGCGGCGATAACCACCTCCGAGGACGAGGCGCTCGCCATCGTGCGCCGTGCCGTCAAGGCGGACGCAGCGGTCGAGCCGACGGGGGGCCGCTTGTCTCAGCAAACGGCCAGCGCACTTGTTCTGGAAGCGGGCCTCGCGCGGGCCCTCTGACACACGCAGGCAAACGCGAGTCCAACGACGGGGCTGGATGCCGCGGTAATCCCGCTCGGGAGCGGTCGCCGATTAATGCGAGGTCCCGCCCTGAGGACTTATCCGCGATCGGGGCCGATTCCATGGCCGAACTGGACCTTCGGAAAGCGCGCGGCGTTGTGCCAACAGGCGGCAAGCTGCGGCTTCGAAGAGGTCCGCACCGCAGCGGACGTCACCCCTCCGCCGGTCCTGCCATCTCGCGGGTCCGCTCAACCATCGCGAGCAGCACCGTGCGGAAGGCCTGCTGCTCCCGCGAGCACGCGCCCGCGTCATCACCACGCCCGAGTTCGACGCGCAGTCCGTCGAGTGCCTTCTCCCGTCGTTCCGCACCGTCCGCGGGCAGGTAACCTGCAGCGGGGCCTCCTGGGCGGCGGCAAGGTCGTCCCGGTCCGCCCGACCGACCGACCAGCGCGAGGTTCGTTCAAGCACCCCTCGTTTTCGGTCATGCATCAAGCCATCAGTGACCGCGCGGGAGTGGCGTCCGGGGCATCAGACCCTCGACGCGCAGCCTCAACCGGGTGGCGCGGATTGCCTCCACGGTCCGCCAAGGAACATCCCTGGCTATGCCCTCGGTCTCGAGCTCCGTGAGCTGATCAATCAACTGTCCCTGCTCCTGAAGGCCGGGGTGCTGCGACATGCGGACGATCATCCCGATCAGCTTCCGCATCACTGGGCACATCAGCGGGCGAACGAACTCTACCATACCGTGCAGCCATGGTGGTCGGACATCGCCTTAGCCTCGACCGCTGGTCTTCATGGCAGCCGAGACCGTACCCTTGTTCGAGGGCGCCGCCGCGTTGGTCTTGGGCACGGGCTTCTTTGGCTTCTTGGTCTCGCGATTCCCGCGTTTCTTGTCCGTTGCCATGATCCCGCTCCTCGATACGCGTGGCAGATTCGATAACGACCTTCACCCCTCCGACTTCGGCTGGTCCGCCAGCGCCCGGATTGCGGTCGCGATCGGGAAGTCGAACGCGCCGAGCACGGTGACGAGGCGGCTGCCGGCCCAGAGTTCGGCATGGTGCCCGGCGATCAATCCCTTTGCCTGCCGCTTGGCGTCCCCGTCGTCGCGGGCCGTGATGATCGAGGTCGCGACCACGCCACCGCTCGGAGCGAGCCGATGAACCTGATAGGCGCGGCGCGCGTGCCTCGAGCGGGGCTTTGCGGGGAACTTGATGAGGTCTGCCATGCGCGCCTGTCCGTTGCAGGCGGGGGCATGAACCCTCAGCCACCGGAGCCTGGAACAGCCGATCCGGTGATCTCGGCACTCTGCGCCTTTCCGATCGACAAAGATAGTCCTGACGGGGACGCGTGTTCCCGCATCCTGCCAAGATCTCGGTAACGCCGCGAGCATGGGAAGCATCTGTCACAACCGCTTGAACGGCGGAGCCGGCGCGAGGCACTGAATGTTCGCGCGTGAACAGCTCTTGAGACCCGTCAAGCGACGGGAATGTTCGCGAAGCGATGATTGACGATGGCCGGAAGCAGCTAATCCGAGGCGTACCATTCCGACATTAATCTTGAGCCGGAGCCGCCTCCCCCCATTCCCGGTCCTGCTCCGCGAGCAAGGCGGCACGACGGGCCGCGAGCGTCTCCGGTTCCGCCGCCGGAGCGTCCAAGGGCGCCTGGAGAGGGAGAGAAGCGATCGGCCTGTCCCCTTCCAGGACGCGGGCGATGGTCGTGATGATGCGATCAACATCGCTAGACATCACGATGCCCGTGCCGATGAGTTCGAGGCGTGAACGGCCGGCCAAATCCGCGCAGGACCCTCCGGCGAAGCCGAGCGCTGCGATGTCGTCGGCGTGCAGAGGCAGGCGTTCGACCAGCATGTGCCGCAGCCGTCCGAGCCTTCGCTCGCCGGTAGCCTCGGCCGTGTGCATGTCGCGGGCGCCCGGCACCCAGCGCGCCAGCTCGGCGAGGATGAAGGTCCGAACGCGTTCGACGCGGACCGGGCCGAACTTTCTGATGCTGGCGATCGCGTCCGGTGAGCTCTCGGCCAGAAGGCCGAGATCCCGGTACCCGGCCTTGCGCAGACGGGCCCGCAGGGAGGCCGTCAGGAAACCGCGGCCCAATCCCGACGCTGAGAGCAGCTGAAGCGCGTCAGGCGGCAGGTCCTCGAACAGCGGGAGCCTCGCGCTGATTTCGCCGAAGAGGCTATCGGACCGGGTTGTGCGACGTGATCGGCCGGGCATCGCCGTCGCCGATAGGGCTACTTCCAGCGCCCCGCAACGCTCAGCCATCGCGCGCCGTCACGGTGCCGGCTTGCCCACCACCGTGTGACGACGAACGAGCGAGGCCCGACCCAAGAGCCGCCGGTCCGCCTCGGAGCGACAAAGCGGAGGCGCGGCTTTCCACTCCGTTGACCACGCTTTAAACGGGCGCGTGCGAGGCCGGGATCCGAACCGGCCGCTCCTCAGGCGGCGACGCGAACCCGCTCCGAAGCCTGGCCGATGGCGGCGATGACCGCGTCCGGCGCCAGATGCTGGATCATGTGGCCCAGGCCGGGCACGACGATGAGGTGACTGTCCGGCAGTTCGCCGTGCAGGCGCTTCGACTGCCGATCGACATCGGCGATCTGATCGGCTCCGCCCACGATGATCACCACCGGGAGCCTCAGGTCGCGGTAGTGCTTCTGAAGCTCGGCCGCCGCCGGCGTCATCAAAGCGGCGTCCTCTGCTGACGCCCGCAGCTGGATCGGCCGCAGCATCATGGCCTTCGGGAACCCTCGGTCGAAACGCTCCGTGACCGCGGCCGGCGCGAACATGGCCTTGAGCAGGGCGGGCTGCAGGATCCGGCCGATCACGGGCGAGATCGAGTGGCGCATCAGGTCCCCGATGCCGGGGAGCGCCACCGGGGACGCGAGCACCACATCGGCGTGCAGCGTCGGGTAATAGTACCCGGACGCCAGGACGAGGCTGCGCACGAGCTGCGGGGCCTGTAGCGCGAGGGCGACCGCGACCAAAGCCCCCCAGGAGTGTCCGAGGACGACGGCTTGGGCAACGCCGAGCTGCTGAAGCGCCTTCTGGAACAGCGTCGCGTGAGCGCGCGGCGTCCAGAGCCCGCGCGGGCGGTCGCTGTAGCCGTAACCGGGTCGGTCGAAGATGATGACGCGGTGGCGCTCAGCCAGATCGTCGACGATGCCGCTGGCGAGAAAGTCCTGGATCATCATGCCGTTGCCGTGGATCAGCACCAGCGGCTCGCCGGCCCCCCGCTCGACGTAGTGCAGGCGCACGCCATCCACGATGAGGAACGCGCCGATCGGTGGCGTCCGTCGCTCGGCCTGCTTTGCCTGGGCGGCCGCATAGAGGGCGGACGCTCCCAGCGCGGTCGCGGAGCCGAGCAGGGTCGGAAGCAGCCACGCTGTTCTTGAACGGCCTGTCATGGGATTGATCCTGTTCACTGGAATGGGGCGTGCCTTCCGATTGCCGAGGGACGGCGAGTCCCCTTCCCGCCAACGGGAGGAGGCGCCGGTCCGCCGTTTCCGGCGCGGCAAGCGGACGGTGTCGGCAGGATGACGTTGGCAGGGCGCTCGGTCGGCGCCGCCAGACGGCACGCGGGACGCATGGGTCTCGGCGCGGCTCCGGTCGGTCTCGCTTGAACAGGCCGAAGGCTCTTACATGCCCGGCGGAGCGATGACCCGGTTGGAGGCACTGCCGTTGCGGTGGCGGCGCCTATCGCGCGGCCTGCCAACGCACCGTCATCCGACGAAGGGCTAAATCGCCATTCGTCTCCGAAGCGCCCTCCGAATCGAAGGATCGGGCCGACTGGCGTACGATCACATCGTCCCGCGTGATCGACCAGTCGAACCGGCCGGGCTCCTTCGCCGATGGCATGACCTGTAACTTGTGGGGATTGGGTCTGAAAACGATCATCTGATCTGTTCAATGCTCCGATAAGAACCGTTTCTTGATCTTCCAGGACCGAGATTGTCGGTCCTTTGGCAGTCACGCCGACGGCGCCTGACTTGTTTCAGTCGCGGAGGCGGACGCATGCTTCCATGCCTCGACGCTGGCTGCCGTGCTCGCCAGTTGCGACGCCAAGTATTGCAGCGCTTCCGTGCAACGACCGTCCTCGCGGCGCACATCGGCAGCGCGAGCCCGATCGTCGCTCGCCGCGACAAGCGAGTCTGCAACGAGCGTCAGTCGTTCGGCGACGCGCCGCATCGATTGCGGCCCGGTGAAGCTGGTCCGCGCATCAGTGGCGACGGCCTGAATCAGACTTCCGAGATCAGGCTCGAGAACCATCTCCCAGTGCTGGGCATAGTTTGACGCCATCATCTGGCACTTGGTGAACCAGCTGAACTCCAAGCCTGTAAGTCTGGGTTGAGCCATAACGCACTCCTTGCTGAAGGGGCTGAATTCACGCGCATGGAGACAGCCGAAAGCCGCTGTCCTGCCGAAGCGCCGGCAGATGACGTCACCGTTTGCTCAGGTGGCCCCGCCGACTGGCGACGTTGAGACGCTCCATCATGTCGAGGGTCGTCCCCGAGGTTCGGCATGCCGGGAACTCAGCGCATCACCTGCTGACTGACGTCAGCACGCGACAGGACCCGCGTCCGTCCGACGACACAGTCGCGCGTCGCGGCGATCGCACGCAGGATGCGGCGATCTTCATAAGATGGTGTGTCGAAAATATTTTACTAGATCCAATAAATATAAATCTGGCGATTCATCGCAAATTGCAAATTTGTCCGGGAAAACACGAAACAGGCGCCGATATGAACGAAATAACTTTCTGGGCGTTTTCAGTACGCAAGCTTCCGTTGCTGCCGTCAAGGAAATCCGCCATGCTCAATCAGAAACGTTTTGGACGCAAAATATCGATTCCCTCGACGATGGAGATCAAGCGCGATCTGATGGACATGGCGCATGCGGACACGATCGTGAAGTCCTTGAAGAGTCGTGGCCTGACCAGGGACGAATTCGAGGACGTGGTTTCGGGCCTGGCCGCTGATGGTCTGCTTTCGCTGGAGCGATCTCAGGTATTGACCCTCAACTTCGAGCGCACAGACCCCCAAAGCCCAAGTCTCGTGGATAATCGTGACGCTCGATAATCTGAGAAAGCGACAGCGAAGTGGCTTGGAGATGCGTGCCGCGGATGGCTCTGTCGGCGAACGCTTCGGCAGACCGTGGCGCAGTCTCGTGAGCTGACGCTTGTCGCCAGCCCCCTCGGGAAGTGTCGGCGGGCGGTGCCGTGCAGGCCACGTTGTTGCCGAGGGCTCGAATAAGGGTGCGATCGCGGGCAGCATGACCGCCCAAGGCAACGGCACGTGACACGCATCGTGAGGATTGGTCCTGTGCCATTGTCGGGGCCCCAGCCGCCGACCTGCCGTTGTGCACGGACGAGACGCGCTTGGCCGAGGGGCGGAGGGATGAACGCGGCATCGGCATATCTGCCGGCTCGGCTTGATCAGGCCAGGATGACCTCGATTAAATGGCGGTTCGCCCAGATGGACGTGATGGTCCGGTCGATCTCCCGCAGAAGCAGTTCCGCGGCGGCTCGGGTCTCCGGGCTATTGAGCGGGCCGGCGACGATCCGTGCCTGCTGGGCCCGGCGCAGCTCGGCCGCGGCGAGGTCCTGTTCCGCCTGTGCAAGGATGTCCCGGAGGTAGGCGTCGGGCAGTGTCGGCATGGTGGCAGCCTCCCGTCCATGACATGGATCCCGCCGCGCGACCCGGTCACGGGCAACGCGGCTTCGACGAGCCCGCAGGTCAGACGGTGAAGATCTGCAGGAGGACTCCGAGGCTTCCCAACGCCGCAGTGCTGATCCCACAGACGAGGACGATATCCCCGCTCGCTATGTGCTTCGACACCGGTGCAAACCGGTAGGCTGCCGACGTCAGCGCGATGCCGAGCAACGCAATCGCCAGAGCGACGGCCATCAGAATTGTCATGACAATGATCCTTGTCCGCCAGCGGCGGGACTGACCATCGCGCGGAAAAGTGTAACGCGTGAAAGAGACGAAATATCCGTCTGCCACCGGCCAGATTTTCGATTGTCAAAATTCTTGGCGATTTCAGGCGAGACAGCTGCTTTTCACAATGGAATCGTCGCTGGTCGGCGGAGCTGTGACCTGACTGATCGTCATGCCATTCTCCAACACAGTCCTGCTTGAGCGGCCCGATCAGGGCGGACGATCGCGCAGGTTGATCCGCGCGGCGCGGAGATCGGTCGATCGAAGGAGGCGGTTCGAATCCGCTGTCCCCCGCTGAAGGGGCCGTTTGGGCGTTTTGCCCCGGCTTCCGGATGAGCGGGACCCGCCGTCCCATTATAAGATTAGCACTTCCATGCGGCGAGTGCTAATAATGGGTCGATCGGGCGGCGATGACAGTCTCGCCGTTATCTGTCCCGCGACAGCGCCAGTCATGTCGGTTGGATCTCGCTTGGGAACGATCAGGATCTCACGATGAAATTCCGTCCGCTGCACGACCGCGTGGTGCTCCGTCGCATCGAAGGCGAGGAGAAGACCAAAGGGGGCATCATCATCCCCGATACGGTCAAGGAGAAGCCGCAGGAGGGCGAGGTCGTCGCCGCGGGACCGGGCGTGCGCGACGAGGCCGGCCAGATCATCGCGCTTGAAGTGAAGGCCGGCGACCGCGTCCTGTTCGGCAAGTGGTCCGGCACCGAGGTCAAGATCGACGGTCAGGACCTCCTGATCATGAAGGAATCCGACATCCTGGGCATCGTCGCCTAGCCCGGCTCGGGCGGCGCGGAGCGTCGTGACGATCTGCCCTTCGAGGCGCCCGCTGGGGTGCGCCTCGGGGCCAAACGACAGATGATGAGGGTCCTGCCATGTCCGCCAAAGACGTCCGCTTTTCGGTCGATGCTCGCGATAAGATGCTGCGCGGGGTCGAGCTTCTCGCCAACGCGGTGAAGGTGACGCTCGGCCCGAAAGGCCGCAACGTCGTGATCGAGAAGAGTTTCGGCGCCCCCCGCATCACCAAGGACGGTGTGACGGTCGCCAAGGAGATCGAGCTCGTCGACAAGTTCGAGAACATGGGCGCCCAGATGGTGCGCGAAGTGGCCTCGAAGTCGAGCGACGCTGCCGGTGACGGCACCACCACCGCGACCGTGCTGGCCGCCTCCATCGTCCGGGAGGGCGTGAAGTACGTCGCCGCCGGCATGAACCCGATGGACCTGAAGCGCGGAATCGATCTGGCGGTGGCCGCGGTCGTGAAGGATATCGGTTCACGCGCCCGCAAGGTCGCCTCGTCCGACGAGGTCGCCCAGGTCGGCACGATCTCCGCCAACGGCGACAAGGAGATCGGCGAGATGATCGCCCACGCCATGCAGAAGGTGGGCAACGAGGGCGTGATCACGGTCGAGGAGGCCAAGACGGCCGAGACCGAGCTCGACGTCGTCGAGGGCATGCAGTTCGACCGCGGCTACCTCTCCCCGTACTTCATCACGAACGCGGAGAAGATGGTCGCCGAGCTCGAGGACCCCTACATCCTCATCCACGAGAAGAAGCTCTCGTCGCTCCAGGCCATGCTGCCGGTGCTCGAGGCCGTCGTTCAGACCGGCAAGCCGCTCCTGATCATCGCCGAGGACATCGAGGGCGAGGCTCTGGCCACCCTCGTCGTCAACAAGCTCCGCGGCGGCCTCAAGGTCGCGGCCGTCAAGGCGCCGGGCTTCGGCGACCGCCGCAAGGCGATGCTCGAGGACATCGCGATCCTGACCAAGGGTCAGATGATCGCCGAGGATCTCGGCATCAAGCTCGAGAACGTGACGCTCCCCATGCTCGGCCGCGCCAAGCGCGTGCGGATCGAGAAGGAGAACACCACGATCATCGACGGCGTCGGCGAGAAGTCCGACATCGAGGGCCGGATCAGCCAGATCAAGGCGCAGATCGAGGAGACCACCTCGGACTACGACCGTGAGAAGCTGCAGGAGCGCCTGGCCAAGCTCGCGGGCGGCGTCGCGGTGATCCGCGTCGGCGGCGCGACCGAGGTCGAGGTGAAGGAGAAGAAGGACCGCGTCGACGACGCGCTGAACGCCACCCGCGCGGCGGTCGAGGAAGGCATCGTCCCCGGCGGCGGCACCGCGCTGCTGCGCGCCACGGCGGCTGTTCAGGCGCTCTCGAGCGACAACCCCGACGTCCAGGCCGGCATCAAGATCGTGCTGAAGGCGCTCGAGGCGCCGCTGCGCCAGATCGCCCAGAACTCGGGCGTCGAGGGCTCGATCGTGGTCGGCAAGATCCTGGCCGATGCGTCTTCGACCTTCGGCTTCGACGCCCAGACCGAAGCGTATGTCGACATGCTTCAGGCCGGCATCGTCGATCCGGCCAAGGTGGTCCGTGCGGCGATCCAGGGGGCGGCTTCGGTGGCCGGCCTTCTGGTGACCACCGAGGCGATGATCGCCGAGGCCCCGCGGAAGGAGGCTCCCCCGATGCCGAGCGGTGGTGGAATGGGCGGCATGGGCGGCATGGACTTCTGAGCTACCAAACCAGTTCCGGTGATGCCCGACGAGCCGGACGCCGGCTCGTCGGGGGCACGTCACGCGGGCCGGGATGCACGGACTGGCCCCGTTCCGGTCCTGCGGAAGCGCCCGACCGGAGAGCTCCCAAACATCGGCGCCGTGTCATCGCGATCGAGACCCGCGTCTCGCGCCGTGAGGCGGCCCGGGACGCGGGAGGCCGCGGCGGCGGCCGATCCCGAAGTCGCTCCTGAGGGCAACGCACATGCGCATTCTCGTCGGCGGCAAGATGACCTACGAGTTCCTGCAGCCCACCCCCATCATCGCGACGCTTAACGTCCACGCATCGCGCTTCTCGGATCTCGAACGACCCGACTACTTGATCACGAGCCCCGCTGTACCGGTCCAGGGCTATCGCGATAGTTTCGGGAACTGGTGCAGCCGCATGGTTGCCCCGGCTGGCCGCTTCACGCTGCGGACCGACACGATCGTGCGGGACCCCGGCGGCGGCGACCCGGCGGCCTTCGACGCTCGGGAGACCGCAATCGAGGAGTTGCCGTCGGATACGGTGCTGTTCCTCCTCGGCAGTCGGTACTGTGAGACCGATCGTCTGTCATCGATCGCCTGGGATCTGTTCGGCCACCTGCCACCGGGCTGGGAGCGTGTGCAGGCGATCTGCGACTACGTCCATGATCGAATTACCTTCGGATACGAGCATGCGCGAGCCACGCGGACGGCCTTCGATGCATTCGAGGAGCAGCGGGGCGTCTGCCGTGATTATGCGCATCTGGCGATTGCGTTCTGCCGGTGTCTCAACATCCCGGCACGCTACTGCAACGGCTATGTCAGCGACATCGGTCTGCCGCTGCCCCATGCGCCCGGCGATTTTGCTGCCTGGATGGAGGTTTTTCTCGGCGGGCGCTGGCACACGTTTGATCCGCGCAACAACAGCTCACGCATCGGTCGGATTCTGATCGCCTATGGTCGAGACGCCGCGGACGTCCCGTTGACGCTGACTTTTGGACCCAACGAACTCGTCGCGTTCCATGTGACGACGGAAGAAGCGCCTCCAATATAGTCGCAGATTTCTGAACGCGGCATTGGCTGCTGGAAGTCGTCGGCCGTTTGACTACGAAAGCTATCAAATCCTATCTGAGATACCGCAAATACGTGTCGTATCCTTGACGCAGATCGATAAATGCAGCGTTAGTGACTGGCAATTGCCCAGGCCCTTGCGTGGGACGGATTTTGCTGACTTCTTCGTGAGATGGGCCGCAGCGAACTGGAATGGCTGAGCCGCGAGGAACTGATCGATCCTTCGACAGACTCAGGATAAGGTGGTGCTGTGGCTGCAGCAACCGGACAAGACCTCGCGCACCTCATCCAAGCCGCCCGTGACGGATCGCAAGGAGCAGCGCGCGCACTCCAAGCCCAGCGGGGCAAGCCCCCTCACGAGGGTCACAGCCGGGTGCTGAGCGATGATCCCGATACAATCGTCCCGCGTCGTTCCCAGGCGTGTGCGTGCTGCGGCGCCAGCCTGCATGCCGCTCTTCCGGCAGAGGTCATCAGCGTCGCCGAGCTGAATCGCCCCGGGTTTTCCGGAGGCCGTTTGGTTTGGCTCAGGCGGCCAAGGCTTGGACCTCGGCCTGGGCATAATAGCGTGCCTCCGCCTCGGCGGGAGGGATGTGGCCGATTGGTTCGAGCAGCCGACGGTGGTTGAACCAGTCCACCCATTCCAGCGTGGCGTACTCGACCGCCTCAAAGGACCGCCACGGCCCGCGTCGATGGATGACCTCCGCCTTGAACAGGCCGATCACCGTCTCGGCGAGAGCGTTATCGTACGAGTCGCCAACACTGCCGACGGAGGGTTCGACGCCCGCCTCGGCCAAGCGCTCGGTGTAGCGGATGCTCACATATTGCGATCCGCGATCCGAGTGACAGACGAGGCCGCTGCCGGCGAAGGGGCGGCGCTCGTGCAGGGCCTGCTCCAAGGCATCGAGCACGAAGTCGGCCCGGGCCGAGCGCGACACACGCCAGCCCACGATCCGGCGGGCGAAGACGTCGATCACGAAGGCCGCATAGACGAAGCCGCCCCAGGTGGCGATGTAGGTAAAATCCGCCACCCATAGCCGGTTCGGGCATTCGGCCCTGAACTGTCGATTGACCCGGTCGAGCGGGCAGGCCGCCGCCGGATCGGGAACGGTGGTGCGAACCCTCCGCCCCCGGACGACGCCAGCCAAGCCCATCGTTCGCATCAGCCGGACCACCGTGCAGCGCGCCACAATGATCCCTTCGCGGGCGAGCTGCCGCCAGACCTTGCGCACGCCGTAGACCCGGAAGTTTGCCTCGTACACGCGCCGGATCTCGACCATGAGTGCCGCGTCCCGCTTGGCTCGAGCCGACAGCCTCCCGGGATCGGCTCGTCGCGCGGCATGGGCGTGGTACGTCGACGGGGCGATCGGCAGAACCTTGCAGATCGGCTCGACCCCGTAGAGCGCACGATGATCGTCGATGAAGGCGATCATGACCGGAACCGGCGGTCGAGCTCCGCCTGGGCAAAATACGCGCTCGCCTTCCTGAGGATCTCGTTGGCCTGCCGGAGCTCGCGGTTCTCCCGCTCCAGCGCCTTGATCCGCTCGCGCTCATCCGTCGTCGGTCCGGCCCGCACGCCCCGGTCGCGCTCGGCCTGACGGACCCACTTGCGCAGCGTTTCGCCAGAGCAACCGATTTTGGCCGCGATCGACTGGATCGCGGCCCATTGCGAACCGTGCTCGCTCTCATGCTCCCGGGCCAGCCGGACTGCCCGCTCGCGAACCTCAGGGGAAAAGGGTGGGGTATGCTTCGTCATGGCTCCAGTCTCTCAAGAGTTGGAGCCTCCGAAAATCCCGGGGCGATTCAATCCCAAGCTGGCGGACGTGCTGTCCAATCTTGAACTTGTGAGACATTGAGCTTCTCCGTCGTTTAGTGCCGTGTCGACAAGTCCGGGCTACCGGCGTGCTCTTGCCTTGCGAGCTGCGAAGCGTGCATCGCGCGCGATCTTCTGCTGAGCAGCGAGTGCAGCTTGCCGTTCTGCTTTTTCGGCGGCCTAGCGGACGAGTTCCGCCGCGGCACGCTCCTTTGCGGCCAGGGCTTCAGCCTCGCGCTCAGCTTCCCCTGCCAAGCGGGCTATGTCCCGCTCGTTGATCCGCACCTCTCGTGCCTGAACGATGGCTTGCCGCGCGGCCTGCCGTGCGAGAACGGCCGGATCATCCAGTGCAGGGCGTGCCCGGAACCGGGCGAGTGTGGCCTGCCGTGCTTTGGCAATTGCCTCAAGACGATCAACAAGCTGGTCTGTTTTGAATTGTCCCACGAACATTCCTTGTGCGCACCACGGCTCAGCCGGGTAGCGAGAAACAGATGAAGCCGCTCCCGAGGGAACGGCTTCGAAGCTCGTCATAGCTAGACGAGTGAGGCTCAAGCGGCCTGAAGGCTGCCGGCGGACTGCTTACCCGTGCGGCGGTCGGATTCCATCTCGTAGGAGACCTTCTGGCCCTCGACGAGGTTGTTCATGCCGGCGCGCTCGACGGCGGAGATGTGGACGAACACGTCCTTGCCGCCGTCATCCGGCTGAATGAAGCCGAAGCCCTTGGTGTCGTTGAACCACTTAACGGTGCCGATGGTCATAGGTATTCCGTATCATTATAGGCAAACAAATAGGTCGAACGCATGGGTCACACGCGCTCGGTCGATAGTCGTCGAAAATGGGAGAGATGCAGAGCGCTCGCCCTGTTGAGGCGATACGGCCGAATGTCTGGCCAAAAGTCGATTTATGATCTGTACGCCATTCGCGGGATAATCACAACCGTAAATCCGATTTGCAAGAAATTGGTTGTCGTTGCCGGTATTCCAGGCCTTGCCGTTACGATTTCTTGGGCACAACCATAGATGATGGGGACTCCCATTTGAGGGTCTGACACCTGAACCATCGGAGTTGCAGATGCCTATCAGCAGGGTGCCGCACGGCGATTTTCGGGAAGGTTTCGCAGTCGGCTTCCAACTTATCCAGGGGACAGCTGTTGCCCCTCCGGCGGCGCCAGCTGAGCCCGATGCGGTCGCCGGTACGACGCGGTTCCTCCTCGGCATCCGAGCCGGAATCGAGGCGGCTGGTGGCAAGCTCTCATAGTCGCGCCCGCGCGCGCCATGAGCCGCCAGCCGAGCGCATCGTCAGCCGGCCAGTTCCTTTTAGAACCGAGCCACAGCCATCGGCCGCGTGACGGACTGAAGCCGTGCGCGGAGCAGCGGAAATCCGTCCGCTTTGCTAACGGCCCTTCCCCGACGCAGACTGGCATCTTTCGGCCATGTCCTGCCGGGGCCAACGGCCCTCAGAGCGTCTCAAATGGGTGGATTTCCGCCGGACCGCTTCCAAGCGGGAAGGCAGAGAAACGGACATCCCCCTTGGATGGCACCTAGCCTCGGTGCAGACAATATCGCACCCTTTTCTGTCTATATATACTCCATACAAAACAAAAAATGGATCCATCTTGAAAGACTTTACATCTCGAGCATTGAATCTATGACGACTCAACGGTCGATGGCATATGAATTTTATGATTGTAATTATTCCATTATAACAATGAAACATCTGAGCAACAGAGTCAGAATTTGCCCTTTCGTAGACGCTTCCCGGATTGCTTAGCTAGGCAGGGCGCGCAAGTAACGAACGCGAGGAAAGTGTCAGAGACGAGCCCCCTCTTAATTTATATCTATCCTGAGTTGAGTTGAAATGCAGCGTCTAGAAATCCGTGCCACCAGACTTAAGACTGGGCGAGAACTCGGCGTTTGGCTTGCGCTTCTTGGCTCGATTAATGGCATGTCCGGCGCCATCGCACAGGAGGTGCAGCTCGATGAACTCTCGGTAGAAGCGCGAGGGCAGGGACGGAACGTTCCGCTCCCTTCGACCGCGATCGTTGGACTCCCGCCATCCGCATACCCCGGCGGCGTAGTCGGCTCAGGCTCGCGGCTCGGGCTACTCGGCAACCGCAACGTCTTCGATCAGCCCTTCAGCTCGACCAGCTACACGGACAAGCTCATCCGCGATCAGCAGGCTCGCAACGTTCAGGACGTGGTCAACAACGATCCGTCCATCCGCACCAATGTACCGGCCTTCTCCGGCATCCTCGGCTTCTTCATCCGCGGATTTCCGGTCTTCGCCCAGGACATTGCCTTCAACGGGCTGTTCGGCGTGGCCGATGCGTTCAACCCGGCGATCGAGCCGATCGAGCGCGTCGAGGTGCTGCGCGGGCCGTCCACGCTGCTCTCCGGCGTCCCGCCCTTCGGCAATATCGGCGGCATCATCAACCTGATCCCGAAGCGCGCCGGTGAGGAGCCGCTCAACCGCGTCACCCTCGGCTACAGCTCGGACGCCCAGGTCTACAAGGCCGTCGATGTGAGCCGCCGCTTCGGCGACGCGAAGGAGTGGGGCATCCGCTTCAACGGTGCCTTCAACAACGGCAACACCCCGATCGACAATCAGAGCGTACATTTCGGCCTCGCGGCCCTCGCCCTCGACTATCGCGGCGAGCGCCTGCGGGCGAGCCTCGATCTCGGATATCAGGAACTCGACTTCACTTCGCCGCTGCGCAACCGCAACGTGGCGGCAGGCGTACGCATCCCCCGCGCGCCGGACCTGACCCTGAACCAGCAGCAGCCGTGGGAGTATCGCGACAGCGCCAACCAGCAGCTCGCCACGCGGATCGAGTACGACCTCACGCCCGATCTCACCGTCTACGGTGCCTACGGCGCCTCGAACTTCCGGCAGGAGTACTTCGGCGGCGTCCTGACCATCTTCAACGCCCGCGGCGACTATCGCGACCCGGTCAGCTACCTGCCGTTCCACATCGTCAACCAGACGGCGGAGGCGGGACTGCGCGGCACCGTCGAGACTGGACCGATCAAGCACAGCTTCGGCCTAGCCGCGGTCGGGTTCTGGCAGGACCTCGCCCAGCCGCCGGCGCAGAATGCCGGCGCGCCGATCGTCTCGAACCTCTACGCTCCGGTCTATCTCCCCCCACGCTCGACCCTCGGCCTGTCGGATGCGACGCCGCGCACCTCGAGCCGGATCAACCGCAGCATCGCCATCGCCGACACTCTGTCGGTCTTGGACGACCGCGTGCTGCTCACCCTCGGCGGTCGCTGGCAGAGCCTCGACGTGAACTCGTACAACCCAGTCACGGGGTTCCGGACCGGTTCGAGCGAGAGCGGTGCATTCTCACCGGGGATCGGCCTCGTGGTGAAGCCGTGGGAGCGCCTCTCGCTCTACGCCAACTACATCGAGGGCCTGACATCCCCGGCTCCGCCCGTGAACGCCGTCAACGCCACCGCCGCCTTCCCGGCCTTCGTCTCCCGCCAGACTGAGGTCGGCGCCAAGTACGATTTCGGTGCCGTCGGGGTCGGCTTCGCCGCCTTTGAGATTGAGCAGCCGTCCGGCTTCCTCGATGCCCGGACCCTCGTTTTCTCGGTCGACGGGCGCCAGCGCAACAGCGGAGTCGAGCTCACCGTGTTCGGCGAACCGGCGCCGGGCATCCGCGTCCTGGGCGGCGTCAGCCTGCTCGACGGCGTGCAGGTGCGTGCCCAGGATCCTCGCAACATCGGTCGCGTCGCAGTGGGCGTGCCGGACGTGCAGCTCAACCTCTACGGCGAGTACGACCTGCCGCCGGGCTTCATCCCAGGCCTGACGGTCACCGGCCGGGTGATCTACACGTCGGCCCAGTACTACGACCTAGCCAACAGCCAGAAGATCCCGGATTGGGCGACTCTCGATGTCGGCCTACGCTACGCTACCACATTCCAGGACCGCCCGCTGACGCTTCGGGCGAACGTCGTCAACGCAACCGGCAACAACTACTGGGCGTCGACAGGTCGAGGCATCCTGAGCCAGGGCACGCCGCGGACGTTCCTGCTCTCGGCATCAATCGATTTTTGACGATGAGGTTGTCTTAACGGCGGCTTTCGGAAAACCCTGAAAACGACCTCAGCATCCGACATGGGTCGATAGGAGGATGGCCGCTCAGGGTGGTTTCCTGCCCGTCCTGTGTGGATGGCTCCCGCATTGCAAGTGGCGAATTGAGCTTCTGACGCGTTGGTCGGGTGCAGTCTTGTGTCCGGCCTGTCGATGCAGTCGTTCATGTTGACCGCTGGCCCTGATGGTATCCGCGAGCTGGGTCCCACTCTGCTTTGCGGGCTATGACGCCCTGGACAGCCGGCGGGGTGTCCCGGCTCCCGGTCTGACCGGTTCGCCATCAACTCTCATCGTCCTCGCAACCTGGAAACGTCTCCTTTGCGTGCTGTCAGGCAGCCCTGGCCGCCGGTGCGCGGTAGGTGCCGCCGCGGGTCATGATCGCCCAGGCGACCCGCGCCGTGCGATTGGCCGCCGCCACGGTCACCACGCGCACCGGCTTACGCTGCAGCAGCGCCGGCAGCCGCGGGTCGACCGAGGTCGGTGTCGTCTTCGCACGCCGGATCAGAGAGGTCATGCCGACTACGAGCAGCCGGCGCAAATAGCGGTCGCCCATGCGCGAGATCCGGCCCAGGCGCTCCTTGCCACCACTGCAGTTCTGCAGCGGTGTCAGGCCCAACGAGGCCGCGAACTGCCGACCGGAGCGGAAGCGTTCGGGCTCGCTCACCGAGGCGGCCAACGCGGTTGCCGAGACGATGCCGACACCCGGGATCGTCGCAAGGCGCTGCGACAGGTCGCTTTCCCGGTACCAGGCCAGCAACTCCTTCTCCAGTCGGGTGAGTTGGATCTGCAAGGCACCGATCTGATCGGCCAACCCGGTCACCTTGCGCTGGGCTAACGGCGGCACCTCGGCCGCGTCTCCGGCCGAGAGCCGGGCCGCCAGTTCGAGCGCGTGCCGCAGGCCCCGCGCCATCTCGATCCCAAACTCAGCGAGCAGGCCGCGGATCATGTTCACCAGCTGCGTGCGTTGCTTGACCAGCAGGTCGCGCGTCCGGTGCAGCGCCAGCGCCGCCTGCTGCTCGGTCGACTTCACCGGCACGAAGCGCATGCTCGGGCGCGTCACCGCCTCACAGATGGCTGCGGCATCGTTCGCATTGGTCTTACCGCGCTTCACGTACGGCTTCACGTAAGCCGGCGGCATCAGCCGCACGTCGTGGCCGAGCTTCATGAGTTCCCGGGCCCAGTGATGCGCCGTGCCGCACGCCTCCATGCCGACCAGGCAGCGCGGCAGCCTGGCGAAGAACGGCACGACCTGCGCCCGCCTCAAGGCCTTGCGCACGACGACGTGCCCAGCTGCATCGACGGCGTGAACCTGAAAGATGCTTTTGGCCAGATCGATGCCGACGGTGGTGATCTCCATGGGGATGGCTCCTGCATGAGCGTGGCTGCTGCTTCGACAGCGACCACATCTTGGCATCGAGATGCCGTCAGTCGGAGCGGGAGCCATCCACCCCATCTGCTTCCGGATAGCGGTCGCATCAAGCGGACCTAGCCGCGGGGACCGCTCACGACCCTTCTCGGAACCTCGGAAGGTCCGCTTTGCGGTCGGTTGGCGTATACTGACCTCGAAATTTGACGCGTGTCCTCGCAGTCCCTCGCATATGCGAAAACGTTGATAACATACCTACGATAGATGCTGGCGTTTGATCCTTGCAATCGCCATCGAAATCGATATTCGGATTGCTACATCTGGAAATTGAGCGCACGGTGCCAGAGGCTACGCAGCAGTGATCTTGATGCGGGCATGCCGTGCAACTCGGAGTGCTTCTGATGGATCGCCCCCGTGCAGATCGATGCCTCGAAGTTGCCCGTGAGTTGCGCGCGGCGGCCGAGGAGACGCGTCGGACGCTTCAAGCCTCACGCGATTTGGTGCGGCGCTCCCGCGAGCAAGCCGTCACCGGGCCGTCGGCAGCCGGCGACGACCCTGGTCCATCGAAACATTTGGTGACGTCTCTCATCGAGGCCTACGAGGCCGCGGACGACGATCCTGACCCTCAGACCCGTCTGCTCCTCGGCCGCGTGCTCCATCATGTCGGCCGTCGCGTCGCCGGCGTGATGGGGCCGCGGGCAGCCGGTATCGCTTTGCAATGATCGCCTTGGCGTAAGGATCAGCGGAGAAACCACGATGAACGGTGACGATCCGCAGGACGACGAGCGCGGTGCGCTGGTTCGCATCGCCCGTACGCTGGGCGTCCCGGTTGCGACCTTCCTGACGGCCGATCCTACTGATACTCCGGATATCGAAACGGTCGTTGAGGGCCCTGATCATCTCGCAGAATTCGTGGCCCTGCTGCGTCTGTTCGTGCGGCTGAAGAGCCCCGAGGCCCGGGCGCGCTGCCTCGCCTACGTCGTGCAGGAAGCCACGCACGACAGCTGATCCGTGCGTCCGTCCTCGACATCGGGCCAGAACGCGTGATGCTGGGACCTGTTGCACGGCGCGGCATTGATCCGAGGGCTAAGAACGCGGTGATAGACCAGGACCACTTTCCGATCGTCGGCATCGGCGCGTCCGCGGGCGGCATCGAGGCGATGCGGGGCTTTTTCCGCGGGGTGCCGGAGACGCTGAGAGCCGCCTTCGTCGTCGTCACGCATCTCGGCCGGGAGCACAAGAGCCTGCTCCCGGACGTGCTGGCCCGGTTCACGCCGCTCAAGGTCGAGGCCGCCGCCGACGGCGTCCTGGTCGCGCCGGGCACCGTCTACGTCATGCCGTCCGGTTTCGTCATGGGCATCGCGGGCGGGCGGCTGACATTGACGCCGCTCGGCCCGGCGAGCCGCGAGACCAAGCCGATCGACATCTTCCTGACCACCCTGGCCCTCGACCAGGGCGAGCGTGCGGTCGGTGTGATACTGTCCGGCGGCGACGGCGACGGCGCCATCGGCATCAAGGCGATCAAGGAGCACGGTGGCCTGACCCTGGCCCAGACCGCGGATAGCTACGGCCCCGAGACCGCCGACATGCCGCTCAGCTCGCTGCGGACCGGCTTCGTTGATTTCGGCGAGACGGCCGAACGGATGGGCGACCTGATCGCCGCGCACGTCGCCGCCGCGCCGAACGCACCGGATGCGCAGGCCGACGGGGTCGCGCGGGAGTTCGAGGCCGAGCTCCTCACCGAGATCTTCGCCATCCTCCGCCGGCAGGTCGGCCACGACTTCTCGGGCTACAAACCAAGTACCTTCGGGCGCCGCCTGCAGCGGCGCATCGCCGTCGTCGGCGCGTCCGGACTGGACGGCTATCTCAAGCTGCTGCGGGCTGACCCGGCCGAGGTTGGGGTGCTCTTCCGGGACTTGCTGATCGGTGTGACAAACTTCTTCCGCGATACCGCTGCCTTCGAGGCCCTGACCGCCCAGGTCATCCCAAAGCTGTTCGACGCACGCGCGGCGACCGATGTCATACGGATTTGGGTGCCGGCCTGCTCAACCGGTGAGGAGGTCTACTCTCTGGCCATCCTCCTGCGCGAGCACATGGTCACCCTGGCGGTTCCGCCGCGCGTGCAGGTCTTCGCCACTGACATCGACGAGCGCGCGCTCACGGTCGCCCGGACTGGCCGCTACCCGATGGCCTACCTGTCCGCCGTCTCGCCTGAGCGGATCGGGCAGCACTTCGTCGTCGAGGGCGACAGCGCGGTGGTCGAGAAGGCCGTGCGCGACCTTTGCACCTTCGCCCCTCACAATGTGCTGCGCGATCCGCCGTTCTCGCGCCTCGATCTCGTGTCCTGCCGCAACCTGATGATCTACCTCGGCGTCGAGGCCCAGCAACAGCTGATGCCGGTTCTGCACTACGCCCTGCGCCCGCGCGGCTATTTGTTTATCGGCATGGCCGAGAACGTGACGCGGTTCGAGGACCTGTTCGAGACGATCGACAAGCAGCACCGCATCTTCCAGGCTCGCGACGCGATCCCGCCGGCCCGGTTGCGGCCGATGTCCGGGACGGACACGCCGATCTTTGCAAGTGCGGGCCAGCCGCAGCGGCGCAACGCGACGACGCACGCCGCCCTGCGGCACGCGGTCGAGACGCAGATGCTGTCCGAATTCACGCCGCCCCACGCGGTCGTGACGCGGACGGGCGAGGCCGTGCACTACTCATCGCGGATCGGCGATCACCTGGAGGTCGTGCCCGGCCAGCCGACCCGGGAGCTGGCTGCGATGGCGCGTAAAGGCCTACGGCTGGATCTCCGGACAGCCTTGCGCGAGGCGATCGAGGGCAACACCCAGGTCGTGCGCGAAGGCATCGGCGTCGAACTGCCGGACGGCGGTTTCCAGTCGATCTCCCTTGTGGTCAAGCCGCTGAACACGCCCGGCGCGGTCGAACCGCTGTTCCTGGTCGTTTTCAACGAGGCGGCCGCGCCGGTCGAGAGGGAGCGGCAGCAGGCCCTGAAAGCGAATGAGCGGGACACGGCGCTCCAGGGCCTGGAGCGCGAATTGAGCGTGACGCGCGAACGGCTCCAGGCCGTGATCGAGGAGTATGAGACGTCCCTTGAGGAGCTAAAATCTTCGAACGAGGAACTTTACTCCGTCAACGAAGAGATGCAGGCCGCCAACGAGGAGCTTGAGGCTTCGAAGGAGGAGACACAGTCTCTGAATGAGGAGCTTCAGACAATGAATTCCGAGCTTGCGTCCAAGATCGAGGCCGTCGATCAGTTGACCGACGATCAGGCCACGCTGTTCGAGGGCATGAACATCGCGAGCGTGCTCCTGACACCGGATCTCCACATCCGCATGTTCACCAACGCAGCGGCGCAGATCTTCGGCTTGCAGCCGAGCGACGTCGGCCGGTCCTTGCGTAACTTTTCGGCGCCGATCCCCCTGGCATGGCTGGTGGACGAGATCCCGACGGTGCTGGCGGCGAACCGGCCCTCCGAGTGGACGATCGAGGGGGCGGACGGCGCCCGCTACCGGGTCCGGTTGATGGCCTCGTCCCGCAAGGGCGGCCGGAGGCCCGGGATCGTCGCCAACTTCACGAACCTGCTGGGGCAGGAATGACCGACGGATCTGCCCACCTCGCGTGGGATGTGGGCGGCCAGCACGCGCTGGTGCGATCGGAGATGCTCGACAGCGTCAGCGCGGCGGGGGAGCGGCACGGTTTGGCAGAGCCCGGCCGCGTTTGGTCTCAGGGGGCAGATCGTAACGCCGGCCTGGGCCGAACGTGACACGTCAGCTTTCAGGCAGCACAAAGATTCGAAGTTCTGTTCTCCAAGGGCGCGACTGATCGACCAAGATTTCCGCTGTACGCCCTGAACCTTGACGATCCAGATCGAATAGAGCACGCTAGCATTAAGAGGGCACCTTCATCGCGAACGGTAGATGCCTAAATACTACTTCCACCTCCGTGGTCCCGACGGTCTGGACAACGACGACGAAGGCTTGGATTTCGCCAGCGTTGAGGCGGCATATCTTGAGGCTATCAAGGCCGTGCCGGGAATGGGCTCCGATCTGGCCTCCACTTCGAAGAACCCAATCCGGTATGGCTTCGAGATCGCCGATGCGCGTGGCACCGTTCTGATGGCGGTGCCTTTCGCTGAGGTACTCGATCGCGGGCAAAAGCGCACAAAACAACCGGCCAAGCTACAGCTCCACAAATGTCGAGCGGAGATGAGGCGCACGGCAGGACTGATTGTAGAGCTTCGCGAAGCGCACGCGAAGTTGAATGTGACGCTGACAGAGACCCAGCGTCTCCTCGATATCGCGAAGCGAACTGGTCGCTAGTGGTAAGGGCAAGAAGAGGCCTCACCCATTGGAAGCGGAATGGCCGCTCTCGGGAGAGGGGCTAAGGTCTGCAGCCCACCCCGAGCCGAACTTGCGGAGCGGCCGACGAACGACCGCTTTGGAGAAACGCAAATGGCGTTCCCGATGGCTGAGTTGGGTCGATAGGAGGCCGTCCGGTTTTGCGGCGGCCCCTCTCAGAAGCGGACCGGCAGCTTTCGGCCAGCTTCTGTCTCGCCAGTAGGCTCGTCGGGATAACTGGGGTGGGTGGATTTCTGCCTGTCCGCTTATGGTCGGCAATGCATGGAAGCGGACCTTGTCCACGCGCGCTTTTAATCAGCTCGGGAGCAGTCCCGCCTCCTGATAACTCCGGACCAAAGTGTCGAACAGATTTAGGTCCGCGCGGCTTCGAGCAATGATCTGAGCTCCGGCTACAGCAGCATAGATCGCGCGAGCTCTCGTCTCGCTGTCCTTCGGCTTCGCGAGCTTTGCAGCAACTAACTGCTCGCGTAGCCAAGCGGTGTTCACGTCAGCGAAGGTCTGAACCTCCCTCAAGACCCCATCAGGCAACACGTCATATTCTGTCGCCATGAAGCTGCTGAGGCACATGCGATTGTTGCGCTCCAGAGAGAGGCGAAAAATGCCAGGGTATTGCCGCAGCGCTTCTATCGGGCTCTGCGCATTCGTCGAAATAGCTTCAAGATCGCGTGCAATATCTTCCCAGTAGCGCCGTGCAACCGCCTCGCCGAGGATAGCCTTGTTTGCGAAGTAGTAGTTGATGCTTGCAGCCTTGATGCCGACCGCTTCCGCAAGGTCGCGAAAATTGATGCCGCCGTAGCCATAAGCCATCGCCGCTTCCCTTGCGGCCACGAGGATCGCCTCTCGCACATCCCTCTTCAACGTCGCTGCCATTTCCAACCTCCATCTGTCATATGGCAGACAGGGGTTGACAGCGCAAGATTGGGGTCATAGCTTTCTACCTGTCATCTGACAGACAGGCAATTTCTCAGGAAAGCGAGAGGACGATGTCCGACAAGCTCAAGCTCTACACCTCACCCTCGGCCTTCCCGAACCCGCAGCGACTGCGGATCTTCATGCACGAGAAGGGCATCGCCGACCGCTTCGACGCGACGATCTACGACATGTCACCGGTGGGCGAGCAGCGGGGCTGGAAGCACCTGAAGATGAACGCCTGGGGCGAGACGCCGACCCTCGCGCTCGCGGATGGCTCCTATCTCAGCGAGACCTCCGCAATCGCTCGCTACCTCGACGACACGTTCGAAGGCCGCAAGATCATGGGCGGGACTGCGCACGAGCGCGGCCTTGATCAGATGTGGGACAACCGGGTGTGGGTGCACATCCTCTATCCCATCGTCACCGCCTTCCATGTCCTGCACCAGGGTCTGGGCCCGAAGCTCGAACTGACCAGCAACCCCGCCTGGGGCGAGCATTCCCGCAAGGTGGCATTGACGCATGCTGGTCTCGTCGACCGGCATCTCGCCGACGGCCGCGAGTGGTTGCTGGGAGGCGATCAGCCGACGTTCTCGGACATCACGCTGGCGACGGCCATTGCGTTCTCCAAGTTCCCGGTGAACGCCACTCCGCTCGATGAGCGCTTCGAGCATCTCGATGCTTTCTGGCAGCGCTGGCAGACCCGGCCGACCTTCCTGGCCGCCTATGCCGACCGGAGCAGCGGTGTGCCGGAGATCGACAATCGTACCTGAGCGTCCGGCGGTCGGTCCCGGCTGCGGGCCGACCGCAATCCTGCCCGAGGAGGTCATCATGCCTTTTGCACGTATCGATCTGATCCAGGGGAAAAGCCCCGAGTACCGCACTGCTTTGGCGGACATCGTCTATCGAGGCATCGTCGACGTCCTCAAAGCACCCGATGGCGACCGCTTTGTGGTGGTTGGCGAGCACACAGCTGACAACCTCATCTATGATCCGCAATTTCTTGGCTTCAATCGGTCCCCAGACTTCATCTTAATCCAGGTAACTAGCACCGTCGGCAAAAAGAAGGATACTAAGTTTGCTTTCTATCGTTTCGTCGCCGACGAGCTGAAACTGAAGCTGAGCGTCAGACCAGACGACATCATGATCAACATGGTCTTTGTCGACAAGGAGGAATGGTCGTTCGGTGATGGTCAGCCGTGGTAACGACTTCCAATATCACCTCGGTCCTCAACTGCAGGGCCGCCGGTTGATGACCGCTTTTGGGAAGCGCCGACGGTCATCGTAACAACTGGCATGGGTCGACCGCGGAAAGTCCCTTTGCGAGGGATCGGTCAACCTCCGCATCCCGCCCTCAGCGACATCTCCGCAGCCGCCGCTCCGAGGATTTTGAAAGCGGCCACCTCGAGGCCCACTCAGCGAGGCTAGCGCGCGTGAGGGATCGTCACGGCTAGGCAGTTTGGGTTAAAGCAGCATCCGGTTGGGCGTCCGACAGAAGGCGCCTGGGAGTTTGTAGGGAGCCAACTTGGCCGACGACGCCACGCTGCGCCGACTGCTCGCTGGTATCGCCCGGGGCGAGGCAAATCGGCTGGCCGAACTCTACGATCTCACGAGCCCGAAACTTTACGGCCTGATCCTGCGTATCCAGCGTGACCGTGGCTTGGCCGAGGACGTGCTTCAGGACGTCTACATGCGCATCTGGCAGGCCGCGGGCAGCTACAAGCCCGAGGCCGGCCCGCCGCTACCGTGGCTCTGCACCGTCGCCCGCAATCGCGCCATCGACAGCGTACGGCGGAAGGTCGAGCATCAGGGCCCGGAATTGGATACCGGCGAGGATTGGGTGGCGCGGCTGATCGATCCGCACGATGGGGCGGCAGATTTCATGGACCGGAACGCCCTCCTGGCCTGCCTCGGCCGTCTCGACCCCAAGCACCGGGACTGCGTCGTGCTGGCCTATTGCGAAGGGCAATCTCGGGAGGAGTTGGCGCGGCACTTCGACCGGCCGGTCAACACCATCAAGACTTGGCTGCACCGGTCACTCGCAGGCCTCAAGTCCTGCCTGGAGGCTGTCTCGTGACCGGCAGCGGCCAGCCCGGCATGGACCCGACGTCCGAGCATGACATGCGCGCGGCCGAGTACGCCCTCGGGACACTCGACGCGCGGGAGCGGGCGGCGCTGGAGCGCGAGGCGAGCCAAGACCCCGGCACAGCCAGCCGCATCCGCGAGTGGGAGCGGCGCCTGGCGCCGCTGATGGAGGCCGTGCCACCCGTGGCGTCGCCGCCGCGGGTCCGCGAAGCGCTGCTGCGCGCGCTGCCAGACGCGACCGACGTAGCGCGAGGTGAACTTCGCCGCCTGTGGCGGCAGGTGAGGCGCTGGCGGATCGCCGCGGCAGGGTCAGGCCTGCTCGCCGCGGGCCTCGCGCTGTTCGTGGCAGTCGGCCCGTCACGAACCCCGGCGGGAGGGCGCTATCTGGCTGTCGTGCAGGGAGGCGGGGCGCTGCCGGCGCTGATCGTGCGTGTCGACACGCAGACCGGCCTCGCAGAAGTCAGGCCCGTCGGTGCCGACGCGCCCGCCGGGCGGAGTCTGGAATTGTGGTACGTCGGCGCAGGAGGGGCAAAGCCACTCGGCCTCGTCGGAACGGCGCCGAGTCAGGTGAGGCTCCCGCAGGACACCGCACCGGACGGGGTAATCGCGGTCTCGGTCGAGCCGCCCGGAGGCTCACCGAGCGGCCAACCCACGGGTCCGGTGATCTACACCGGCAAGCTCATCGCCGAATGACCGGGCGCGGCGGGCACGCCTGCCGGCGCTCGCGTGATCTGAAAGGCCACGCGCTGTCGAAGCCCGCAGCCCTCACGGGCCGCGGGCACTGCGCGTTACGGCATCAGCACGGCGTTGATGACGTGGATGACGCCGTTCGACTGCATGACGTTCGGGATGGTCACCGTGGCGGTGTTGCCCTTCTGGTCGGTGACGAGAACCTTCTTGCCCTGCACCTCGACGGCGAGTGGTTCGCCCTCGACGGTGGTCAGCACGCCCTGTCCACCACCCTTCTTGGCCAGCGCCATCAGGTCCTTGGCGGTGTAGACACCCGGGACCACGTGATTGGTCAGGATCTTCGTCAGCGTCGCCTTGTTCTGCGGCTGCACGAGGCTTTCCACCGTGCCCGGCGGCAGCTTGGCGAAGGCGGCGTTGGTCGGGGCGAACACCGTGAACGGGCCCAGGCCGTTCAGCGTATCGACGAGGCCCGCGGCCTTCACGGCAGCGACGAGGGTGGTGTGATCCTTCGAATTGACCGCGTTCTCGACGATGGTCTTCTGGGCGTACATCGGCGCCCCGCCGACCATCGGGTTCTTGGCGTAGGCCGCGCCGCTGGCTCCGAGGCTGAGCGCGAGGGTCAGGGCGAGCGCCTGGGCCGTGCGGCGGCCGGTGTTCTGAGTGAGCATCGTCTTTCCTTCAGTCCGAACCCCGATGAACGGGGCAGTGTGGGCCCATACGAGGCCATCGGAGAGAAAGTTTCGCGGGATGAAGGCAAACGGCTGGGAGGCGATCGCCTCTGCTCCCATTCCGTCTGGACGAACCTGACATCGCCACAGACGGCGATTTTCAGCATCTGTCTTTGGTTCAAGGATCACGGTCCGAATGTCATCCCGAGCCGAAGTTGCCGGAAGGCTGACGAACGGCCGCTTTTGTACCGCCTGCGGATTGTGAGACACCGATCTGAAGCCTACGCGGCAATGGCCGCGGGTGGTAGCTGCGCAGCGCGGATATCGGCCGGTGGCCGGAACCCGTGTCGCTCGATCAGCCAAGTCTCATTGTAGAGATCCCGGAACGCCAGCAGGCCGTGGCGCAGATCCTCGACCGTATCGAAGTGCTCGACCCACAACAGGTTCTCCTTGAGGGTGCGGATGAAGCGCTCGGCGCAGCCATTCCCCTCCGGGGCGCGCACGAAGGCGGGCGAACTCGCGATGCCTAGGAACGCGAGCTCCGCCTGGAAGGCGTCCGCCATGTACTGGCTTCCGTGATCGTGCCGGACGCTCAGGCCGGAAGCGATCTCGGCCGCGAAGCCGCCGAAGCGCTGCCGCACCCCTTGGCGGATCGGCTCCAGCGCCTCGAAGCGCGTGGCCCGGCGGGCCGCATGGATGCCCACGCACTCGGCCGAGCAGTGATCGATGGCCACGAACACCGCGACCTGCCCCTCGGCCGTCCAGGTGGTGGTCAGGTCGGTGCCCCACATCGTGTCGACCCTGTCCGGGATGATGGTGCCGTCGTGGTTGCGCGGACCGCGCGGCGTACCGACCCGCGTGGGGGCCAACAGGTCGTGGGCGCGCATCAGGCGCAGCACCCGGCGCTTGGAGGTGCGCACGCCCTTCATGCGCAGCCGTGCCCAGACCTTGCGATGGCCTTCGCCGTGGAAGGGGCTGTCGGCCAGGATGGCGCGGATCCGCATGAGCAGTGCGGCATCCGGCATCGCCCCGACCGGGCCGGGCCGCCGCGCGGGATCGGACCCGGCCTCCGATCCGAGCCCTGAGCGGGGCGGTGAGAGATGCCGGTGGACGGTGGCGCGCGACACGCGCCAGATCCGGCACACCCGAGCCAGCCCGTAGACGCTGCCGCTGGCCGGCGAGACGGTCCGGCTCATGGCCGCGACCGCCTGCGGGCCAAAGGGCCGGCGCCACGCGCCTCCAGGGCGGCGACCTTGGCCTCCAGCAGCTCGCGCTCAAGCAGCATCTCGCCGAGCTTGGCCTTGAGACGCCCGCTCTCCAGCGCGTCCGCATCGAGGGGCCGGGTGGACAGGCTGGCCTCGCCCGCCGCCAGGAAAGCATCGCGCCAGCCCGACAAGGTCGCCGCCGTCACGCCCAGGCCGCGCGAGACGCTCTCCAGGTCCTCACCACGCAGAAGCCGCAACACCGCGTCCCGCTTGCGCTGCCTGGACATGCGCCCACCCCGGCCAAGTCCGACCGCACCGGCAACCGCTCCTGTAGTCGTCGTCATCGTTCTCACCCCTGAGGCGGAGACCGTCCGCTAACGGGGTGTCTCAAGCAACCGTGGGGCGGAGGACTTTGGAGAAGCGCCGACGGCGGTCCGGGCGGCCGGGTAGGGTGGTTTTCCGTCGGTCTGCTATTGATCGGCAGCAGGGGAGAGCGGACATCGCGCCGCGCCTGCTTCCTACTGTCAACCGAAGACCAAGGGGCAGTCGGCCGCGACCTCGGCGGTTATTGCCTTCAGCCTCCAACGACCGGGGCACATCTTGAGAGGCTGAATGTCAGGCAAGCCGACCCGGGGGCGCCCGCTGCCTGATCACTGTGTCCGCGAGGTAGGGACCGGTGCCACCGCGAGCGCCTGCGCGACGTGGCGGAGCTTGTCGGGATTGCGGGTAATGTAGATCGCGGTGATTTGGCCGTCCTCGATGGCGAGCGCAGTTGTTTGGAGAACGTCGCCGCGTTCGCGGCTGATATAGCCGGGCAAGCCGTCGATCCAGACGGGTTCGAGTATCTGCGCCCAGCCTTGCCCCCATTTGCGCCGCACACCCTCGAACATGCGCAGGAGGCGGTCCAATCCAGTGATGGGGTTGATGAAGGCCAAAACCTTGCCGCCGCCATCGGAGCGCAGCACCGCATTCTCGGCGAGAAGTGTACGCAGCGCTGCGGTGTCGCCGCTGGTGGATGCCGCGAAGAAGGCCTGTGCAATCCGCTCGCCCTCTTCGCGCTCTACGGGGAAGCGCGGACGCGCAGCCTCCACGTTCCGCCGTGCCCGGACGGCGAGTTGGCGCACGGCCGCCGCCTCCCGGTCAAGCGTGTCTGCCACCTCGCCGAGCGGCACGCCGAAGACGTCGTGGAGGAGAAATGCCGCCCGCTCGAGCGGCGACAGACGCTCCAGCGCCATCATCAGCGTCAGCGTTAGGTCATCTTTGTCCAGCCCATCCTCCTGGTTCTCGACGAGTGGATCGGGCAGCCAAGCGCCGACGTAGGTCTCCCGGCGGGCGCGGGCCGACTTCATCTCGTCGAGGCAGAGGCGCGTAACGATGCGCGCGAGGAACGGATAGGGAGCAGAGACCTTCGTCTGGTCCACCGCCACCCAGCGCAGCCAGGCATTCTGCACGACATCCTCCGCTTCGCTGCGCGAGCCAAGCATGCGGTAGGCGATGCGCAACAGCCGCGCGCGATGGACCTCGAAGGTCGCCGTGGCAATTTCGGCCTGCGACATGGCCCGTTCCTCGTAAACGAAGCCGGTTGAGCGAATGTGGATGACCATCGGCTATCCTCGCCGCCTTGAACAGCTGAGTTCCCGCGCCGCCGCTGTTAGGGTCGGTCCGGCGTCGTCAACACCCGGTCAGCCGTGTCCACGACGAAGACGGCGAGGAGCTTGGAGGGCTCGATGTCGCTGGCATTAGCGCTGACACCGTGGTGATCACCGGGCATTTCGACAAAGCTCTCCCCGACGCGGAAGACTTTCTCCGGGCCGTCGTTGATCCGGCTGCGCACCTCGCCCTCGATCACAGTTGCCGTGATGAAGGCAGATGCGGCGTGGGTGTGGGACGGTGAGGACCCGCCCGGACCGTACTCGACGAGGACGCCGCGCAGGCTCTTGCCGGGAACTGAAGGTAGTGGATGGTCAAAGATCGTCGTGACCCGGGCCTCGCCCCTCGCAACATCGGCCGCAATCGCGGGAACGACGGAGACGGCAACGAGGGCGCCCAGCAGAAATGCTCTGAACATGGAAGGGCCTTTCTTCGTGGATGAGGAGAAGCGCAGCGGTTCAGGCAGCAGCGAGCCAACTCTCGAACCGCGTCGGCCCGAGCCGTGCCGCTTCCGCATGCTCGGGAACAAGCGAACCCTTATCGAGCGCAGCGCCGAAGTAGCGCGCCGCCCTGTCGGCTAGCACCTCCCGACGGTCGCCGGTGGATGCGACCGAGTGGGCGACGAAGTCGCGGAACGGCAGGCGGTCCGGCCCGGCGATCTCGATCGTCGCGTTGCACGGGGGAGCAAGCGCGACTTCGGCGAGCGCTGCGGCTACATCGGCGGCGGCGATCGGCTGGAAGTCGGCATCGGGAACAACGATGCGGTCGCCTGCGACGGAAGCCTGGGCAATCGTCGCGACGAACTCGAAGAATTGCGTGGCCCGGACGACGGTGTAGGGAAGGTCAGAAGCTGCGATCAGTCGCTCCTGCGCGACCTTCGCGAGAAAGTATCCGTTCCCCTCCAGGCGGTCCGTGCCGACGATGGATAGGGCGACGTGATGTTTCACACCCGCTTCGCGCTCCGCGGCGAGGAGGTTGCGGCCAGAGCGCTCGAAGAAGTCGAGCACCGCCGCGTCCTCAAAGGACGGAGAGTTCGACACGTCAACGACGACGTCGGCTCCGGCAAGAACTTTGGCCAAGCCTTCGCCCGTCAGCGCATTCACCCCGCTGCTCGGCGAAGCCGCAATGGCCTCATGTCCTTGTCGCGACAGTTCGGCCGTCAGATGCCTGCCGATGAGGCCGCTTCCGCCAATCACCACGATCTTCATGGTTCCTGTCTCCTTGTTCGAGAACGGACGGGGCGGCTCCTTGCCGCATTCAGGCGTCCGTCGAACAAATGACGAGGCGGGTCCGTCCCAATGTGACATGCCCCGGAAAAAATCAGCGACGTGAGACGTGGAACTGCCGCCGGAGATCGATTGACATCCGCGGGAATGGGACGGCGCTGGCGCCGCCCCTGACGGAGCGCAGAACCGACTAAATTTGTGCCTGGACCGGGAGGCGGAAGGGTGCGCCGAGGCGGTTGAACGCGTTCATCGCCGCGATGGTGATCGTGAGGTCCACGAGATCCTTGGACGCGAATGCTGTGCTTGCCGCCGCATAGGCCTCATCGGAAGCGTGCGTATCGCCGACCAGCGTGACTTCCTCCGCCCACGCGAGCGCGGCGCGGTATTGGTCAGGAAACAGGTGAGGTACCTCGGCCCAGACCGGAACCAGAGCGACCTTCTCGAACGGCATCGTCTTAAGAAGATCCCGGGTGTGCAAGTCGATGCAGTGCGCGCAGCCATTAATCTGCGACACTCGCAGAAAGACGAGATGGATCAGCTCATTGGGTAGATCGGTGTCAGTGGTGATGTAGTGATGAATGCCATAGAGCGCTTTGGCCCCCTTCGGGGCCACCTCGTTCCAGACCAATCGCTTAATCTCGCTCATGTCTCGTCCTTGTGCTCGGAGCGCCGGCGATCGACGTTCGAAGCTATGACGAACCGATCTGCACGGTTGTGACATGCGATGCCGCCTTCTCTCACAAAGCGGATCATCTTCCAGCCGAGAGCATCTACGTCCGCTTCCAAGCGGGCCGAGCAGGTAGATTGACGACCTACATGGGTCGGGTGCGGAAGGGCTGCTCGGGGTGGATTTCCGCCGGTCCGCTTTCGGGCAGAAAGACACCGAGGCGGACGCAGCCTTCCCGGAGGCGGTAGGGCGAAAGTGTGCGCTTTGAGCTCAGGTCTCGATGAGGCATCGCCGGTCGGTAGCCCTTGCATGTTCGTGCAACTAGGGCACAGCCGAGCGTAAGCCGTACGAGGAAGCCAACGTGGCCGATGAACTTGACAGGTCGCGCGACGCGCCACTGGATCGGGCCCTGGCCATCCTGACCTTCGTGGCCGAGCAGCGGAAGGCACTGTCGGCGGCCGAGATCGCCTCGGCCCTCGCCCTGCCGCTTCCCACCGCGCATCGACTTATCGGCAACCTTGAGGACCGCGGTCTAATCCAGAAGGCCCTCGGCACGAAGCGCTATGTCGTCGGGAGCACGCTGGTCACCCTCTCGGCCAAGACCATCGGGGCAGCCTTCCGCACCGTGCGGCGGCACGCGGTCCTGAGCGCGGTGGCCGACCGGATCGGCGAGCAGTGCGAGATCGGCATCGTCCGCGACAACGCGGTGGCATACGTCGACAGCGTGCAGACGAAGCAACAGCAGGGCCTGCAGTTCAATCCCGGATCAGCCGCACCGCTCCACTGCACCTCGACGGGCAAGATCTACATGAGCCGGCTGCCTACCAAGGTCCGGCAACGACTCGCCCACTCCCTTCCGCTCGCGCAGTACACTCCGACGACCATCGCGGACCCGAAGACGCTTCTCGCTCAGCTCGACGTGATCCGGCGCAGGGGCTGGGCGAAAACCAACGAGGAATACGTACTCGGCGTCGTCGGCTGCGCCGTGCCCATCGTCTCGCCGAAGGGGGACCTGATCGCTTGCCTGGGCGTGTCGGTGCCCTCCGCCCGCGTCGGCTTCGAGGACCTCGACGCGTTCATCGAGCCCCTGCAGGAAGCGGCCGCCCTCCTGTCCAGCACCATCCTGCAAGACAACGAAGATTTCGATAATTCTCAATTTTCGGAATGAAAAATACCGCTGGATGATGATCCGGCTCGACGCGTAGCGGATGTAGTGTATTTTCTTGTCATGCCACTGACATGCCCGGCTTTTGGGCACGGATTGGCAGATAAATTAGCACTGCCGCCATTCAAAGCTTGAGATGGGTCGAAGGCTCGCCGGGACTTCCGGCGCAACGCCTCGTCGCGTCTGCGCTACCGGAGGGTATCATGACCCAGCACTACGACGTCGCCGCCGTTCGTCAGGCGTTTCCGGCCGCCGAGCACGTGGTCTATCTCGACAGCGGCTTCCAGACCCCGCTCTCCCGCCCCGTGAAGGAGGCGTACGAGCGCTTCCTGCGCGAAGGGTTCGAGACCGCCGGCCCCAAGCAAGTCTGGCTCAGCCGCCTCGAAGAGACCCGCGCCAAGGTCGCGACGCTGCTCGGCGCGCAGCCCCACGAGATCGCATTCACCAAGAACACCTCGGAGAGCATGAACATCGCCGCCAACGCGCTGCCGCTGAAGGCCGGCGACAAGGTGCTGATGATCCACGGCGACCATCCGAACAACGCCTACGCCTTCCTCAACCTGAAGAAGAAGGGCGTCGAGGTCGTGTTCATCCCGATGACCCAGGTGGTGAACGCCGACAGCTTCCGCTCGCACATCGACGACAGGACGCGGGCGATCTCCATGTCGCACGTCACCTTCCACGCCGGCCATCGGTTCGATGTCGAGAGCGTCGGCGAGCTTTGCGAGCGGCACGGCCTCTACTTCGTCGTCGATGTGATGCAGGGCATCGGCGTGACGCCCATCGACGCCAAGACGATGAAGGCGACCTTCATCGGCTCGGGCACCCACAAGGGCCTGCTGGTGCCCCAGGGGTTGGGCCTGCTCTACTGGGACTCCTCCAAGATCGAGATGGAGCCGGCCTACCTCGCCGCGGCCAGCCTCGCCGAGCCGCCGACCGACTTCATCGCCCGCGAGGACAACATGGCCCTGCCGGCGACGGCGGGCCGGTTCGAGCTCGGCAACTACAACCTCCCGGCCATCCAGGGCCTGGGTGCCGCCATCGACCTCATCAACACGGTCGGCATCGAGAACATCGAGGGCCACTGCTTCGACCTCGGCGACTACCTCATCGAGCGCCTCGACGAACTCGATGTCGGCCTGGTCGGCCCGCGCGACCGCCAGCACCGCGCGCCGCATATCTACGTCATCGCCCTGCCGGCGGCAGAGTGGCTCGACTACTTCACGCAGAACGGCATCCGCGTCTCGCCCGAGCGCGACGGCATCCGGGTGTCGCTCGGGATGTTCAACACCACGGCGGACATCGATCGGCTGATCGAGGCGGTCCGCGCCCGCAACGTGCCCTCGACGCAGGCGCGCACGGCTGTGCTGTCCAAGCTCGGATAGGCCGACGGGCCTCTCCAATCCTGATCGTTTCCGGCAGCCGAGACGCAATAAAAACAAGCGCCACGCTCGATTGCCGCTCCACTCGGTGGCGCGGAGGACGACGTCATGCAGGTGAGCAGCAAACCTCACGCCTCGAACAGGCTGACCACATACATCATGGTCAGCTTGTTCCTCGGAATATCGACCGGTTACCTGTGCAACACTTTCGCGACGCCGGCCGAGGCCAAGGCAATTGCCGGGTACTTTACCATCGTGTCGGACGTCTTCCTGCGCATGATCAAGATGATCATCGCACCGCTGGTGTTCGCCACCATCGTCTCCGGCATCTCCAGCCTCGGCGCGAGTGGCGGCGCCGTTGGCCGGGTAGCCTTCAAGGCGCTGGGCTGGTTCATCACCGCCTCCGTGGTGTCCCTGTCCATCGGCCTCCTGCTCGCCAACCTCCTGCATCCCGGTCACGGCCTGAACCTGCCGCTCCCTGAAGCCAGCGCCACCATGAACCTGCAGACCGGTGCCCTGAACCTCAAGGATTTCGTGGCGCACGTCGTGCCCGTCAGCATCGTCCAGGCGATGGCGACCAACGAGGTGCTTCAGATCCTCGTCTTCTCCGTCTTCTTCGGCTTCGCCCTGAGCTCCGTGAAGACCTCGCTCGCCCCGACCGTCGCCAAGTCGATCGACGAGATCGTCCCGATCATGCTCAAGTTCACCGACTACGTGATGCGCTTCGCGCCGGTCGGCGTGTTCGCCGCGATGGCGGCCGTCATCACCACGCAGGGCGTCGGCGTGCTGGTGACCTACGGGAAGTTCGTCAGCGCCTTCTACTTCGGCCTCGCGGTTCTCTGGGTCGTCATCATCGCGGCCGGAACCGTGGTGCTCGGCGGGGCGATCAAGACCCTGCTGCGCCTGCTGCGGCAACCGATGATGATCGCCTTCTCCACGTCGAGCAGCGAGGCCGCCTTCCCGAAGATGGTCGAGCAGTTGATGAAGTTCGGCGTCTCGGAGCGCATCACCGGCTTCGTGCTGCCGCTGGGCTACTCGTTCAATCTAGACGGCTCGATGATGTACCAGACCTTCGCGGCCCTGTTCGTCGCGCAGGCCTTCGGCATCGAGATGGACCTCTCGACGCAGATCACCATGCTGCTGGTCCTGATGGTGACCAGCAAGGGCATCGCCGGCGTGCCCCGGGCCTCCCTAGTCGTGGTGGCGGCGACGATCCCCTCGTTCAACCTCCCCACCGCCGGTCTCGTCCTGCTGGTCGGCATCGACGCCTTCCTCGACATGGGCCGCACCATGACGAACGTCATCGGCAACGGTGTCGCGACCGCCGTCGTCGCCAAGTGGGAGAACGAGCTCGGCGCCCCGGTCGAGGACGATGCCGAGTTCCTGTCCCCGGTCGGCGTCGTGACGCCGACCGGCGCGGCTCAAAGTGCTTCAGCCTAGCCGACCAAACCCGTCCCGCGGCGCGCCGTGTGGTCAGGCCCCCCGAGACCCGACCGAGGTCCGTATCTATCCAGAGGAGATGATCGATGTTTCAGGGCAAGAACTTCGTACGGCTGTCTTGCGCGCTCGCACTCGGCCTCGCCGCCACGGCGGCATCGGCCGAGAGCCCGATGCTGGCCAAGATCAAGCGAACCGGCAGCGTGACGCTCGGCTACCGGGAGTCCTCGATCCCGTTCTCCTATCTCGACAACGGCCAGAAGCCCGTAGGCTTCTCCCTCGACCTGTGCGCGCAGGTCGTCGACAGGATCAAAACCGACCTCAAGCTCGACAAGCTCGCAGTCAAGCTTCAGCCGGTCGACTCGTCCAACCGCATCCCGCTCATCCAGAACGGGACCATCGACATGGAATGCGGGGCGACGTCGAGCAGCCCCGCCCGGCTGAAGCAGGTCTCCTTCACGGTCGCGATCTTCGTCTCGTCGGCGCGGTGGCTGACCAAGGTCTCCTCCGGCATCCACGACGTGAAGGGGCTCGACGGCAAGACCGTGGTCGTCACGCAGGGCTCGAACGCCACCGGCTTCGCGTTCGGCATCAAGGCCAAGGGCGGCACGTTCAACATCATCCAGGGCAAGGACCATGCAGAGTCCATGCTGACGCTCCAGAGCGGGCGCGCCGCCGCCTTCATGGAGGACGACATTCTACTCGCCAGCCTGAAGGCTCGCGCGCCCGATCCCGCCGCGTACGCCTTCCTGCCCGAGACGTACACGCTGGTGCCCTACGGGCTGATGCTGCCAAAGGACGACCCCGAGTTCAAGGCGCTCGCCGACGACGTCCTCAAGGGCATGATGGCGTCGGGTGCCTTCACCAAGCTCTACGCCAAGTGGTTCGAAAGCCCGATCCCGCCCCACAACGAGAACCTGAACTTCCCGATGTCCGACGCTCTGAAGGAGCGCGTCGCGCACCCGAGCGACTCGGTCGATTTCTGACCGGCGGCAGACGACGATGGGTTCGACGCGGCGATTGCGGGCCGAGCATTTCCGACAGGGGGCCACCCACATGTCCAAGACACAGACTGACGTGAGCCAGGACGGAAGTGCTCCGGTCGCGGAAGTCCCGATGGAGCGAAATCCGCCCACCGAGCTCGCGGTCGCCACCGTCCGCACCGTGGATCTCGACACCGCCAAGACGCGCTCCGAGCACGACCTGCTCGGTGACGGCGATGTCCCGGCCGACGCCCTCTGGGGCATCCACACCAAGCGCGCGGTGACGAACTTCCCGATCACCGGCGTCCCGGTCGGTCACTTTCCGGAGTTCGTCCGGGGCCTCGCGCTGGTCAAGCAAGCGGCGGCCCGAGCCAACAAGCGCCTCGGGTATCTCGATGCGACGAAGGCCGACGCCATCGATCGCGCCTGCATCAAGGTCGCGACCGAGGCCCGCTACGCCGAATCCTTCGTCGTCGACGCCATCCAGGGCGGGGCCGGCACCTCGACGAACATGAACGCCAACGAGGTCATCGCCAACGTCGCCCTCGGTCTGATGGGCAGGAAGCCCGGCGACTACGCCGCGCTTCACCCCAACGACGACGTCAACATGGCGCAGTCGACCAACGACGCCTACCCGACTGCTCTGCGTGAATCGCCCCGGGTTTTCCGGAGGCCGTTTGGTTTGGCTCAGGCGGCCAAGGCTTGGACCTCGGCCTGGGCATAATAGCGTGCCTCCGCCTCGGCGGGAGGGATGTGGCCGATTGGTTCGAGCAGCCGACGGTGGTTGAACCAGTCCACCCATTCCAGCGTGGCGTACTCGACCGCCTCAAAGGACCGCCACGGCCCGCGTCGATGGATGACCTCCGCCTTGAACAGGCCGATCACCGTCTCGGCGAGAGCGTTATCGTACGAGTCGCCAACACTGCCGACGGAGGGTTCGACGCCCGCCTCGGCCAAGCGCTCGGTGTAGCGGATGCTCACATATTGCGATCCGCGATCCGAGTGACAGACGAGGCCGCTGCCGGCGAAGGGGCGGCGCTCGTGCAGGGCCTGCTCCAAGGCATCGAGCACGAAGTCGGCCCGGGCCGAGCGCGACACACGCCAGCCCACGATCCGGCGGGCGAAGACGTCGATCACGAAGGCCGCATAGACGAAGCCGCCCCAGGTGGCGATGTAGGTAAAATCCGCCACCCATAGCCGGTTCGGGCATTCGGCCCTGAACTGTCGATTGACCCGGTCGAGCGGGCAGGCCGCCGCCGGATCGGGAACGGTGGTGCGAACCCTCCGCCCCCGGACGACGCCAGCCAAGCCCATCGTTCGCATCAGCCGGACCACCGTGCAGCGCGCCACAATGATCCCTTCGCGGGCGAGCTGCCGCCAGACCTTGCGCACGCCGTAGACCCGGAAGTTTGCCTCGTACACGCGCCGGATCTCGACCATGAGTGCCGCGTCCCGCTTGGCTCGAGCCGACAGCCTCCCGGGATCGGCTCGTCGCGCGGCATGGGCGTGGTACGTCGACGGGGCGATCGGCAGAACCTTGCAGATCGGCTCGACCCCGTAGAGCGCACGATGATCGTCGATGAAGGCGATCATGACCGGAACCGGCGGTCGAGCTCCGCCTGGGCAAAATACGCGCTCGCCTTCCTGAGGATCTCGTTGGCCTGCCGGAGCTCGCGGTTCTCCCGCTCCAGCGCCTTGATCCGCTCGCGCTCATCCGTCGTCGGTCCGGCCCGCACGCCCCGGTCGCGCTCGGCCTGACGGACCCACTTGCGCAGCGTTTCGCCAGAGCAACCGATTTTGGCCGCGATCGACTGGATCGCGGCCCATTGCGAACCGTGCTCGCTCTCATGCTCCCGGGCCAGCCGGACTGCCCGCTCGCGAACCTCAGGGGAAAAGGGTGGGGTATGCTTCGTCATGGCTCCAGTCTCTCAAGAGTTGGAGCCTCCGAAAATCCCGGGGCGATTCACACCAGCATCCTGGCATGGCTTGAGGCCAGAGGCGGAACACTCGACGACTTTGCCTTCCCCAGCAGGCTCGAAGGTGTCACGCACATCAGCACCCGGCAGTATGCACGCCTCGTCGATGAGTGGGTCACAGGCATCGGGCTGCGCAGCGAGGACTATGGCACCCACTCCCTCGCCGCACGAAGGCGTCGTTGATCTACAAGCGGACCGGCAACCTGCGGGCGGTTCAGATCCTGCTCGGCCATACCAAGATCGAGAGCACAGTCAGGTACCTCGGCGTCGACGTCGAGGATGCTCTGACACTGGCCGAAGGAACTGAGATTTGAGCGTTCGGCCCCTCGGCTTCTGCGTCGAGGGGCTCCGAGACCAGCCCAGCAGCAATGCGCCCAACCCGGTCATTCATCAGCTTGAGACGGCCGCCTCGAAGCAGACGTGATTGTAGCTCAGCTCATGCATCTGGGATTAGGCGTTCCGCGAAGCGAGATCTAACGGCACGGAGGCATGGCGGACCTCCCCGCAACGAACGTGAAGCAGATCGTGCGGGAGGCCCGCGCGATGGTCGAATGCAGGGAGGCCGTGCTGGGACTCCGGGGCGCGACCACGCCGGTCAACGCACCGGCTACTATCCCGTCGCAACACCGCCGGGAACAGCTCTAGCCCTTCGACGCGGGTGCCGGCGGTACGGGGAGAATGATCTCAGCGGCGACCTTCCAGTCCGTCCCGATGCGCAGCCAATTGATGATCATGAGAAACGGTCTGGGCGTTCCGTCCTGTCCCGCGTACGAAACGGTGATGTTCATCGGCACGTAAGACTCCGCGACATCGTACGTCAGTCCGACCACCTTGAGCTTCGAATAGTCTGGCTCGAGCACCACCGGACCGGAGCTGCCGATGTCATGCAGCTTCTGATCGATCGCCTCGTTGCCCCAATAGCCAGCCCAGTTTCCCTCGGCCGGGTTCGCGCTCTTCGCCACCAACAGCGTTGTCGGCGATTGCCAGAACATATCATGCAACGATTTGAAATCGTGCTTGTTGGCCAGTTCCATCAGACGACTGAACTGCGCCCTGATTGCACCGAGGCTCGCAGAATCCAGAGGCTCCGCCTTGGCCTCAGAAGCTCCCGAGACAGCCGCGCTGAAAAGAACTGCGGCGGTGAAGCTGGCAAGACAGCGCTTGGACATGCCGAAAATTCCTCTCTATTTCGAGCCTGTCGGCCAGGACAGCCGAACGATCGACCATTCCTGCATTGCGGTCCCGCATCTCCGAGACGCCAGGGCCAGCAGCACCGTGATCAGACGGTCTTAGCCTGCACAGTCCCGCAGCAAGGCCGTAATCTTCGCATCGAGATCCCGGGCAACGGCGAGAGCTTCGGTGTTGCCATAGGGCAGCAGATAGCTCTCCATCCTGTCATAGGAGAGGTGCACGCCATCGGGCCGCTCATCGATAAGGATCGTGACCGGAGCATAGGATCCCGCGTCGGGCACGTGCTTGACCATCTCTTTCATGATGAGGGGATTGCCCACCAGAAAACGCACGCTCTTGGGTGCATCGGATTTGGATTCGCGCCGCAGAACGGCACCCAGATCGAATTCGGCAAAGAGCATGAAGCCCGTGCGGCCGAATCCACGCTGCACGACACGCTCGAAATCGGACGCGGAGGTTGCAGCCTGCGACGCCCGAACGAATTGGTACCAGTCCGGCTGACCGACCGCGGATTTGAGCGCCGTCACGACAGCGTCGAAGGGTCTGGAGCTCAGAATTCTAAGCCGCTCGACCGAAATTTTATCCACATTCATTATCGCTCCCGCACGAAATACACTCGATAGACCGCGCGACCGTTACGGAACGCCAGGACGATCACGCAATCGCCAGCGTGTTATTCAGACAGCACCTCTCTCGGCAGCCGCAGCCGCTCCCGACGCGGACGGGCCGGGAGCGGCCCTGTTACTTGGCGAGCGTGGCCTTCTCGATCGCCGCGGCGACTTCGTTCGCGTGAACGACGAGCGAGGCATGGCTGCCGGCAACTTCCGTCGTCTGGGCCTTCATCGCGGCGGCGAACAGTTTCTGGACTTCCGGTGCGATTACTTTGTCCTTCGTGGTGATCACGTAGAATGTCGGCTTGTGGTGCCACGCGGCCGCGTCGACCGGCGCTTCGAACGCCGTGTGGCTCAACGGTAATTGATGGTCCGCCAACGACTGGGCGATCTGCGGGGGAAGGTCGGCCGCGACCGCTGAGGGAAAGACTTTGGGATCGATGTACAGATTACCTTTGTCGTCGGGATGTATCGCCGCAGCACCTTCCGTGGCCGGACCGCCCTTGGCGAGGGCCGCCAGCGATTGGCCCACGTCCGGCGCAAAAGCGGAGACGTAGACGAGCGCCGAGACCTTGGGATCGTTGCCGGCCTGCGTGATGACGACGCCACCCCAGGAATGGCCGACGAGAACCGTCTTGCCTCTCTGCTTTGCCAGCGCCTGCTCGGTGGCCTCGACGTCGGCGGCAAGAGAAGTCAGCGGATTGTCAACGCGCGTGACGTTGTAGCCCTTCTTCGTGAGAATATCGGCGACGGGCTTCCAGCTCGATGCATCGACAAACGCGCCATGGACAAGGACAATATTGTGAGTCGCCCCCTTGGGCAGCTCTGTGGCGCGGGCAGCGGCCAATGTCGTTGCAGACATCAGGGCTGCGGCCAGGGACAGAACAACACCTTGCATAACAACTCCTGCCGACGGGCGGATAAAGCGAGGTCGCGGATGTTCAAGCGCTGCGAATTGTCCACGTCCTGAACCTTGCGTCAGGAACGATGGACGATTGCACGATGCGTCAACGCCCTCGGTAGGACCTAATATGACGGCACCTCGAACGGTAGAGCTTGATCGTCCGCGTGTTGTGTCCGATCGTCCGGGACCTTATCGTCGCTGTTATGGACGTCCTCGCCGAAGTACTCGACCGCGTGCGCCTGGGGGGGACCCTGCTGTTCCATTTCGAGCTCGGCCATCCCTGGAACCTGGCCCTCCCGCAACGCCCGTACGCGCTGTTCCATTACGTCAGCCATGGCTCGGCGACGCTCGCGCTTGATCAGGAGCGAGAATTCCACATGAGCGCGGGCGACCTTGTCGTAATCTCGCGTGGCGAGCCTCACGAATTCTATTCGGATCGCCGAGCGGAACCGTTCTCGATCACAGATCTGGATCGGTCGTCCGCGCATCACGGCATTGTTCGCCATGGCGGCAGCGCCCCGCCCTGTTCCACGATGATTTGCGGCAAGTTCACCGTGGCACAGCCATCGCGGAGCAGCCTGTTGGAATTGCTTCCGCCCGTCCTCCACCTCAAGTCGACGGAGGAGGGTGCGTGGCTCGAACTGATCCTGCAGCGCATGGTGCGTGAGTCGGCGCAGCCGCGCCCCGGTCAGGACGTGGTCCTTTCCCGATTGACGGAGGTCCTCTTCGTCGAGGTGCTGCGAAGCTGGTCGACATCGCTGCGTCCCGGCGAAGGCGGCTGGCTCGGGGCGATCACGGACCCGCATATCGGACCGGCGCTTCGATTGATCCACAAGCACTTGGATCGGTCCTGGACATTGGACGAGTTGGGACAGCAGGTCGGGCTCGGTCGCTCGGCGTTCTCGGCTCGCTTCACCAAGCTCGTCGGCCAATCGATGTACCGCTATCTGATCGCGCGACGGATGTCGGAAGCTGCCTTCTTGCTCGAGACGAGCGACCTGGGAATTGCACGCATTGCGACCGGCGTCGGCTACAAGTCCGTCGCCGCGTTCTCAAAGCTTTTTCACCGGCATCATGGTCTATCACCTGGCCGTTACAGAGCGACCCGACACGTCGAAGGGGATGCGCAGCCGGAGAACGGCCTGTAACGCCGGTACTTCGACCGGCCGAAGTCCGGGCCAGGCGGAGCAGGCCGGTCCCGCATCGGCGGCGCTTCCCCGGAGCGGTGGAGCGCCTGGCGTGACGAGAGCCGCAACCAGCCTGCCCGGGTGACCCGATCCACCTCGGTCATCCGCGCCACCGGTGTCGGGTGGGAGGCAAGCTGCGGTCAGATCCGCGTCAGCCGCGAGGCCAGATGCCCGAGCGCCGGCGCGGAGGCGACTGCGCGCACCAGCTGCCTGGCGGCTTTGGGGGTCTCCGCCGCGCGCCAGAGCCATCCGGCCAGAGTGATCGGGACGGACGACCTTCGCGAGAACGATCGCTGAAAGCGTTCGGCCGGCTCGCCGCGCACGATCGCGGTGGCCGCGGCTAAGCCGCTGCACAGCGCAATGGCGATTCCTTCGCCCGCGAGAGACGGGATGACTCCGGCCTGATCCCCGATCCGGTAGAGGTTCGCCGGTCCGGCACCCGCGCGCCAGCCGTAGGGTACGTTCGCGACCGCTTGGGCGCGCCCGAGCGTCGCCGCGGCCAAGCGCAGACCGAGGGCGGGCGATTCCTCCGCGACAGCCTGGAGGAACCGATCCGGTCCGCCGTCGACCTCGCTGAGGCGGCTTCGTCGGACGGCGAGGCAGAGGTTGGCACTGCCATCCTCCTGGATGACCAATCCGGCATATCCGCCGCGGAACAGGTGCAGCTCCACCCGGTCGGAGAGCAACGTCGCGAGCGCCCGGCTCGCACCCAGGCGCCAGCGCAGCCCGACCGCGGCGTCCCCGTCCGGACGCGGGCGCAAGACACCGCGCAGATCATGCTTGCCGGTCGCGAGGATCGTGCAGGGCGGGTGGATCTCGCCCCCGTCGACAAGACGCACCCGGCCCTCCGCCAGGGCCCGCGCCCCGATCCCGGTCTCGATCGCCGCGCCCGCCGCCCGTGCGCGCGCGCGCAGGGCCTCGTCGAGGACGCGGCGCGAGAGGGCGACGGCAGGTGCGGGCAGCCGAGCTTCGGCTCCGTCCTGCCCCGAGAACAACGCCAGCGCCCCGACACGATGAGCGCCAAGGGAAACGGGATCGACGCCCAGATCGATCAGGCGCCGGGTCGTCGTCCAGCTCAGGAAGCCGCCGCACAGAGCATCCTGCGCTTCGGGATTACGTTCAATCAGCAATGGCCGCAGGCCCGCCCGGGCAAGTCCGATGGCGGCGGCGGCACCGGCCGGGCCGCCCCCGATGATCAGCGGAGGCGCTCGATGCATAGCCGGAACGGGAACCAACGGGTGACAGAGGCTTCGGCGATTCCGGCCTCGGCCAGGACCGGCGGCCATTCCGCCGGCCGGTATGCGCGCGCGATCGAGAGGGTGCCGTCCTCGCGGACGATCCGATGCCATCCCATGGCCCGAGCCAGGATCGGAAAGCCCGCATAGGGCAGGGCGTGGCGATGCAGGTCGTTGATCAGCCAGCCGACACGCGCCTCGCGCTCCATGAAGCGAAGGAACGCCAGCAGTTCCGCGTGGTCCATGTGGTGCGCGACGAGGCTCGACACGATAACATCCCAGCCCTGTCCGGCGAGGTCCGCGTAGGCGCCGGTCCGGTACTCGATGCGGAGCGCGCGGTCGGTTGCCGCCCGGGCGACCGGCGCCGAACGGGGGTTGATGTCGATCCCGAACAACTCCACGGGCACGCCCTCCCTGGCCGCCCAGCGCGCGATCCGACGCAGCATGTCGCCCTGCCCGAAACCGACGTCGAGGAGCCTGAGGCGCCCGGCGCGCCGGGCCGCCCGCCTCAGGAAAGCCAAGGTTGGCCGCGCCGCCAGCGTCCATCGGTTGACGCGCGCGAGGTCGGCAAGGAGCGCGGCGTATGCGGCCTCGGGCAGATCCGGAGCATCCATCTGTTCTTGGTCCGAAGCCCGGACGGCCAGCGAGCGAGGGCGCGCGGGCTCGTGCCGCCCGGCGGTTCCAGAGGGCCCGGAACCCTGCGGAGCCGGTGCTCTGTCGGGGCTCCGCGTCGGCGGCTCCGGCCATCGCTCGATCCCGGTGTCAGTCGTCGTTGGCATCGAACACCTCTCCCGCGTCGACATCGAAGGACGCCTCGCGCACCGGAACGCCCGCGACCTGCGTCGGGAGACGGGCGGAATCCGGGCGCCGACATCCCGCCCGGTATTGCAACGTCTTCGAATGACGGCCGGCGAGCCCGGGATGCCGGACCCGGGCGCCGGGAGCGCGGAGCTAGGCCGCCTTTTGGAACATCATCGTTTCGGCGACGAGGCCCGGGCCGAACGCCATCGCACAACCGACCTCACCCGCCTTCGCCTGATCCATGAGCGCGGCGAGCACGAACATGACGGTCGCCGACGACATGTTGCCGAACCGACGCAAGATATCGCGCGAGACCGCCAACGCGCTGGGCGGCAGCGCGAAGGCGCGCTCCACGGCGTCGAGCACGGTTCGGCCGCCCGGATGGACGGCCCAGGCGCCGACGTCCGGAATCCGATGTCCCGCCAGGAACTCGTCCGCGCGACCGCTGATCCCTTCCTGCACTGCCGCGGGCAGGCGGCCCGACAGGACCATGTCGAACCCGGATTCGCGGATATGCCAGGTCAGGAGCTGTCGCGTGTCGGGCGTGAGCAGGGCGTTGAACGCGTCGAGCCTCAGCCCCGTCGGATCGGCGGAGACGATACTGGCAGCGCACCCGTCCGCGAAGAGGAGGAATGTCAGGATCTGCTCGAGATCAGAGGTCTCCTGCAGGTGCAGCGTGCAGAGCTCGATGCTCAGCACCAGGACCCGGGCCTGCGGCTCCGAACGAACGATGTGCCGCGCGATCTTCAGGGCGTTGATCGCGGCGTAGCAGCCCATGAAGCCGACCATCGTCCGCTCGACCGACCCCCTGAGACCGCAGCGCTCGATGATGTCGATGTCCAGCCCCGGTGCCGAGAAGCCGGTGCAACTCGACACCACGAGATGAGTGATGCGGTCCCGCTGATCGCCGAGTTGGAGTTTCTCGACCGCACGCGTCGCGAGCGCAGGGGCGTGCTCCTCGTAGAGTCGCATGCGGGCCGCGGTCGTCGGGAAGCTCCCGGGTCGGTAGAGGCCGTCGGCATCCACGGCGTCGTGGCCCGGGTCGAGCCCGGGCGCGAGGCAGGAATACCGATGCTCGATCCCGCTGCGCTCCACCATGCGGTCCAGGATGCGCAGCTTGTGCCGGTCGTCGGCGAGCTGAGATCGGGCGAAGGCCGCGAAGGCCGCGTGGACGTCGTGGGGCGGGACGGCCGTCTCGATGCGGTTGAGGTAGGCTTCCGTCATGGCTTCGGCTCCAGGCTCGGCTCGGCGCGTCTGCGAACGAGCAGCAGGGCGGCAATCGCGACCACGTTGAGGGTCCCGACGAGCATCCAGGCATCGCCGATCGAAGCGGTCAGGGCCGCCTTCTCGATGAGCGGCGCGACGAGGGCGCGCGTCGCTTCGCTGTCCGGCTTGCCCGACTGGGCCGCGAAAACGGCCGGCGGGATGCCAACAAGTTTCGCGGCGTCGAGATCGCCGGACGCGAGTCGCGCGACGAGATCGGATACGTGGCCGGGGATCCGCCCGTAGATCACGGTGTCGATCAGCGAGAGGCCGACGGCACCGCCGAGATTTCGCATGAGGTTGAACAGCCCGCTGGCATCCGGAACGCTCTCGGTCGCCAGATGACCCAGCGCCAACCGTGTCGGCGCCAGCAGGCAGAACATGATGGCGAGCCCGCGTACGATCTGCGGGACGACCAGCGCGCCAGGATCCATCGAGGCCGTCTGGGTCGTGCTCAGGAACGAGCCGACCGCGAACAGACCGAATCCGAGGACGGCGAGCACGGTCGCGTCGACGCGCTCGTCCAGGGCGACGGCGAGTGGAGACGCGGCGAGTTGCGCCAGGCCGGTGACGAGCATGATCTCGCCGATCGCGAGCGGCCTGCGTCCCTGCACGTAGCCGAGGAAGACCGGCATGAGGTAGACGCAACCGTAAAGGCCCACCCCGCACGCGAAGCTGAGTGCCGAGCCCACGGCGAAGCGGCGATCCGCGAACATCCGGAGCTCGACGAGCGGATGGGCCGCCGCCAGGGTACGGCGGACGAACACGAGCGCGGCCACCGTGCTCGCGCCGAGATGTGCGACGGCTGCAGGCGCCACCCAGCCGGATTCCGGGGCCGCCTTGAGGCCGAGCTCCAGATTGCACAGGGCGACGGCCAGGAGCCCTAGGGCTGTCACATCGAGTTCGCCGAGCCGTCCGCGCCGCCGGTCACGCGGCAGCAGCCAGTACCCGCCGATGGCCGAGACGAGACCGGCGGGCACGTTGATCAGGAACAGCCAATGCCAGGTCGCCGTCTCAGTGATCCAGCCGCCGACGACGGGGCCGGCGGTCGGGGCGAGGACGGCGAGCGTTCCCGCGACGGCCGTGGCGATGCCCTGGCGGTTCGGCGGGAACAGCAGGAAGACGGCTGAAAACACGGTCGGGATCAACGCGCCCCCGGACGCGCCCTGGAGCGCGCGCCAGACGATGAGCGAGGCAAAGCCGCCGCTCGCGGCACAACCGCACGACGCGAACGTGAACAGGGTCACCGATGTCACGAAGAGCCGGCGCATGCTCGCCAGGCGCGTGAGGGGACCCGTGAGCGGAATGACGAGCACCTCGGCGGTAAGATACGCCGTCTGGACCCAGCTGACCCGGTCCGGCGGGATCCCGAGACCCGTCTGGATCCGCGGAAGGGATGTCGCGACGATCTGGATGTCCAGGATGGCGATGAACATGCCGACGCACAGGATGGCGAAGCCGGCCCATGTTCGGGGCCCGGCGGTCGGCGCAGGCGCACTGGCCCCACCCCGGTCCGTTGGAGCCGGTCGATCGGCGGCGTCCGCGACGTCGCGGACGATCGGAACGGCAGCCCGGGCCGCGTGCTGGATATCGGGCATCCGCGAGCGAACGGCACCGACGGGACGCGGCGCCATTTCAGGGGCGTCCAGCCGCGGGCAGGCGGCCCGCCGGCGTCACGGCGTCCGAAATCACGGCGATCCTCATGTGACCCCTCTGAGCGACAGACCGTCCGCCGGCTCGCGGTCCATAGATCAGTTCGTGGCCCCCGGCGTCATCCTGTGAAATCTGACAGGCTTACGTCGGGCGGGGCGGGCCTAAGCCTTCGAAGCCGGGCCACCGGGTCCGCTGGGGGGATCGCCATGTCGTTGCTGCGCAAGACCCTGGCTTGGCGCCACTCCCTGGTCGCGAAGCTGGGTCTCATGGTGCTCCTCTTCATGGCCGCGACGGAGGGCGCCCGCCTCCTCAGCCTGGATCGGCTCGAACATGCCGACGCGCTCTCCCGCGAGATGCACCACCGCTGGCTAGAGCGCATCCGGGTCCTCGGGAGTCTGAACCACGGGATCTCGGACGCGCGCACCGCGGAGGCCGAAATCCTTCTCGGCCCGGATCTCGCGGACCGCCCCGATCGCCTGGCGTCGCTGCAGCGCGTGTCCGCCCATCTCGCGGAAGTGATGACACGCTATGCGGCGCTGCTCCGGCGAGGCGAGGACCGGAGCGAGCTCGTGCGGCTGCAAGACCTGTGGCGCGCGCACGCAGCCGTGGCGGAGCGCGTGGCCGCGCTGAGCCGGGACGGCGAGGCCGACCAAGGAATCCTGCTGTTCAACGGCGAGTCGAAGATCACCTTCGACGCGGCCCGCGACGCCGCCTTCAGGCTAACGCTCGCTACAGAGGCGCGCGCGGAGGCCGACCGCGGCCGAGCAGCCGCGGCCATCGCGGAAGCTCAGGACTGGGTCTCCGACCTGATGCTCGGGACCCTGGCCCTGTTCTTCGCCATCACGGTCTACGTCTGGCGCGCCATCTCGCAGCCGCTCCTGCGGCTCGCCGATCGCATGCGGCGTCTCGCGGATTACGAGACCGACTTCGCGCTCCCCGACGAGAAGCGGCCAGACGAGATCGGGGCGATGGCGCGAGCGCTTGCGGTGTTCCGGAGCAATACCACCGAGCTTCTTGAGTCGCGCAAGCGCCTAGCCATACAATCCGGGGCGCTAAGCACCGCCCTGCAGAAGGAGCGGGCGCTCGCCGTTGAGCAGCGCAACTTCATAACGACGGTCTCGCATGAATTCCGCACGCCGCTGATGGCGATCGACGGGAACGCGCAGCGGCTGATCGCGACCAAGGACCGGGCCAAGCCGGGCGACATCGCCGATCGGGCACACCGCATCCGGTCCGCCGTGTTCCGGATCGCGAGCCTGATGTCGGGCCTATCGCGGGCGCTGGAGGATACCGGCGGAAACCTCCGCCCGCGCATGCGCCGCTTCGATCTCGCCGCGATGCTGCGGTCGTTGTGCCGGTACTATCGCGAGATCGGGATGAGTGGTGAGTTGGTCGAAGACATGTCGGATGCATCGCTGGAGATCGTCGGCGATCCCGACCTTTTGCATCTGGCCGTCAGCAATCTTCTCTCGAACGGGTTCAAGTATGCGTCGGACAGCGACCCCGTCCGACTGCGGGCATACCCGTCCGGCGCCGGCGTCGAGATCGTCGTCGAGGACGAGGGCGTGGGCATCCCGCGCGGCGAGATCGGACGCATCCGGGAGCGCTACTACCGGGCGAGCAACGTCGGCACGATACCGGGCACGGGGATCGGGCTGAGCCTCGTGGAGGAGATCGCACGCCGCCATGGCGGCCGCCTCATCATCGAGAGCGAAGAGGGCCGCGGAACCCGTGCTATGCTGGCGCTGCCGCGAGACGGGGCGCTGTCATCCCCGGAGCCGGAGCATGCCTAGGATACTCTGCGTTGAGGACGACGAGGAAACGGCGAGCCTGGTCGCGGAAGCCCTGGTCGACCTCGGCTACACGGTGGAACGCGCCTCGGACGGGGAGGCGGGTTTGTCGGCCATCCAAATGTCACCTCCGGACCTGGTCCTGTGCGACGTGCGCATGCCGGGGATGAACGGCCTGGACTTGCTCGAGCAACTGGCTGCGGCTGCCCCGCACCTCGCGCGGATCCCTTTCGTGTTCCTCACGGCGCTCGACGATCGCGGCAGCGAGATCGCCGCGCGCCGGAAGGGCGCGGATGACTACCTCACCAAGCCGGTCGACTTCGAGATGCTGGCTGTCGTGGTGGAGCATCGTCTCCGCGCGGGTCGAGGCGGGCAGGGCCAAGACGCGTTCGGCCATCTGACCGGCCGGGAACGGGAAGTGTTGACCTGGGCCAGCCGCGGGAAGACGTCCGCGGAGATCGCCCTGATCCTCGATCTGCGGGAGCGAACCGTCAACTTCCATTTCGACCAGGCCATGAAGCGCCTGAACGTCGTCAATAGAACGCATGCGGTGGCCCGTGCGCTCTCGTTGCGGTTGATCGATTGACGGATTTGGGCCGCGTGAACGGTTCCGGCAGACCGTCTGGTCGCGCGCTCCCCATGATGATGTCCTTCTTGCGATAGGACATGCGCCGGTCCTTGCCTGCAGCCCGGGGCAGCCGTGGCTCGGATCAGCATGCGTGGGACTGTCCGGTCAGCGACGTCCTTGGGGTTGGCCGGCAGCCTCAAGGATGAGGTCCGCGACGTATGGTGCCTGCGAAATTAGGGACAGGTGGCTCGCCGCGAGTTCCACGGTCTTCGCGCTCATGCGCTTGGCCATGAACCGTTCGAGGTCCGGGTTGATGGTCCGGTCCTCGGTCGACACGGCGTAGAAGCTCGGCTTCGATCGCCACGCCGCCTGGGTTGTCCTCCCGGCCAACAACGCCTTGTGGAACGGCTGCTGGACCGCGAACAGAACCTTGGCTCGGTCCGCCGGTAGGTCGCCCGCGAAGTCTCTCAGGAAGGCCGCCTCGCTCAGGCGCCCCTCGTCGCCGTCGAACACAATTCCGGCCGAGGCCGGCGGCGTCGGATAGGTCTTGGCCAGCGCAGTGTAATCCTCGCCGGCATCGGGCGCCCGGGCCGCGACGTAGACGAGGGCGGACACCTTCGGGTCGATCCCGGCCTCGGTCACGATCATGCCGGAGAACGAGTGGCCCACGAGGACGATCGGTCCCTCCTGCCGGGCCAGAACCCGCCGTGCGGACGCGACGGCCTCCTCGAAGGTGGTCAGCGGGTTCTGCACGGAGGTGACGTTCAGGCCCTTCTCCTGCAGCCGCGGGATCACCTCGGACCAGCACGACCCGTCGGCGAACAGTCCGTGGACCAGGACGACGCTGCGCGCACGCGGCAGATCCTGGGCCGGCGCCGTCCCGGGAAGCAGCGCGGCGGCGGCGCCGGCGAAGAGCGTTTGGCTGAACAGTCTCCGAGTCATCATGGCGGCCATCTCCGTTCCGGTTCGACAGGTGCAGGATGTGCCGTCCCTGTTCGTCGCCGGTGCAGGAAGGATACATCCGTTGCGGCCGGCGACCGCTGTGGGCAGAGGCGGGCGGCCACAATCTCCGTCTGCAGATAGATCTCACGTAACTGTTGAATGCGAGCGCTCCAGCGCGGCGAGCCGACCGGCCTTCAACCGTATTGCGCGCAGCTGCAGCCGAGAGCATGCGCATTACACCGCCCCCCGACGGAGGGACGCATCGTCGAGTGAACCGCGAAGTGTCCACTTCGATACCCGGGCTATCCGAGAGCGGACCTGCCGCTCTCGGCCAGAACCGTTTGCGACACGGATCATCGCTCGTCCGGAGACCACTCGGGGCTGTAGCCCCCGAGGGTCGGGTGATACATCTCGTCGCCGGAATGCTGCGTGAACTCCACGTTGAGGCGATCCTTGTGCAACCCGAGGATCTCGATGCAGTGGGCGCACAGCGCCTTGGCGACTTCCATCCGCAACTCGGCCGAGCGTCCCTTGCGGATGTCCAGCATCATCACGGACACCGGCACCGGCGCGCCGCCGGCCTCCGGTATCCGCCACACGCCGCCCTCGCCGAGTTCGCGGATGGCGACGCTGATCCGCCTGATGTCGACCGACATCATCTCCGCATAGGTCTGGCTCATCTGCGCCGCGAGGCGCTTCTTGGAGGCCACGGAATGCGGGCCGGTCACGTCGAGCTGGAGGTACGGCATGGATGGCCTCCAGGCTCAGGCCGCGTTCGACGTCGCAAGCCCGTAGCGCGCCGACGGCTTGGCGTTGCCGAACTTGGCGGCCATGGCCCGGCGATCCTCCTCCCAGCGCGTCCAATCGGACTCATCCTGCAGTCCTGGGATGGTGACAAGCTCGCCCTGATCGAGACCGGCCAAAGCCGCGTCGACCAGATCGGCCGCCGACATGGTGATCGCCGATGTCTTCTGTGCCGCGTAACCGGCGACATCCCAGAACTCTGTAGCCGTCGCGCCGGGCAGCACGGTCTGGACGCGCACGCCCTTGTCCGCGAGGTCCTTCTGCAGCGCGTGGCCGAAGCTGAGGACGTAGGATTTCGAGGCGCTGTAGACGCCGTTCAGCATCTCGACCGCGATGCCGACGACGGACGAGATATTGATGATTGTCCCTGATCCGCGCGCCACGAAAGCAGGAGCGACCGCATAGGTCAGGCGGGTCAGCGCGGTGATGTTGAGCTGGATCATCGCGTCCATCGTTTCCACGTCGGCCTGAAGGGTCGAGGCGACGGAGCCGATGCCCGCGTTGTTCACGAGCATGGTGATGCTCGCGTCCTCGCGCAGGCGAGCCTCCAGGCGCGCGAGATCGTCTTTGCGTCCCAGATCGGCCTTGAACGGCTCAACCTTGCGCCCCGTCTCGCGGGTCAGGCGGTCGGCCAGCGCCTGCAGGCGCTCATCGTTTCGAGCGACTAGCAGCAGGTCATACCCCCGTCTGGTGAGGCGGTCGGCGTAAACCGCGCCGATGCCGGCAGATGCACCGGTCACGACAGCGAGGCCCTTCGTGGATTGAGTGGTCATCGTCGCTCTCCTCTTTCTTCGCGCCACGGGTTGGCGGCGCTCGATGGGAGAAAGCTACCGTTGCCCTTGAGCGGCGCAAATGTCATAGTTGCGTCGATTTAGGTCATAGAGGCGGGCATGCAGCGCGTCGGCTTCGTCGTCTATCCGGGGTACTCGATGATGGCGCTGGCGGCCGTGCCGGCCTTCGAGGTCGCCAATCTCGCGGCGGACGCGGCAACCTACGACATCCACTTCATCTCCGAGCATGGCGGTCCGGTCGGCACCTCGGCCGGCATGAACGTGGAGACGGAGGCATTCGGCGAAACGCCCTTCGACACGCTCATCATCGGCGGCGGCACCTTCGTGCAACCGTCGACGCCCGGGCTCGTCGCGCTCGTTCAGCGCGCGGCCGAAAACGCCCGGCGCGTTGCCGCCATCTGCACAGGGGCCTTCGTCCTCGGCGAGGCCGGCCTGCTCGACGGACGGCGGGTCACGACGCACTGGATGCACGCGCGGGAGCTACAGTCCCAGTTTCCGGATTGCTCGGCCGACACGGACCGCATTTTCATCAACGATGGCCCGATCTGGACGTCGGCGGGCATGAGCGCTGGCATCGACCTCGCGCTTGCTCTGATCGAGGCGGATCTCGGCCACGCGGTGACGAAGGAGATCGCTAAGAAGCTCGTGCTCTACCATCGCCGGGCCGGTGGCCAGTCGCAGTTCTCGACCCTGCTCGACCTCGACGCGAAGTCGGACCGCATCCAGGCGGCCCTGACCTATGCCAAACAGAACCTCCACCGCCCGCTCTCGGTCGAGGAGTTGGCGCAAGCCGCCCACCTGAGCCCGCGCCAGTTCAGCCGTGTGTTCCATGCCGAGACCGGCCAGTCGCCGGCCAAGGCGGTCGAGAACCTCCGGGTCGAGGCCGCGCGCGTTTTGATGGAGCGCAGCCGGCATCCCATCGACGCCGTCGCCGACCAAACTGGCTTCGCAGACCGCAATCGGATGCGTCGCGCGTTCCTTCGAGCGTTCGGGCAGCCGCCACAGGCTATCCGGCGTAATGCGCGTGGGGATTTGAATACGGCGAATGCGTAGCGTTGGCCACCCGCGGTCAAACACCCCTTGCAGAATGATTATCCCCGAACGTCTGCTTCATTGCGAAGTTCTGATAAATGAATTTGTCTGATTTGAATTTTGGCAGCTCGTCCGATTTTCTAATAGGTCGGCGCAGAAGCAGACCGGCGGCTTTCGACCACATTTGCCACCACGAAGCGCTCATTCAAACATCTCAGATGGGCTGTTTCGAGACGGTGTATTTTCGGACGACAACGTCTTGTAGCCGACATCGCCGCCGGAACCGCTTTCGACCCACATGAGCCGTCTGAGGTTCAGGAAGCTCGATCTGAACGCCGACGTCCAATGGGACCCCAAACGCGCACTACGTATCGAACCCCACCTGAAATCATACTGTAACGAGGCATGACCAAGAGACACCGACGTACGCCAGAAAGGGTGTCGAATGGCTATCTACATACTCGTTGCTGGATCGTGGCACGGTAGTTGGTGTTGGTCGCAGGTCGTGCCGCTGCTTGAGCGAGCCGGACATCGCGTTCTGACACCCGATCTGTGCGACGTGATCTCCGATCAGCACTCGGCGGCAAAACAGCCGCTCCAAGCTTGGGCGGATCAGGTTGCCGCGATTACCGCCGCCCAGAACGAACCGGTCATTCTCGTCGGGCACAGCCGCGCCGGCCTCATCATCAGTGAAGTGGCCGAACGCATACCTCATAAAATCGCCTTACTCGTTTATCTATGCGCTTTTCTTCTCAAGGATGGCCAGACGTTGAATGATATCGTAGAGAAATCGGCCAATGCCGAGGCGTTTAGTAAGGCAATAATATTTGATGATGACGGAAATTGTACAGTCAGCCGCGAAGGCGTCAAAACATTTTTCTACAACGAAACGCCTGAACTTCTAGTGCAGTTCGCGTGCGAACGCCTTGTTCCCGAGACAACCAAGATTTGGTCGACGCCGATCCACGTTACTGAGCCTCACTTCGGGTCGGTCCGACGAGCCTACATCACGTGCGCGAAAGATCAGGCGATCCCGATTGCTCAGCAGCAAGCCATGCAACGAGCCACTCCAGTTTCGCACACCGTCACGTTGGAGAGCGATCACTCGCCGTTCTTTTCTCAGCCGAGCGAATTGGTCGCTGCGCTTGAGCATATTCGGCAAGCAGACTGAGCGCGGAAGAGCTTCTTGCGATGGTAGCAGCGCCCGCTTTTGCAGCAGTGTCTCTCCCATGCCGTTCCGACCGGGTTGGGTCGGTAGGAGGCCGTCCTGTGTGGATGGCTCCCGCATTGCAAGTGGCGAATTGAGCTTCTGACGCGTTGGTCGGGTGCAGTCTTGTGTCCGGCCTGTTGATGCAGTCGTTCATGTTGACTGCTGGCCCTGATGGTATCCGTGAGCTGGGTCCCACTCTGCTTTGCGGGCTATGACGCCCTGGACAGCCGGCGGGGTGTCCCGGCTCCCGGTCTGACCGGTTCGCCATCAACTCTCATCGTCCTCGCAACCTGGAAACGTCTCCTCTACGTGCTGTCAGGCGGCCGTGGCCGCCGGTGCGCGGTAGGTGCCGCCGCGGGTCATGATCGCCCAGGCGACCCGCGCCGTGCGATTGGCCGCCGCCACAGTCACCACGCGCACTGGCTTACGCTGCAGCAGCGCCGGCAGCCGCGGGTCGACCGAGGTCGGTGTCGTCTTCGCGCGCCGGATCAGAGACGTCATGCCGACCACGAGCAGCCGGCGCAGGTAGCGGTCGCCCATGCGTGAGATCCGGCCCAGGCGCTCCTTGCCGCCACTGCAGTTCTGCAGCGGTGTCAGGCCCAACGAGGCAGCGAACTGCCGACCGGAACGGAAGCGCTCGGGCTCGCTCACCGAGGCGGCCAGCGCGGTTGCCGACACGATGCCGACACCCGGGATCGTCGCAAGCCGCTGCGACAGGTCGCTGTCTCGATGCCAGGTGAGCAACTCCTTCTCCAGTCGGGTGAGTTGGATCTGCAAGGCACCGATCTGATCGGCCAACCCGGTCACCACGCGCTGGGCTAACGGCGGCACCTCGGCCGCGTCTCCGGCCGAGAGCCGGGCCGCCAGTTCGAGCGCGTGCCGCAGGCCCCGCGCCATCTCGATCCCAAACTCGGCGAGCAGGCCTCGGATCATGTTCACCAGCTGCGTGCGTTGCTTGACCAGCAGGTCGCGCGTCCGGTGCAGCGCCAGCGCCGCCTGCTGCTCGGTCGCCTTCACGGGCACGAAGCGCATGCTCGGGCGCGTCACCGCCTCACAGATGGCAGCGGCATCGTTCGCATCGGTCTTGCCGCGCTTGACGTACGGCTTCACGTAAGCCGGCGGCATCAGCCGCACGTCATGGCCGAGCTTTATGAGTTCCCGGGCCCAGTGGTGCGCTGTGCCGCACGCCTCCATGCCGATCAGGCACCGTGGCAGCTTGGCGAAGAACGGCGTGACCTGCGCCCGCCGCAGCGCCTTCCGAACGACGACGTGCCCAGCTGCATCGACGGCGTGAACCTGAAAGATGCTTTTGGCCAGATCGATGCCGACGGTGGTGATCTCCATGGGGATGGCTCCTGCATGAGCGTGGCTGCTGCTTCGACAGCGACCACATCTTGGCACCGAGATGCCGTCAGTCGGAGCGGGAGCCATCCACCCCATCTGCTTTTCCGGCCGACCGTCTCAGAAGCGGCTGTTCCACTTACGGCCAGTTTCCGTCATCGCGCGACGCCCGCCTGAACGTCTCAGACGGATGGCTTCCGGCTGGTCGGCTTTCGAGCGACATGGGTCCGGAGCAGACGTCGTTGTCGTCTCCTCTCTCGCTGTTCGCGCGCGGGCCACCCTGCAAGGTGTCCCCCGACGAACGCGTCGCGCGCCCGAGGATGACGCGTCCAGACCGGCGGGACGGCCTACTTCAGGAGGCCGTTCGCCAAGCACCGGAAGGCCTCGGTGGCCCTGCCGAGGACGGCCGGTGGATCGTCGGACGCGGCGACCCAGAGCGCGGCGTTGAGCGCCGCGCCGTTGATCAGGCGCGCCGCGGCCTCGGCATCGACAGGCTTGACCGTCCCGGCCTCCACGAGGGCCTGGATCGTCTCGGTCGTCGTGCGCAGGCAGGCGGTCTGGCCCGGCCATCGCGACGGATCGCCCAGCACTGCCGGTCCGTCGAGGAGCACGATGCGCTGGATCTCCGGCTCGAGGGCCAACTCGATGTAGGCGACGCCCTCGTCGAGGAAGCCGAGCCAGGGCGTTGGCGCCCTCTCGCGCGCGACCCGCGCCTTAGCGACCATCTCGGCGTCGAGCTGCGCGATGACGGCCTGAAGCAGGCCCTTCTTGTCGCCGAAGTTGTGATAGAGCGCGCCGCGCGTCAGGCCGGCCGCTTCCGTCAGCTCATCCATCGACGCCGCTGCGTAGCCCTTCTCGGCAAAGGCTGCACGCGCCGCGCGGATCAGCCTCGCGCGGGTTTCCTCCATCTTCAGCGCGCGCCGTCCCGATGCCACAGGATGCCTCGATCCTTCACATAGGCCCGCATGTGTTGACATACGCCGCGTATGCCATGATGGTCCGCATACGCGGCGTATGTGAATGGCGCCGCGAGGTCGATGGAAGCCGTCGGCACCCTTCGCAGAGGACACGCGATATGTCGAAGCGCGATGCAGTCTTTCCGCCCGGACGGCAAGCCCTCTACGACAAGCACCGCTACTCGGCCGCGATCCGGTCCGGCGACCTGCTTTTCGTCTCCGGCCAAGTCGGCAGCCGCGAGGATGGCTCGCCTGAACCGGATTTCGGTGCGCAGGTTCGCCGTGCCTTCGACAGGCTGAACTCCGTTCTCGCGGCGGCCGGCTGCAGTTTCGACGACGTGGTGGACGTGACAACCTTCCACACCGACCCTGAAACGCAGTTCGACACAGTGATGGCGGTACGCGACGTAATGATCGGCGAACCGCCCTATCCGAACTGGACTGCCGTCGGCGTGACCTGGCTCGCGGGCTTCGACTTCGAGATCAAGGTCATCGCCCGTCTTCCGACCCCGGTCTGAGTCGGTGTTCGGCTCGGACGATGCCGGGAAGAATCGCCAAGCCGCTTGTTCCTCCACGGTCCCGATACCGGCATCATCGTCGATGAGACAGATTTAGACTATCGCTCCTGACCCTGTACGAACTTTGAACTTGGATCACCGCGTGGGGCCCATCACCCGGCGAGGAGCCCCGCCGATTGGACCACCACAACCGCGAGCATGCAGACCGCCGCCGCGGCCGCCGCGTACGACACAATTTTCGTGAATCCCTTCATGGATCTCCTCCTGACAAATCGGATCTTCGGTCGTCGACAGAGATCGCGGCGCGCGACCGCGCTCCGGGAAGGCAAGACGGCCCGGATCGCCGCGTCACACACCGTATCGGGGTGTCACGTCGTCAACGCTCCTCGGTGGCGAGCGTAAACAACGACAGGAAGATTCGGTTCACCTCGGATGCGCGCGTCCTGTCCTTGAGCGACAACTTGCCGCCCGCGACGCGGCACGTTCTGGAACTTCGCAGGCGATAGGTGAGCGGGACGCGCGGCCCGCGCAGGGGCGCACGGGGCGTCCATGACCGGCCCGGTGCCGACGCCCGTCGCGCGAGCGGCCCGAAGGCGCCCTCCCCTCCCGGTCCCGCTCCGTAGCGCTCCGATGTGTCGGGCGGTCACCGACCGCGTCGTCGCGGGCCGCGACCGGATGCCCGACCGTCTCCGGACCACGGGACCTTGCCGGTCAGCGACGCCACCATCCGACGCGTCGCCGCACCACCATCCTGATCCTGCGGTGCGCGGCTCGCATCTGAGTCGTCCCTGCCGATCGGTCCACGCCGCCTCACGGGCGCGCGGGTTACGGTCCGCCGCTGGAAGCGCGTCGGCGAGGTCCCGAGCAGGCCGGGTCGCCACCCTTTGTGCGGCTGATCGGCCGCCTCGCGTCTCTGTCCAGTGGCGTCCGAGCGCGCCCGAGACGCGTCGCCGGTCAGTGGCCACCCAACGCGCTGGTGCCGGGCCTGCCGACGCGACCGCTTACAAAAATCAGCGCCCCCGGGTCCGCTCCTGAGAAAACTCAGCGCGGCCCCTGCGGTGTCCGACGGCGCGGGACTTACAAAAATCAGCGCAGGTGGACGCGCCTGCCGGGGTTTGGAAGGTCGCCAAGCGCCCTCACCCGTCATCGACGGCGTGCGCCACGCTGACTTTTGCCAGCGGACGGTCGGCGAGCGCTGATTTTTCGCACTCGCGCCGACGCGACCGGCGCCAACGGCGGTCGCAGCCGTGCCGGGACGCCGTCGCGGCTCGACCGCTGGGCGGCCGTGGGTCGCCGACGCTGAGTTTTGTAAAGAATCCCGGTCGGCGCGCTGAGATTTGGAAACCCGATGATTGCGCCCGGTCGGCGACTCGCGACTGATAGCCTCCAAATTGCCCTGTGGTCGGCACGAGGAGAGCGAGACCGGCATGAACGCGGCAGAGACCCGCCAGTTGAGCCTGTGGGAGCAGAGCCTGCGGCGCCCCGAGGCCGGAGCCGACCGGCCGACGACCAGGCTCGGCCCCGCGCTCGACGGCCGCATGGATGTGTCGTTCCTCCACAAGGGCTTCTGCATCGCCGGCCTGCCGCTGCGCCGGCCCAAGAACACGATGGAGCCGTGGAACCGGCGCGACGGTCGCTTCTCGCTGACCGTCGAGCCGGCCCGGTTCGTCCTGCCCAACGGGCGCCAGATCGAGGTGGGCGTCCCGTTCGGACCCAAGGCGCGCCTCCTCTCCATGTGGCTGGCCACGGAGGCCCGCGATCCGCGCCGGAGCGCCGGCGACCGCTGGATGGAGATGGGGCGGATCACCGAGTGGTTGAAGGCCGTCGGTTTGCCGGTCACGGGCGGCGAGCGGGGCTCGATCGGGCCGACCAAGGACCAGCTCGTCCGGCTGAGCTTCCCCATCTTCACGATGGTCCTGAACGGCGACGAGGGCGGCCACGTGTTCAAGCGCGAGAGCCTGATCGAGGGGGGCGCGTTCAAGGATGACGACCTCGAGGTCTGGGCCGCCGGGGGACACAGCGCCATGCGCTGGCCGGAAGCGCTGATGCTCAGCCAGAACGCCTACGACCGCTTCACACGGCACTCGATCCCGGTGCCGACCGCCAGGCTGCGCCAGGTCGCCCACAACGCCATGGCGATCGATATCCTCGTGTACCTCTGCTACCGGCTGCCGCTGCTCTCGCGCGGGGAGAGCGAATTGCTGACCTGGCGCGATCTGATGGCGCAGTTCGGATCCTCGGAATTCGCCTCCCGCTTCAAGCAGGCCTTCTCGGAATCGATCAAGCGCACCCTCGACGCGTACCCGGAAGCCAACGTCGCGATGACGGCCGAGGGTCTGGTGCTGCGGCACTCGGACCCGGCGGAGCTGCGGCGCGCCTTCGTCGCCGTCGCGGGGGGGCCGACCCGTCGCGCCCGTGCCGCGCCGCGGGCGCGCAAGGCTGCGCGGGTCCCGGATCAGATGGGCCCCTGCGAGAGCGCGGACCTGCTGACGCCGGCCGGTGCCGCGCGCGCCTGACGGCGGCCCACCCCCACCCCTCTAGACGGAGCAACCCGGCAAAAGAAAAGGCCCCCGAGACGTTCGCCCCGGAAGCCCTCTCTGTCGTCTGGACAACCTCAGAGAATCACTCCCGGACATCGCTGTCAACCACGCGACGCGGCCATCGCCTCGGCGGGCGCTGCTCTCTTGCCTCATCGCGGGCGAGGACAATGCTTCCCGGACACGAACCCACGACGCCCTTCGGGCGGCGACCGCTCTCGCTCGGCATGATGGCCGCGCAGGCGGCGGCCAAGGCCTGCCCCGACGACGCGGTCGGGCACAAATGGCGCATCTTCCGCGACGTGACCGAGGCGAAGGATCACCTCGCCGTCTCGGACCGCGCCCTCGCGGTGCTGAGCGCGCTGCTCACGTTCCATCCCGAGACGGCGCTGTCGCCCGGCTCGCCGCTCGTGGTCTTCCCGTCGAACCGCGAATTGTCGCTGCGGTCGCACGGGCCGTCCCCGGCGACGCTGCGGCGCGCGCTGGCCCAGCTCGTCGCGGCCGGCCTGGTGATCCGGCGGGACAGCCCGAACGGCAAGCGCTACGCGCGCCGCGACGGTGCCGGCGCGATCGCGCGCCTTCGGGTTCGACCTGACGCCGCTCGTGGCGCGCGCGGGGGAATTCGCCGTTCTTGCCCGGGCGGTGCGGGCGGCCGCGCGCCGGCGCCTGCTCCTGCGCGAGGAGATCGCCCTGCACCGCCGCGACCTGTCGAAGATCCTCGCCCTGGCCGCCGAATCCGGATGGTCCGGGCCCTGGGCGGCGCTCGCGGACCGGTTCGCGGCCTGCGGCGGCATGCCGGGTCGGACCGCCGGCGAGCCCCACCTGCACGCCGCCGCCGAACCGCTGCGCGCGCTGCGCCGGGAGGTGGACAAGTGGCTGCCAAGTTTGGCGAATGCGCCGGAAATGGTCGGCACTGCGTCTCACGGTGAGCGCCACCATCAGAATTCAGATCCAGATCCTGCTGACGATTCTGAACGGTGCCCCCGGCGAGGCCCGGCCGGAGCCGCGCGATCCGACGTCGCTCCCGCGCCCGGCCAGCCGCGTCCCCTCCCCTCGCCGATCCCCTCTTCCCTCCCCTCGCCCCTGCCTCTGCCGATGGTGCTCGAGGCCTGTCCCGACGTCGTGCTCTACGCCCGCGACGGTATCCGGAGCTGGTCCGATCTGGCCGGCGCGGCGGAGGTCGTTCGTCCGGCGCTGGGAATCGGTCCGGACGTCTGGGAGGCGGCCCTGGCCGCGATGGGGCGGGACCACGCGCTGTCGGCGCTGTCGGCGATCCTCCAGCGCGCCGAGTCGATCGGCGCGCCCGGCGCCTATCTCCGCGACCTGACGCGGAAGTCCCGCTCCGGTCGGTTCTCGGCCTGGCCGATGCTCTTCGCCCTGTGGCGCCAGCGCCGTCGAGCGTCAGCCGACGGCCCAAGCGGTCCCGTCCGCGTCGCGGGAGTTGACCGCGGTCAACACGCTCGCCCGCTCGGAAGCGGGGCGGCGCGAGCGTCAACATTCTGTTAAGGTTGACTGTGATCTTGTCACGGTGCGGCGGCGTTTGCGGCCGAGAAAACCGTGACAGGAGTTCGGAACCGTGGCCAGCCCCGCGGCGCTCGCCGCCCTACCCTCTTCGGGGTCAACCTCCATGGCGATGCACGATCTGATCGCCGGCGACGCGCAGGCGCTGTCGGCCAAACTGCAGTCGCACCGGCAGCGGCTGTTCCCGCCCGAGGCGCGCAAGCAGCTGCGGCGATTCTCGTCCGGCGAGGCCGCCAAGCTGATCGGGGTCGACGACGGCTACCTGCGGCGCCTCTCGCTCGACGGCAAGGGGCCCGCCCCCGAGATCGGGCCGTCCGGGCGGCGATCCTACTCGAGCGCCGACATCCAGGCGCTGCGCGGCATGCTGGACGAAGGGGCCAAGACTGGCCGGCGGTACCGGAAGGAGCGGCGGGCCGAGGAGCATCTCCAGGTCATCGCGGTGGTGAATTTCAAGGGCGGCTCGGGCAAGACCACCACGGCGGCCCATCTCGCGCAGCACATGGCGCTGCAGGGCTACCGCGTCCTCGCCGTCGACCTCGACCCGCAGGCGAGCCTGTCGGCCCTGCACGGGATCCAGCCCGAATTCGACGTGCGGGACAACGAGACCCTCTACGCCGCGATCCGGTACGACGCGGCGCGCCGTCCCCTGACCGACGTCATCCAGAAGACCTACTTTCCGGGCCTCGACCTCGTGCCGGGCAATCTCGAGCTGATGGAATTCGAGCACGAGACACCGCGCGCCCTCCTCCAGCGGAGCAGCGACGGCGATTCGCTGTTCTTCACGCGCTTCGCCCAGGCCCTGGCGCCGGTCGCCGACCGCTACGACGTGGTCGTGGTCGATTGCCCGCCGCAACTCGGCTACCTGACGCTCTCGGCCCTGTGCGCGGCGACCAGCGTGCTCGTCACCGTGCATCCGCAGATGCTCGACGTGATGTCGATGTGCCAGTTCCTGCTGATGACCTCCGAGATGCTCGGGGTCGTCGCCAAGGCCGGCGGCGACATGAACTACGACTGGATGCGCTACCTCGTCACGCGCTACGAGCCGACCGACGGTCCGCAGACCCAGATGGTCGCGTTCATGCGGACGCTGTTCGGGGAGCGCGTGCTCACCAACGCGATGCTGAAGAGCACGGCGGTCTCGGATGCCGGCATCACCAAGCAGACCCTGTTCGAGGTCAGTCGCGACCAGTTCACGCGCGCGACCTACGACCGCGCGATGGAGAGCCTGGACGCGGTCAACGGCGAGATCGAGGCGCTGATCCGCACGGCATGGGGACGCTGATCCGATGGCCCGCAAGAACCTCCTCGCCGGCCTGCTCGATCCGGCCGACCAGACCGAGTTGACCGCGGTCAACTCGCCCCGCGACGACGCGGCGGCCGCGCGATCGGAGCGGGGCCCGGCCCCGGCCGTTCCCAGCTTCACCGGCCGCGGCGCAGTCGGCGCGATGAGCCGGTCCCTGGAGCGCCTGACCTCCGAAGTCGTCTCGGCGCGCGCCGCGGAGGACCAGCTCAGGTCCGGCAGCGTCGCGGTCGATCTCGATCCGGGCCTCGTCGACCCGTCGCCGGCCCCCGACCGGCTGCCGGTGATCGACGGCCCCGGCGAGGACGCCTTCGTCGCCGTCATCCGGGCGCAGGGGCAGCAGACCCCGATCCTGGTGCGGCCCCATCCCACCGTCAGCGGGCGCTATCAGGTCGCGTTCGGCCACCGGCGGCTGCGGGCCGCGGCCGCGCTGGGGCGGCCGGTCCGCGCGCTGGTGCGGACGCTCACGGATGCCGAACTCGTCGTCGCCCAGGGTCAGGAGAACAACGCGCGGGCCGATCTCAGCTTCATCGAGCGGGCCGCCTTCGCCCTGACGCTGGAGCGGCTCGGGCACGGGCGCGACGTGATCATGGCCGCCCTGCTCGTCGACAAGACCGAGCTGTCGCGCCTGATCGCGGCGCGGCGCGCCCTGCCCGATTCTGTGATCGCCGCCATCGGTCCCGCCCCGAAGGCGGGACGCCGCCGGTGGATGAGCCTCGCGGATCGCCTCGCCAGCCCGGAGATGCGGGCGCGGGTCGATGAGATCGTCGCCGCGGACGCCTTCGCGACCCTGTCCTCCGACCAGCGGTTCGTGCGCGTGTACGCGGCCGTGGCGCCGGTCCCAGCCCCGGCGCCACCGGTGGTCCGCGCGGGGCCGGAGGCGGGGCTGGCGGAGGACGGGCGCCGCTTGGCGCGCATCGAGCGGACCCCGACGACCGTGGGCCTGATCATCGACGAGACGCTCCATCCCGCCTTCGGCGACTTCCTCGTCGCGCGCCTCCCGGAGCTGTTCGCGGCCTACGAGCGCGAGCAGGCGCGCGGCCCGGAGCGATCCGGGCTCTGAGGTCGCGCCGCCCGGGCCTCGCGCCGCCGGGGCGGACCGGTCGCGAGGCCGCCGGTCCCCGAGATCCGCCGCGCGCGATCCGCCCGCACGGGGGAGGGGGCTCCGGCGCGCTGCGTGAGGCCCCGGCTACCTGCAGGCCTCGGCCCGCTTGTCGATCAGGCCGCGCAGCCCGGAGAGGCTGATCTCCTCCGTGATGGCCTCGTGCCATCGGTCCAGCAGGCGGATGCTGAAGCGTCGACCGGCCAGAATATCTTTCAATACGTCCCCATTCAGCGTGATCACTCCGGCGTCCTGCATCTGCGTTGTGGGAAACATCGCGTTTGAAACAGGTCCCTCGTCGATCCGATACTGATAATTGAAGATGGAATTCTTTGGCAGGCCGGTGATCTCGATGCGGTCGCCGACGATCTGGATGCGCGACCGCGCCTTCGGCGCCAGAACGCAGGCGACGTCGCCGCTCGACGGGGCCGCCGATTTCCTGAGCACCCAATCGCCCTCGCCGGCGACCGTCTGTCCGGCCTCCTGAGCGTGGCCCAGGCCCGCGACAAGGCAGAGCGCGACGGCGCAGATCGTGACCCTCATGAACGACATCCCCGCTTCACCCGCCGGTCCGGCCCTGGGACCAACATCGTTCGCGCGGCGGCGCCGTCGATCTAAGACACATTCGCCCGGTCACCGGCAGGCGCGCGCCGGCGGATCCGCGATCGGGTCAGCCCCGCCTCTGCGACTCCTCCGGGGCCCTCGGCGGCCCTACGGCGTCACGCCGGCCGACCGGAGCCGCGCCGCGAGTCGCGGATACACGCGCAGCGCGTTCCCGGCGTAGATCTTGGCCCGGTCCGCGTCCGGGATCGCCGCGGCCTCGACGTAGCGCTTGGTGTCGTCGTAGGCGTGGCCGGTCTCGGGATCGACCCCGTTCACCGCGCCGACCATCTCTGAGGCGAACAGCACGTTCTCGCGCGGGACGACCTTGAGCAGCAGGTCGATGCCGGGCTGATGGTAGACGCAGGTGTCGAAGAAGACGTTGCGCATCAGCTCGGACAGCGGCGGCCGCTTCATGTCCTGGGCCAGCCCCCGGTAGCGTCCCCAGTGATAGGGCACGGCACCCCCGCCGTGCGGGATGATCAGGCGCAGCGTCGGAAAGTCCTTGAACAGGTCCGAGGTCACGAACTGCATGAAGGCGGTGGTGTCGCCGTTGATGTAGTGCGCCCCGGTCGCGTGGAAGTTGGGATTGGCCGAGGCGCTGACATGCACCATGCCGGGCACGTCGAGCTCGACCATCTTCTCCCAGAGCGGGTACCAGAACCGGTCGGAGAGCGGCGGATCGGTCCAGTAGCCCCCGGACGGGTCCGGGTTGACGTTGCAGCCGACGAAGCCGAGCTCCTTGACGCAGCGCTCGAGCTCGGCCGTGCAGTTCTTGGGCGAGACACCCGGCGATTGCGGCAGCTGGCAGACGCCGACGAAGTTCTGCGGCATCAGGCTCGTCACACGGTGGATCATGTCGTTCGACACGATCGACCAGTCGAGGCTGGTGCGGGCCGTGCCGATATGGTGGCCCATCCCGCCGGCCCGCGGCGAGAACAGCGCCAGGGAGATGCCGCGCTCGGACTGGAGCTTGAGCTGCCGCCCGCTCACGCTGGCGCGCACCGCGTCGTCGCTGACTTGCAGGTCCGACGGCTTGGGGGACTGGCCCGGGTCGTTGAGCGCGCCGATCTGGCGCTTGCGCCAGTCCAGCATGGCGGCCGGCTCGGTGGTGTAGTGCCCGTGGCAGTCGATCACCAGACCCGTGTAGCGCGACGGCTCGGCCCGCGCGGCGCCGGCCGTCAGCGCCGCCGCCCCCAGCCCCGCGAGGCGGCCCAGGAAGCCGCGCCGGGGCAGGCAGCACGCGCAGCCCGCGCCGGTGATCGGCGTGGCCGGATCTGCCGCCGCGATCATCGCGCGCCGCCCTCCGGCAGGGCGGCGCGCTTGCGCAGCACCATGTCGCCCCGGAACAGGAACTTCTGCGCCCGCTTCCCGGTGTCGACCTCGGTGGTGAAGACGTTGCCCTTGGAGTCGATCGCGAGGTTGTGGACCCAGTGGAAGTCGCCGGCCATCCGGCCGTTGCGGCCGAAGCGGCCGAGGACCTCGCCGGTGTCGCGGCTCAGGGTGCGGACCTCGTTGTTGGCCCCGTCGGCGTTGAGCAGGTAGGTCTGGCGCTCGTCCGGCCACAGGGCGAGTTCCCAGACCGAGCCGTTGGCCCGGGTGTTCTTCTCGACGAACATCTCCTTGACGAAGGTGCCGTCCTTCCGGAACACCTGGATCCGGTCGTTGGTCCGGTCACACACGTAGACGAGGCCGTCGCGGGCGATCTGCACGCAGTGCACCGGGTTGGCGAATTGCTGGGACGGGGCCGCCGCCGGATCGTAGGGGCCGAGCTTGTCGTCGGTCGGCGGCTTGCCGTAGGCGCCCCACATCCGCTTGAACGCGCCGGTCTCCGCGTCGAACACGATGACGCGGTGGTTGTAGTAGCCATCGGCCACGTAGAGCTCGTTCGTCTCCGGGTCGACCATCATGCCGGCCGGCTTGCCGAGGCGGCTCGTGTCCCGGCTGTCGGTCTGCGGCCCCTGCTTGCCGATCTGCAGCACGAACTTGCCGTCCGGGGTGAACTTCAGGATCTGGCCGTCGGTGTCGCCGTTGCCGGCGAGCCAGACGAAGCCCTTGTGGTCGATGTGGATGCCGTGCTCGTTCTGGGGCCACTGATAGCCCTCGCCCGGGCCGCCCCAGGACTTCACCAGGCGCCCGGCCTGGTCGAAGACGAGGACCGGCGGCGCCGGCTTGCAGCAGCGGGTGCGAGGCGGATCGAGGCTCGCGGCCTTCTCGTCGTCGGTGAGGGTGCGCGGCCGCTGGATCACCCAGACATTGTCCTGCGCGTCGACCGCGACGCCCGCCGCCTGACCCATGATCCAGTCGTTCGGCAGGCGCTGCGGCCAGGCCGGATCGACCTCGAAGCGCAGCGGCTCCTCGGCGAAGGCCGGAACGGCGAATGTCAGCACTGTCAGCGAGGCCGCAGCCGTCAGCCGACGCAGCACGCGTCGCAGCATCTCGGTTTCCTCTCCCGATTTTTACTCAATTCGTGCCGCCATGAGAGGCTGAAAGGCCGCCCTCGTCCAGCATCGCGCAGCATATCTGGGTAACATCCCGGGATGCTTGCGCCCGGATGTGCCCGTCCGCGCGCGGTCCCGGCCGCCGCCGGGTCGAGTCGAGGCGCGCGCCGAGATGCGCCCTGGGCGGCCCGAGGCTGTATCCTTCCCGCGCCGACGGCGAACAGGGACGGTACGTCCCGCATCGACGAGTCCGGATGGAGGCGCCCCCATGATGACGCGCAGAACGCTGACCCGCACCCTTGCCGCCGGCGCGGCCGCCGCGCTGCTGCCCGGACCGGCCACCGCCCAGGACCTCCCGCGGGCGCGCAACGTCGTGCTGGTCCACGGGCTGTTCGCCGACGGGTCGTGCTGGTCGGAGGTGATCCCGCACCTGCAGGCGGCCGGCCTCTCCGTCAACTCCGTGCAGAACCCGCTGACCACCCTCGCGGAAGCGGTGGCCTCGGCGCAGCGCGTGCTGGCCCGCCAGGAGGGACCGACCGTCCTCGTCGGCCACTCGTTCTCCGGCATGATCGTGACCGAAGCCGGGATCGACCCGAAGGTCTCGGCGCTGGTCTACGTGGCGGCGCGGGCGCCGGACGCGAACGAGGATTACGCGGCGCTGGCGAAGGCCTACCCGACCCCGCCCGCCTCGGCCGGCATCGTGTTCGACGGCGACGAGGGGCGCCTGAGCGAGGCGGCGTTCCTGCGGGATTTCGCGGGCGACCTGCCGGTGGAGAAGGCGCGGGTGCTGTTCGCGGTCCAGCAGCCGTTCCGCAAGGCCCTGCTGACGGGACGGACCACCCAGGCCGCCTGGCGCTCGAAGCCGAGCTTCTACGCGGTGTCGACCGAGGATCGGACCATCGACCCGGACCTCGAACGGTTCATGGCCAAGCGCATGAACGCGCGGACCGTCGAGCTCCGGGCGAGCCACCTGTCCCTGATCTCGCGCGCTCCGGATATCGCGGATCTCATCCTCGAGGCGGCCGGCCAGCCCCGCCGTCGTCGCTGACCGGACGCGGCTCGCTTGCGGGCGCTCGTCCCTCCCCACGGTTCCCGGTCCGGGGTTCCCGTGCCGGGCCGGACGGCGGGGAGGGGGCTGGGCTGCGTGCGGCGAAGGTCCCGGGATGTCCGGACGCGGTCCCTCGGCCCTACCTATCGGTCATCGGGCCGAAACGGATCTGGAGCGCGCGCATGCAGGACATCCCGTTGGGGGCGAAGGGGAGCTTCGCCATGCTGGTCGGGCCGTCACATCTGGCCAGCCAGTTCAAGGACAACATCCTGCCGCCGGTCTTCGCCACGCCGATGATGGTCCTGATCATGGAGAACGCGGCGCTGAACGCCGTCCGCCAGTACCTCGATCCCGGCGAGAGCGCCGTCGGGACCAAGGTGGACGTGACCCACATGGCGGCGACCCCGGTCGGGCACCGCGTCCGGGCGGAAGCCGAGGTGGTCGGCGTCGCCGGACGCCAGATCCAGTTCCGCGTCGCGGCCTGGGACGAGTCGGAGCAGATCGGGTCCGGGACGCACGAGCGGATGATCGTCGACATCGAGCGGCTCGGCAAACGTCTCGCCGCCAAACAGCCCGCCCCGTCGAAGCGCGCGTAGGGTCCGGGCCGTGGCCCCTGGCACCTGTGGGACCGACGAGCCCGGCTCGGTGCCGACGGGCTTCGACCCTCAATCCGGGCGGCCCGCGCCAGCGGACTCGGTCTGCCGCACCGCGACGGCAGCCCTGATCGCCTCGTAATCGGCCTTCTTCAGGACACGCCGGGTCACGAGATCCTCCGGGGAGCCGTAGGGCCGGAACGCGACGATCCGGCGCCCGATCATGCCGGCCCCGAGGGCGTTCAGCTCCTCGACGGACGCCGTGTTGAGGTCGACGCCCTGGCCTGGAGAAGCTGGCGGCTGGCCGGAGCCCGGCGCGCCCTCGGCCTGCTGCGGCGGCGCCGCCGGCTTCGCCACCCCGCTTGCCGCGGGGGCATCCGGCGACGCTGCCGGCGATGCGGGCGGGGTTGCCGCCAGGGACGACGGGGGGGCGGCTGTCGCGTTCCGCGGTGCCGGGGCGACGCGCTGGGCGGATCCGGCGTTCGGCCCCGGATAGACGGACCGGATGGCCTCGCCCTGCGGGTCGATCCCGGATCGGTCCTGCTTGGACACGGGAATCGGTGTGGACGCTTGCCTGTCGCGGCTCGCGTGAGGGCGGGGCCCGTAGGAGATCCAGAGGCCCGCCAGGACGACTGCGGCCGCCGCCAGACCGGCGCTGATGGACAGCGTGGATCGGCTCATTCTCACAACCTCCTCTTGGCGGGCGGGGCACTGTCCCACGGCGATGGCACTGTCGAGGCGGGCTAACCCAGCCCGAGCGGCATCGCCATCCGCCGCGTGAGGTTCGCTGATCCGAATCGTGCGGCGCGCTGGCGCAGCTCACGGTCGCGCGGGCCGCGCGGCGAGGCGGCCGGCGTCGTCGCCCGCGCGGGGCCGCACGTCTGATAACGCCGCAGCGCGGGTCCGGCCGTCAGAGCTCGAGCGTCACGGCGTCCCGCGCGCGCGAGACGCAGGGCATCATGCGGCTCCCGCGCTTGGCGAGCGGCAGGACCGCGTCGCGGTGGAGGACCGCGCCGTCGCGATAGCCGCACTCGCAGGCGCCGCAGACGCCGAGCTCGCAGGAGGAGGGCAGGTCGAGCCCCGCGCCGCGCAGCACGTCGAGCAGCGACCGGTCGGCGGGCACGTGGAGCACCTGCCCGGTGGAGGCGATGCGCGCCTCGAACGGCTCCGGTACGAAGCCCTCGTCGCGCAGCGGCTCGAAATGCTCGCTGTGCACCCGCTCGGCGGGCCAGCCCCGCGCGACCAGACCCTCCTGGACCGCGTCCATGAGGCGCCGCGGCCCGCAGGCGTAGGCGTGGGTCCCGGTCTCGGCCGGGCCGAGGGCGTCGGGGTCGAAGCGCCGCCCCTCGGACCCGAACCAGCACCGGAGGCGCGGCCCGCAGACCGTCCGCACCGCCGCCAGCAGCGGCGCGCGCTCGGGGGAGGGGGCGCAGAGATGGAACGCGTAGTCCGCCCCCGACGCGGAGAGCGCGCGCGCCATGGCGAGCAGGGGCGTCACCCCGATCCCGCCGGCCACGAGCAGGTGGCGGCGCGCGCCGGGGTCGAGGGGGAAGTTGTTGCGGGGCGCCGAGACGTGGGCGAACGCCCCCGGCGCGAGCGTCTCGTGCGCCCAGGCCGAGCCGCCCCGGCCGGCCGCCTCCCGCTTGATCGCGATCTCGTAGCGGCTCCGGTCGGCCGGGTCGCCGCACAGCGAGTACTGTCGCACCCGCCCGTCCGGCAGGCGCAGGTCGACGTGGGCGCCGGCCGTCCAGGCGGGGAGTTCCGGGCGCGCGGGATGGACCAGACCGAGGTGCAGCACCTCCGGCGTCGTCGCGACCGCGTCGGCGACGCGCAGCTTCATGATCAGGCGGGCCGTCATCGCGCGCAGCTCCGTCAGTCCAGCAGCGCGATCGCGTCGCCGGGCCGGATCACGCCGCCGCTCTCGATCCCGCAGTTCAGGCCCGAGCGGTTGTAGAGCGGCAGGTAGACCGGCATTCCGAGCAGCTCCTCGAGATAGCGGCAGGGGAAGTTGAGGCGCCCGCCCCGCAGGATCACCGCGCCGACCCGGAAGCGCCGGCCGACCAAGTGGTTGAGCGGCACGCCGCGCACCGTGAGGTTGCGCCGATGGTCCCCCGGCAGGAGGCGCAGCGGCCCCTCCTGCAGCGGCGGGTCGTTGCGGTTGAGGGCGTCGAGGGCCTCCTGCTCGATCAGCGTGACCTCGCGCACGTCGGGCTTGGGCGAGTAGGTGCCGGTGCCGAGGAAGTAGCGGTCGCCCTCGATCCCGCGGCCGGCCACGCACACGGCCTCGGACACCTCCTCCATCTCGTAGCTCGCCGCGGGGGCGATGTGGATGTGGGTCAGGCTGCCGACCCAGCCGGCGGCGCCGCCCGGAACCCGGACGGCGGCCGATCCGGCCGCGTGCGCGAAGGCCTCGACCATGCGGGGTGCGGTCTCGCCGGTCATCGTGCTGGTCGCCTCGGTTGTCATGCGGCCTCCGTGGCGAGCGCGATCGCCTCGATCTCGACCCGGGCGTCGCGCGGCAGGCGCGCGACCTCGACCGTGGAGCGGGCCGGGGCCTCGCCCGGGAAGTGCTCGGCGTAGACCGCGTTCATCGCGGCGAACTCCGCCATGTCCTTGAGGAACACGGTCGTCTTCACGACGCTCGCGAGGCTGGCGCCGCCCGCCTCGAGCACGGCGGCGAGGTTGGCGAGGGACCGCCGGGTCTGCGCCTCGATCCCGTCCGGGAACGCGCCGGTGGCGGGATCGATCGGCAGCTGTCCGGAGGCGAAGACCAGCCCGCCGGCCCGGATCCCCTGTGCGTAGGGCCCGACCGCCGGAGCGGCCTTCTCGGTGCGTATGGTGTGCTTCGTCATGCGGTCGATCTCGCGTCGGTCTGTTTCAGATAGTGGACGATAATCCACTGTATGGGAAGCCGCCGCGCGCGTCCGGGGCGGCTCATCCGGTCAGTCGATCGGCTTGCGCGCCGTCTCCGGGGCGAGGAGCGTCGCCGTCAGGGTGATGCAGGCGAGGGCGATCAGGTAGACGGAGATCGGCCAGGTCGCGCCGGAACTCCAGCCCAGCAGGGCCGCGGCGATCAGCGGGGTGAAGCCGCCGCTGAGGGCCGCGCCCACCTGGAAGCCCAGCGAGGCGCCGCTGTAGCGCAGGCGCGCGTCGAACAGCTCGGACATCCAGGCGGCGCCGGTGCCGAACATGATCCCCTGGCCGAAGCTCAGGGCCACCGCGACGGTCAGGGTGATGATCGTTGGGTCGCGCGTGTCGAGCAGGGTGAACAGCGGGAACGCGAAGGCGATCGAGAACAGGCAGGCGGCGACGAACAGGGTCCGGCGGCCGTAGCGGTCCGACAGCCAGCCGAAGGCCGGCAGGGTGAAGAGCTCGATCACCGCCGCCACCAGGATGCCGTTCAGGATGATGCTGCGCGACAGCCCGAGCTGGCCGGTCACGTAGGAGATCGAGAACACGGTCACGACGCTGACGTAGGCGATCTCGGAGACCTTGAGGCCCACGGCCTTCAGGAAGGTGCGCGGGTGCTCGGTGAGGATCTCCATGACCGGCAGCCGCGCCACGGCGGACCGCCGCTTCACCCGCTGGAACGCGGGCGTCTCGTGCAGGCGCAGGCGGATGAACAGCCCGAGGCCGACCAGCAGCGCGCTGGCCAGGAACGGGATCCGCCAGCCCCAGGCGAGGAAGTCCGCCTCCGGCAGGAAGCCGCACAGCGCGAAGGCCCCGATCGACGCGATGACGCCGAGGGGGTAGCCGAGCTGGACGATGCTGCCGAAGTAGCCGCGCCGCTCCGCCGGGACGCTCTCCACCACCATCAGGACCGCGCCGCCCCACTCGCCGCCGATCCCGATGCCCTGGACCAGGCGCAGCGCCACGAGCAGGATCGGGGCCCAGATGCCGATCTGCGCGTAGGTCGGCAGGCATCCGATCAGGAACGTGCCGAGGCCCATGATGATGATGGTCAGGGACAGCATCGCCTTGCGGCCGATCTTGTCGCCGAAATGCCCGAAGATGACGCCGCCCAGGGGGCGCGCCAGGAAGCCCACCGCGTAGGAGCCGAACGCCGCGATGGTGCCGACCAGCGGGTCGAAGCTCGGGAAGAACAGCTTGTTGAACACGAGCGCCGTGGCCGTCCCGTAGATCAGGAAGTCGTACCACTCGACCGTCGTCCCGATGACGCTCGACCAGACGATCTGGCGCCGGTCGGCGACCGGCACCGGGCCGGCATCGAGAGCCGGGGACGCCTCAAGGGGCAACGCGGTATCGGCCACGGCACATCCTCCACTGTGATGGATAAAAATCCATTCTTGTGGAGGCAAGCGGCGTGCCAGCCCGGCGACGCGCGTTCCGGAGTGCGCTTCGGCGCAAGGTGCGGCGCAAGGTGCATTTCGGCAGCCCCTGCGCTAGGCGGGGGCGACTCTCTCGGTGCCGCGCCCCGGTCGCGCGGCCCGGACGCGGGCGCGGAAGACGGGGCATGACGGCGAGGACGATCATCGGGGCGGACCCGGCAGCGACGGAGACGTCCCCGCAGATCCACATCGCCGAGGAGATCCGGCGGCGCCGCAGGGAGCAGGGCCTGTCGCTGGAGACGCTGGCGGCGCGCTCGGGCGTCAGCCGCTCGATGATCTCCAAGATCGAGCGCTCCGAGGCCGTGCCGTCGACGGTGGTGCTGTCCCGCCTCGCGGAGGCGCTCGGCGTCACCTTCTCGCGGCTGATGGCGCCCGCGACGGAGCGCGAGATCCTGGTCATCCCGGCGAGCCGCCAGCCGATCCTGCGCGACGAGGCGTCCGGCTACCTGCGGCGCTGCATCTCGCCGGTCCTGCCCGGGCGCGGCATCGACTGGGTGCTCAACACGCTGCCGCCGGGCGCCAGCACCGGCGAGTTCACCGCCCATCGCCGCGGCGTGTCCGAGTACATCTACGTCCTGCGCGGCCGCCTGCGGGCGGTGATCGGCGAGCGCGCGGTCATCATGGAGACCGGCGACAGCCTGTATTTCGAGGCCGATGCCGGGCACGCCTTCACCAACGTCGGCACGGAGGCGTGCGAGTACTTCCTGGTGATCGACCCGTCGCGCGTCCGCTGAGCCGGGCCGCCCCGGACGTCCGCGGCGCGCGGGGCCGGCCGCCGGTCCCGGTCGGGCGCGTCAGTGGAAGGCCTTGAAGGCGATGATCGTCTCGGAATCCTTCACGCCGTCGAGGCGCAGGAGGAAGTCGTTCACGAACAGCCCGATATCGACGCCGTTGTCCACGTGGAACTTGGCCATGATGTCGAACCGTCCGGCCGTGGAGTAGATCTCGGACGCGATCTCCATCGCGACGAGCGCGTCGGACGCGGCGTAAGTCTTGCCGATCTCGCATTTGATCTGCACGAAAAATGTCTTCATGTCCGTCTCGCTGGATGGCGCGCCGCCGCGGCCGCGCGGATCGGGGCCGCCGACCCCGCCGGAGCGGCCGAACCTAGCACCGTTCCGCGCGTCCGCTCAGGCGGAACCCGGCCGGAGAAACGCCAGGACCTCGCGGGCGAACAGCTCGGGGGCCTGGAGCTGCGGGACGTGGGCGCAGTCCGGCAGCGTCACGAACCGCGCGTCCGGCAGCCCGGCCGCGAGCTCGCGCGCCATGGCCGGCGGGGTCGCCTCGTCCTCCTCCCCGACGAGCACCAGCGCCGGCGCGCGGATCTCTGAGAGGCGCGCGCGCAGGTCGAGGCCGGCCAGGGCCGCGCAGGCCGCCCGGAACACGTCGACGTCCGTGCGCAGGAAGGCGGCCCGGCGCTCGGCCATCAGGTCCGGGTGCGCGGCCTGGAACGCGGGCGCGAACAGCCGGCGCATGGCCGTGTCGGCGAGCGCCGCGAGCCCCTTCTCGGCCGCCGCGCCGGCCATGCCGCGGAACGCGGCCCGGCCGGGCTCCGGGAAGCAGGCGCCGCAATCGGCGAAGACGAGCCGGTCGAAGAGGTCGGGGTGGCGCAGGGCGCAGAGCAGCAGCACGAAGCCGCCGTAGCCGTTGCCCAGCCCGGCCGCTGGCCGGCCCCCGGTCGCCGCGCGCAATGCCGCGCCGACCCGGTCGGCGACGGCCTCGAGGCCGCCCGGCGCGGGCGCGGAGGCGCCGAACCCAGGCAGGTCGGGGACGAGGAGCCGGAAGTCGCGGCCGAGCGCCGGGGTGACCCGGTCGAAGCTCGTCCGGTCGGCGAGCAGCGAGTGCAGCAGGACGAGGGGCGGGCCCTCGCCGGACAGGGTCACCGCGACCTGGCCATCCGCGAACATCGCATGCATCCGAGACCTCCCCCGCCGCCTCTGCCGGCGGCTCCACGACGCTGTCGCATCCGACGCGTTCGCTCGCAATCCGGTTGACGTGATATTTCACGAATGGCAGCATGTGTCGATCGAACGAGGTCGTGCGTGCTGCTCCGAGACAACATCTACGCGGCGATCCGCGCCGACATCCTGGCCTGCGTCCTGCGCCCCGGCGCGGAGGTGCGCGAGCAGGAACTGGCCCAGCGCTACGCCGTGAGCCGGCAGCCGGTCCGGGAGGCGCTGCTGCGCCTGGAGCGCGAGCGGCTCGTCACGGTTCACGCGCGTCAGGGATATCAGATCAACGCGATTTCGGTGGCGGACGCGCGCGATCTGCTGCGCATGCGCCTCGCTCTGGAGCCGGCCTGCGCGGCCGAGGCCGCGGCCGGCGCGCCCGCTTCCGTCCTGGCGTCCCTCGACGCGTTCCGCGCCGTCGCGGACGGCGCCGACTTCATCGCGGAGAACCGCGCCTTCCACATCGCCCTCGCCGAGGCGTCGGGGAACCGCCGCATGGCCGCGACCGTGCGCGACCTCGTCGAGCAGGCGGACCGGCTGGTCCGGGTCAGCCTCGACGGTATCCGCGGGCGCGACCCGGCGCAGCTGGTGGACGAGCACGCCGCCATCATCGACGCCGTGCAGCGCCGCGACGGGCGCGGGGCGCGCCGCCTCGTGCGCGCGCACGTCGCCCAGGCCGAGCGCCGCATCCTGACCGCCCTGGAACGCAGCGCGATCGTCCTCTGAACGAGGTCGCGCCCGGCGCGGAGCCGAGGGACGCGGTGGAACACGACACCGGGCCCGACCCGGCCCGACAACGGACCCGACACGGGAGAGACGCCATGACCCTGCACGCGCCGGAACCGACCGTCGAGACACGGGGCAACTTCATCGACGGGCGCGAGGTCGAGGCCGGCGACGGCGCGCTGATCGACGTGCGCAACCCCGCCACCGGCGCGGTGATCGCCCGGATCCCCAATTCGGGGCCGGCCGACGTCGACCGGGCGATGCGCGCGGCCCGGGCGGCCTTCGAGGGCCGGGAATGGGGCGGGATGGACATCCGGGCGCGCGCCCGGCTGGTGAACAGGCTCGCCGACGCGTTCGAGGCCAACCTCGACACGCTCTACCGGCTGGAGACCACCAACAACGGCCGGCCGGTCAACGAGACCCGGGCGCAGCTCTCGCGGCTGCCGGACTTCTTCCGCTACTTCGCGGGCGTGGCGCTGGCGCGGCGCGACGACGTCATCCCGGTCGAGGGCAACTACCTCAACTACACCCGCCGCACCCCGATCGGCGTGGTGGCGAACTGTACGCCGTTCAACCACCCGCTGATGATCCTGTGCAAGTCGCTGGCGGTGGTGCTCGCCACCGGCTGCACCACGGTGGTCAAGCCCTCCGAGTACACGCCGCTCACGACCCTGAAGCTCGCGCAGATCTTCACCGAGGCCGGCCTGCCGCCGGGCGTGTTCAACATCGTGCTGGGGCTTGGCGCCTCGACCGGCAAGGCGCTGGCCGAGCACGGCGACATCAACAAGCTCGTGCTCACCGGCGGCACCGAGGCCGGCCGGATCGCCGGCTCGGCCGCCGCGAAGGTCTTCGCCCACCAGACCATGGAGCTCGGCGGCAAGACCCCCGTGATGGTGTTCGACGACTTCGACGTCGAGCGGGCGGTGAACTACGCGGCCTTCGGCGCCTTCATCGGCGCCGGCCAGACCTGCGTGTGCGGCAGCCGCCACCTCGTCCAGGCCTCGATCTACGACGAGTTCGTCGAGCGGCTCGCCGCCAAGACCGCCGCGATCCGCCTCGGCGATCCCTTCGACCCGGCGACCCAGCTCGGGCCAGTCATCTCCGAGCGCCAGCGCGAGCGGGTGCTGGCCTATGCCGGCTACGGCCGCGACCAGGGCGCCCGCGCGGTGGCGGGCGGGCGGGCGGCCCGGGTGCCGGGCTTCGAGGGCGGCTACTTCGTGGAGCCCACCGTGTTCGCGGACGTCACCGCCGACATGCGCATCTTCCAGGAGGAGGTGTTCGGGCCCTTCACCAGCGTCACCCGCTTCGAGGACGAGGCCGACGCGCTCCGGCTGGCCAACGACTCGCCCTTCGGCCTCGCCGCGGCCGTGCGCACCCGCGACGTCGCCCGGGCCCACCGGGTGGCGCACGCGGTCAAGGCCGGCATCGTCTGGATCAACGACCACCACCGCCTCGACCCGGCCTCGCCCTGGGGCGGGGTCGGCGACAGCGGGCTCGGCCGCGAGTGCGGGATCGAGAGCTTCAACGACCATTTCGACGTGAAGAGCGTGATAATCGCCACCGGCGACGGGCCCTTCGACTGGTACCGCGACACGGCCGGCCAGCGCCGCCTGAACTGACGTCCGGCGGCGCGGGGGATGCGAGGTCCGCGCCAGACGGACCCCTTCCGCGCCGGCCCCGAACCCGAGGAAGGAAACGCCCCATGTCCGAAGCCGTGAGCCCGGCGGTCAACGCCGGAGGCCGCCTCGACCGCCTGCCGATCGGCCCGTTCCACCGCCGCATCATGTGGCTGATCGGGATCGGCATGTTCTTCGACGGGTTCGACATCTACATCGCCGCCACCGTGCTCGGCGCGACCCTGAAGAGCGGCTTCTCGACCCTGCCGCAGAACGCGTGGTTCGTCTCGGCCACCTTCGTGGGGATGATGGCGGGCTCGTTCCTCACGGGCTTCTTCGGCGACCGCTACGGGCGGCGCTTCACCTACCAGGCGAACCTCCTGGTCTTCGGGCTGGCCGCCATCGGGGCGGCCTTCGCGCCCAACATGACGGTGCTGATCGTGCTGCGCTTCATCATGGGCGTGGGGCTCGGGGCCGAGAACGTCGTGGGCTACTCGACCATGACCGAGTTCGTGCCGGCGCGCTCGCGCGGGCGCTTCCTCGGCCTCATGGCGGTGTTCGTCGTCACGGGCCTGCCGGCCGCCTCCCTGATCGGCTACCTGATCATCCCGACCTTCGGCTGGCGGGCGATGTTCGCGCTGGGCGGCCTCGGGGCGCTCGCCGTCTGGTACGCCCGCAAGAGCCTGCCGGAATCGCCGCGCTGGCTCGAGGCCGTGGGGCGCCACGCCGAGGCCGAGGCGCTGATGCGCGCGATCGAGGCCGAGGCGGCCCGCGGCGCGCCGCTGCCGCCCGCCGCCGCCGCGGCGCCCGTCACGCAGCTCGGGCTCGCCGCCCTGTTCCGGCCGCCGCTGCTGTCGCGCCTGCTGCTGGGCTGCCTGTGCCTCGTGGTGATCAACACCCTGCTGTACGGCTTCGTGACCTGGCTGCCGACCTTCTTCATTCGGCAGGGCCTCTCGGTGGCGACCTCCTTCGGCTACGCGCTGCTGATGGGGCTCGGCGCGCCGGTGGGCAGCGCCATCGGCGCCCTGACCGCCGACCGCTGGGGCCGCAAGCCGACGATCATCGGCGCCTCGGCGACGGCCATCCTGTTCGGGATCCTCTACCCGATGACCCTGGACCCGGTCCTGCTGCCGCTGGTCGGGTTCGGGCTGACGGTGCCGATCTACGTGCTGGTGGCCCTGCTGTTCGGGATCTACATCCCCGAGCTGTTCCCGACCGAAGTGCGCCTGCGGGCCTCGGGCCTGTGCAACACGGTCGGGCGCGGGGCGACCATCGTGACGCCCTTCCTGGTCGTTACCCTGTTCGAGACCTACGGCATCGCGGGCGTGACCGGCCTGATGATCGGGCTGCTCGCCCTGCAGATCGTGGCGGTCGCGGCGTTCGGCGTCGAGCCGCGCAGCCAGAGCCTGGAGAGCCTGGAGGCCGGCGTGGCGCCGGCCGAGGGCGGCCCGGCCGCCCGGGCGCGGGGCACGGTTCCGCGCCCGATCCACTGAGACCGGGAGGCGCTCCGCCCGGCCGTCCCCCGGCCGGGCGGAGCGATCAGTTCCAGGTGTGCAGGACCGTGCGCCAGGCGCCGTCGCGCTTCTCCAGCACGTTCACCCAGTTGCCCTCGAACTTCTTCTTCGCGCCCCCGTCCCCGGGGCCGGTCATCTCCCAGCGGCCGGACACGATGAGCAGGTTGTCCTTCGGCAGCGCGGATTTGACCGTCGTCTTGTGCTCGTCCCATCCCTTCGCCTTCAGCCCGGCGAAGAACTTCTGGATGCCGTCGCTGGTCTGCGGCGCGCCCTTCGTGACGACGATCGCGTCGGGCGTGTAGAGCTTGGCCAGCGCGTCCATGTCGCCGCCGTTATACGCCGCGTCCCACTGGCTCGCGGCGCTCTGCGCGTCGGCCTGGACGGTGTCCGACCGGCACAGGCTCGGCGTCATCAGGGCGACAGCGAATACGGTCGCGTGCAGGACGTGGGGACGCAGCATGTCTTCCTCCATCGTGAAGTGTTCTGGTCGATCACGGTGCGAAGGCGCGGGAGCTCCGGATCTTGACTAAGGGTATTTCTCCCAGGTTAGGGTGATGACGCTCATCCTGCCGTCGACGTTGAACTTGAACGGCACCGTCGTGAGGACGAGCCGCCCGTTCTCCTGCGCGACGTGCCGGACCTGGGAGGTCCCGGTCCAGGCCTCGTTCCAGGACGTGTCGATGTCGTGGACGATCCGGTCGCCCTCGAGCCGGTAGGTCCCGGCATAGGCGAAGAAGGTCTTGTGGAGCTTGATCCGGTCCGCGTCGGACATCTTGTCGTTGGCGATCGGCCGCTCCCGGCCTTCGTGGGCGCAGACCACCATCATGCGCCCGTCGCGGCCGTAATGGATCCAGCCGGTCGGCTTCGGGCCGCCGTAGGCGTCGATCGTCTCGCCCGTGTCCACGATCCGGCGCGTGGCCGCGGCGAGGCGCCAGGTCCCGACGACCGCGTCCGCGTCCACCGCCCATCCGGGCGAGATGCCGAGACAACCCGAGACCAGGACGGCGGTGCCCGCGACGCCGACCATCGCCGTCTCGGCGAGCCGAGACCTGCGCAACCCCTGTTCGACGACGCGCATCGCAGCGACCCCCGGTAAGGCCATGGGGACTCAGAGCACGAACCAGACCGTACGCGACAGAACCATCATTGAATACCATGATCGGTGCGAATGCAAGGCATATGTGCTGATTTGATAAAAGCGAAAACAGTCAAAGATCTGATATGGTCCGAATGGCGCTGGAAAGATAAGTATAGATGCGCCCGAGAGACCCGCGCGGCCTGCCGGCCGAGTCGACGGCGCGCGCGGCGGCGACGTTCGGGAGGGGGATCGGCCGCCCGCATGCGGAAACGTCCTGATCCGCGTGTCCGGATCGTCCTTTCCACCTGCGCGAGGCATGCGAACATCTGCGCGTCCGAGACGATTGACCGCTCATCGGGGGAATGCCGCGCGCCTATCGAGGGTGGCGCGCAGGGGCTACGGTCCCACTGATGTCCGCGGCAACCGACCCCCACCCCGACCCCAGGCCGACCCTCGCGCGGCCCGACGACGATCCGTACCTCTGGCTGGAGGAGGTCGACGGGCCCGACGCGCTCGCCTGGGTCGAGGCACGCAACGCGGAGACGCTCGCCCGCTACGGCGATGCCGGCTTCCTCCGCGACCGCGACATCGCCCGGGACCTCCTCGACCGGCCGGACCGCATCCCGTTCGTCCAGCGCTTCGGCAGCTGGCTCTACAATTTCTGGACGGACGGCGCGCATCCGCGCGGCCTGTGGCGGCGCGTCGACGCGGCCGGCTACCGCGCCGCGGTCCCGGACTGGGAGATCCTGCTCGATCTCGACCATCTCGCGGCGACGGAGGGCGAGGACTGGGTCTGGGCCGGGGCGACGATCCTCAGGGACGCGCTCGATCGCGCCCTCGTGCGCCTCAGCCGCGGCGGCAAGGACGCGGCCGTGATCCGCGAGTTCGATCTGGACACCCGCACCTTCGTGGCCGACGGCTTCGTCCTGCCCGAGGGCAAGGGCGGCGCGACGTGGCTCGATCGCGAGACGGTGCTCCTGTCGAGCGCCCTCGGCCCGGGCATGGCCACGCGGTCCGGTTACGCGCGCACCGTCCGGCTCTGGCCGCGCGGCACGGACCCGCGCGACGCGTCCGTCCTGTTCGAGACCGCCGAGACCAGCATGGCGGTCTGGGGCGCGTCCGACCGGCAGACCGGGACCGAGCGGATCACGGTCGTCGAGCAGCTCGGCTTCTTCGACGCGGCTGTCCATATCGGCGATCGCGGCGGCCTGCGCGCGCGCCTCGACCTGCCCACGCATGCCGGGGTCCAGCTGCACCGCGACCACCTGTCCGTGCGGCTGCGGCGGCCCTGGACGGTGGACGGCGTCGCGCACGACACCGACACGGTGCTGGCGATCGCGCTCCCCGACCTGCTGGCGGGAGGCCGCGCCTTCACGGTCCTCTGGCAGCCGGACGCGCGGCTCGCCCTGCAGAGGGTGTTCTGGTCGGCCGGGCGGCTGATCGTGGACGTGCTCGAGGACCTGCGCCCCACCTACCGGGTCTTCGAGCCGGGGCCGGGCGGCTGGACCGAGCGGCCCCTCGCTGGGTTGCCCGCCCTGGGTTCCGTCCATCTCTGGCCCCTCGACGGCGATCCGGAGCGGGCGGACGGAGCCCTGCTGGCGCTGGCCCACGATCCGGTGACGCCGCCGGCGCTGCTCGCCTTCCCGCCCGCGCTCGACGCCCCGGCCGTCCTGCGTCGGGCGCCCCCGGCCTTCGACGCGCGCGGCATCCGGGTGACGCGCCACGAGGCCGTGTCGGCGGACGAGACGCGCGTGCCCTACGTTCAGGTCGGGCCGGAAGCCGAGACCGGTGCGGCCCCCGTCTACCTGACGGCCTATGGCGGGTTCGGGCTCTCGCGCCTGCCGGATTACCAGCCCGTGCTGGGCAAGCTCTGGCTGGAGCGGGGCGGCACCTGCGTGACCGCCAACATCCGCGGCGGCGGCGAGTTCGGCACCCGCTGGCACCACGCGGGCCGGCGCGAGGGCAAGGCCCGGGCGCACGACGACTTCGCCGCGGTGGCCGCCGATCTCGTGGCCCGCGGCGTGACGCGGCCGGGGCGGATCGCGGCCGAGGGCGGCTCGAACGGAGGCCTGCTGATCGCCAACATGCTCACCCGCTACCCGGAGCGGTTCGGGGCGCTGGCCTGCACGATCCCGCTGATCGACATGCGCCGCTACACGAAGCTCCTGGCCGGCGCGAGCTGGATCGCGGAGTACGGCGATCCGGACGACCCGCAGGACTGGGCGTTCCTGTCCGGCATCTCCGCCTACCACGCCGCCGAGGCCGGGCGGGCCTACCCGCCGATCCTGCTGGCCACGAGCCGCGGCGACGACCGGGTCCATCCAGGCCACGCGCGGAAGATGGCGCAGAAGCTCCGCGTCCTCGGCTGCGACGTCGCCTTCTACGAGCCCGCGACCGGCGGGCACGGCGCCGGCAAGGACAGCGAGCAGACGGCGGCGTTCCGGGCGCTGGGGCTCACCTTCCTGCGCCGCGCCATCGGATGGGATGACCCGGTCGCGTGAGCGCGGCCTCGACCCGAACCGCGGCATCGTCCGGGTCCGCATACGGGAACGGCGGGGCTCTCGCCCCGCCGCTCACGCCGTCCGTTCGGGCAGTCCGTCGCCCGGGCGGCCCCGAGGACCGCCGCGGCTCAGAAGCCCATCAGCACCCCGGCCGAGCCGGTCACCGTCATCGCGAGGCCGCCCAGGAAGGCGCCGATCATCGCGTAGGAGAAGCCCTTCAGGACCATGTCGTGCACGCCTCTCATCGAGCAGCGGGTCTCGGGCGAGACCCGGGATCACCAACTGCAATGATGATGCCGGATCGGCCGGCTGCGTGCGGTGCGAAGAGTCACGCTGCGCCGCGGAACCGTTCGGCGCGCGTTCAGGCGGCGACGGTGGGCGAGACGGCCGCCGGGCCCGTCTCGCTCACGCGAAATGGGCCGGCAGGCTGAGGGCCTGCGCGTAGGTCACGAGGGCGACCGCGCCGGCGATCAGGGTTGCCACCAAGGCGATGCGGTTGGTCCAGGTCATCGTCGTCTCCATCGGGTTCGCGACTGTGTTCGCGGTGTGATCCCGATGTACGCCCAAGCTTTCAGGTCCGGCGTGTCCCGGAACACCTGCAGGGCCGCCGCTCGCGCACGGATCCCGGGCCGCGCACCGGCCGGAGGCGGGCAGGGAGGCCGCCTCCGGGCTCGGAGGGCCCCGCAGAGCGGGACGGGACCCTGATCCGCCGGCCCGCTCTATCCAGCCCCCGCGCCCTGATCCGCGTTGGAGGCGACCGTGAAACCCTCGCGATCGAAGACGGTGTAGAGGATGCCGGCCGGATCGAGGCCGAGACCCCCGATATGCGCGATCGCCGCTTCCTTGGCCTCGGCCAGCGTGCTGAACGGGTCCGGCAGCTGATACATCCGTGAGGCCTGCTCGGCGCCGTCGATCCGCACCGGCGGCGTGGTGATCTCGACCGTGTAGGGCACGACGACTGTCCGCCTCGACCTAGTGGAACACGCCGAGGAAATACAGCAACAGGATGATCGGCAGCGGGATTCCCAGCAGCCACAGCAATCCACCGCGCAGCATTCGCGCCTCCTCTATGTCGACAATCGCACCGAAATATCGGCCGGTTCGAGATTGGAACGCGCGAACATCGGAAAGGGATGCACAATACTGGTGCGAATGCTCGGAGCGCACCTTCGGTAGAGCTGCGTGAGATCTGCAGGCGTCCCGCCCCGCGCGGATGGCCGTCCGCGCCCGACCTCCGCCCGGCCGCGGCTGGGACGGCTCAGCGATGCAGCGCGGCGATCCAGTCCCTCAGCGGATCCACCACGTAGGCCATCCAGGTCCGCGCCCAGGCCAGGGCAGGGCGGTTCGCGTCGATCGGCCGGGCGGCCATCAGGGCCGCCACGTAGGCGTCCTCCTGGGGCTTGCACGCGTCCAGGGCGCCCCGCTCCCGGCCGGGCCTGCTCCGGTGCGCCGGCTGCCGGTCGAAGGCCTCGCGGACGCAGCCGTGCCACGCCCGCTCCAGGCCCGGCAGGTCGGCCGGCTCCGCTGCCAGCGCCGCGGCGGGCTCGGCCCCCGCCAGGGCCGCGAGGAGCGTCAGGCCGGCCGCGAGGGGCGAGCGCCTACTCATCCGACGCGCGCTCCGTCTGCGGGGCCGCGTCGGCGAGGGTCATCGCGCGCGCGGCCGTGCGCAACTCGTGGCGGGCCACGCCGTCCGCGAGCGCGACGAGGGCGACGAGCACGAGCCCCAGCATGAGGAGACGGCGGATGGTCGGGGCGGGGATGAGCATCGAGGGCGCCTCAGGGAGACGTCCGCACCGTAGCGGAGCCGTCGCGCGCCGGCTGCCACTCCGATGCCACATGAGTACGGAAAGCGAACGTCCGTCCACGAAATCCCGGCGGGAGCGCCCCGGCGCGCCCGCGAGTCGCGGATGCCGGCCATCGCCGCGCCGGATCGAGCCGCGGTGCCGGGCGCGCCCAAAAGGGGCCGGTCCGGCGCGACGAAGAGACCCCGCGCTCGATCCGATACTGACGATTGTGCGGCGTCGCACGCATTCGCGGCAACCGCCGGCCTAACATCCATGTTGAAGGATGACATTCGGCCCGACAGAGCCGAGGCGATCAAGACCGCCGGAACGACGATCTTCCTCACTCGCGACAGTTGACCGGATGACTTCGTGCCGAAGTCAGAAAAGGTTTGCCATGACCGTCCGCCTGTTCGCTGCCGCCGCGCTCGCCGCGACCCTCGCCGCCGCCCTCGCGACGCCCGCCTCCGCGCAGGGATCCGCCGCACGCCACGGCCTGTCCGACGTCACCGCGGTGATGCTGCCCGAGATCTCCGTCACCTACCACCGGCCCGTGCCGGCCGACCGCTCCGCCGGCCCGCACGTCGCCGGCCCGGCCGGCCGCCAGCCGCGCTGACCGGTCAGGCCCGGCGCCCGCAGGATTGCCGGCCTTCCGCGATCTGACCTGCACGAGGCGTGCACGAGGCCTGCACGGTGCCCGCACGGTGCCCGGCGGGGAGGGCACGTCTCACGGCGCGAAGGCAGATCTCGATCCGGTCGGGCCGGGCGGCGACGCGCATTCGCCGAGCCCGCGCCCGGTCGACATGCACGCGCGATTAGTGTTGACGGCCGTCAATGCTATGCTCGGTGGTCCGTCCACGGTATGCATCGACTTCAGGAGCGCGCCGGGACGCGAAGGGCCGATTGCTATGACACGCTTGACCGTCGCCGCGCTGGTGTTCGCCCTCGCAAGTCCCGCGATCGTCGCGCAGGCCCAGCAGGACATCCCGATCCAGCAGGATCTCAAGCGCATGGATCGCCTCGATCAACGGCTCGGGCGCGAGGATACCGAGTTGAAGGTCGATCCGAACGTGACGCCGGACAATCCGGACGGTGTGGTCGGCTTCGACGGACCTCCGTTCAACTACGGGGATCCCGGCGTGATGGGTGACGGCCCCCTCCCGCCGGGATCGCCCGCCGACGACGACGACTGGTACTGACCGGGGACGGCGCGGCCCGCGGTTCTGAGACCGCGGGGCCCTGCCCGGTTCTGAGCGCGCCTCAGCGCCCCTTCTTGTAGAGCTTGCTGGCGATCTCGAAGATCTCCTCGGGGGCGTAGTTGGGCGCGAAGGCCCCGTAATTGCCGTCGAGTTCCGGGATCTTGCCGCCCTCCGGCAGGCCGTCGACGACCTCCAGGTTGCCGGGCGGATCCCCCGGCAGCGCGACCTCGTCGTTCGACCAGACGCCGGCCGCTTCCTTGTAGTCGTCCGGGCTGAAGCGGTAGAGGCGCCGGTGCGAGCCCTCCTGCAGATATTTCTGGCACTCCGGAATCTTGTCGAGAACGATGTTCGGGGTTGGCAGCATCTTCTCGATCTCGACGCCGGTCAGCTTCTTGAGCGCCAGCGCGTAGGCGTGCGCGTGCACCGAGCCGCGCACGAGCAGGTAGCCGCAGACCTCGCGGCCGGTCGGGTCCTTCAGGGTCTCGTAGACGCGCAGCTTGTGCAGGCGCGCGCCGCACTCCAAGTGGAAGTTGTGCAGCAGGTCGATGATGATGTTGCCCGTCGTCGTCACCATGTCGACGTTCCAGGACTGCGCGTTGGAATTGACCGGTGTCGCGCCGCCGCCGTTGCTCAGGAAGCTGCCGGCGAGCCGGATGTCCTGCATGTTGTGGAACGGGGCCTTCGAGACGTCGACCTCCTCGGTGTCGTCGCCGGGGCCGTTGTTGAGCATCGCGATGCCGGTCGAGACCAGCTCCACGTGCCCGAGCTCCTCGGCGAAGATGCTCGACACGAGGCTGTAGAAGGGGCGCAGCTTCGACTTGTTGCGGAAGTTGAAGCTCTGGAACATGTAGTTCCCGAGGGTCGACATCTCCCCGTACTTGCCGCCGAGCAGCTCCTGCAGCGCGGCCGCCGCGTTGGGATCGGGCTTCTTCGGCTGTGGCAGTTCGGCCTGAAGGCGGTCGAGCTTCATGAACATGCGAGCAGCTCCGTTCGCGCGGGGTGCGCATGACGGCATCTTCCCGCACGGACGATTGTTCCTGCGGCTGAGACGGGGCGGCCCGCGGGCGGCCTCCCGGCGGCCGGCGCCATCCGGCTGTGGACAGTGGCCTCGGCGCGGGCGCCCGGCCGCCATCCTTTCCGGAGCGGTAACCATGCCGGTCCTACCAGCCGCGACCCCGGACGGTGAGGCAGGTGGACGAATGGGCGACGACGTGGCGGCGATCCTGTTGACCCTCGTGACCGAGAATTCCGAGTTGCGCGAGCAGCTCGCCAGCGCGCAGGACATGCTGATGGAGACGGCCATCGATGCCGGGCAGCTTCATGCCCGGATCCAGGGCCTGGAGGCCGAGCGCGACGCGTGGCGGGCCGAGGCCGGGCACCGGCAGGCCCGCGCCGCCCTGACCGCCTGACGGTTCGGCGGCGCGCCGACTGGGCGCGGAGGTGGGGCAGGGCCGGATGCGCGCGGGTCGGATTTCGCGGTCGGATCGCGGAGCGTGTACGCTCGGCGGCCGTCGAACAATCGGCACGGGAGCGCGCGGCCATGGTGACGAACGTCCTGCCCCCGCTCGATCCGGCCGCCCTCCCGAACGGAATCCGCGCCCGCTTCGTCGAGGACGTCAACGGCCTGCGCATGCACGTGCTGGAGGCGGGCGACGGCGGTCCCGACCGCCCGCTCATCCTCCTGGTGCACGGCTTCCCCGAGATCGCCTATTCCTGGCGGAAGGTCATGCCGGCGCTGGCCGCGGCGGGCTACCACGTCGTCGCCCCCGACCTCCGGGGCTACGGCCGCACCGCGGACGCGCCGGTCGCCTTCGCGGACGACCTCGCGCCCTACCGGCTGCACAACCTTCTCCTCGACCTGCTGTGCCTGATGAGCGCCCTGAAGCGCGACAGGGTCGCGGCGCTCGTCGGACACGATTACGGGTCCTGGGTCTGCGGCTACTGCGCCCTGGCGCGGCCCGATCTCTTCGGCATGGTCGCCCTCATGAGCGCGCCCTTCGCGGGGGCGCCGGGGCTCGACGCCCTGGCACGCGGCCTCCGGACGCCGGCCGACGACCCGATCCACGCGGCGCTGGCCGCCCTGCCGCGCCCGCGCACGCACTACCACCGCTACTACGCGACGCGCCGCGCCGCCGCCGACATGGAGCGCAGTCCCCAGGGCCTCGCCGCGTTCCTGCGCGCCTATTTCCACCACAAGAGCGCGGACTGGCCGGACAATCGACCCCGCGCGCTCGCCGGCTGGACGGCCGAGGCCCTCGCCGAGATGCCGACCTACTACGTGATGGATGAAGGCCGGACGATGCCCGCGACCGTGGCGCCGGAGATGCCGGAGCGGGGCGGCGCGGACTGCGCCTGGCTGACGGAGGCAGAACTCGCCGTCTACGCGGCCGAGTACGCGCGCTCCGGCTTCCAGGGCGCGCTCCAGGGCTACCGGTGCCGCATGGATGGCAGCATCGACCGCGACCTCGCGCGGTTCGCCGGCCGGCGGATCGAGGTCCCCCTCCTGTTCGTGTCCGGGGCGCGCGACTGGGGCCCGTTCCAGGCGCCGGGCGCGCTGGAGCGCATGAAGGATGGCGCCGGCGCGGGCCTGCTCGGCTGCCACTTCGTGGCGGGGGCGGGGCACTGGGTTCAGCAGGAGCAGCCCCGGGCCGTCGCGGACCTCCTGCTCGACGCGCTCGGTCGCGGCGGGGCCGGATCCCGCCCCGGCGCGTAGGCGCCCGCCGCCGCACCGCGTCCGCTTCTATCGGGGCGCCGACGGCCCGGCTATGTCTCCCGCCAACCGACCGGAGGCCCAGTCGGATCGGGCGCCCGGCGTCCGTTCCGGATCCTCGAGGGGGCGACGATGGATGTGGAAGCGCGCGCCATCCGGCGGGTCAGCAGGCGGCTCCTGCCCCTCCTGATCACCTGCTACTTCATCTCCTACCTCGACCGGGTCAATGTCGGCTTCGCCGCGCTGACCATGAACGGGGACCTCGGCATCTCCGCCACGGCCTACGGGCTCGGGGCCGGCATCTTCTTCCTGAGCTACTTCGTCTTCGAGGTGCCGTCGAACCTGATCCTGGAGCGGGTCGGGGCGCGGGTGTGGATCGCCCGCATCATGCTGACCTGGGGACTCCTGTCGGGCGCGATGGCCTTCATCGTCGGCGAGAAGAGCTTCTACGCCGTGCGCCTGCTGCTGGGCGCCGCGGAGGCCGGGTTCTTCCCCGGCATCATCTTCTACCTCACGCTGTGGTTCCCCGCGCGCTACCGCGCGCGCATCATCGGCACCTTCATGGCCGCGGTCCCGCTCTCGAGCGTCATCGGCTCGCCGGTCTCGGGGGCGTTGCTGGGCCTCGACGGGGTCTGGGGCTTCAAGGGCTGGCAGTGGCTCTACGTCCTCGAGGCGCTGCCCGCCGTCATCCTCGCGGGCATCGTCCTGGCCTTCCTGACGGACCGGCCGGCGCAGGCGGCCTGGCTGCCCGACGACGAGCGCGCGTGGCTCACCGAGCGCCTCGCGCAGGAGCGGCGGGCGCGCGAATCCGCCCGCCGCTACAGCGTCGCGGAGGCGCTCCTCGACCGGCGCGTGCTCGCCGTCGCCTTCGTGTATTTCGGCAACGTGGCGCTGCTCTACGGGCTCAGCTTCTTCCTGCCGCAGATCGTCAAGGGCTTCGACCTCACGAACCTCCAGACGGGTCTCGTCAGCCTCATCCCCTTCGCGATCGGGATCGTCGGCATGCTCGCCCTCGGGCGCTCCTCGGACCGCAGGGGCGAGCGCAAGGGGCACGCGGCCTTCGCGCTCCTGCTCGCGGCCGGCGGCACGGCCGCGGCGGCGCTGGTCTCCGATCCCTACGCCAAGATGGCCCTGTTCAGCGTCTCGGCCTTCGGCATCTTCGGCGGCCTCCCGGTGATCTGGACGCTGCCCACCGCCTACCTGTCCGGCGCCGCGGCGGCCGGCGGCATCGCCATCATCAACGCCCTCGGCAACCTTTCCGGCTTCGCCGCGCCCTACGCGGTCGGCGCGATCAAGGACGCCACCGGCACCTTCACGGGCGGCCTCCTCCTCATCGCGGCGGCCGGCCTCGCCGCCATGGTGACGGTCCTCTGCCTCACCCACGACCGGCACCTGGAGCAGGCCGCGGCGCGCGGCGCGCGGGCGGCGGAGTAGGCGCGGCGGGGCAGACGCGGTGGGTGAACGCGACCCGGGGGGAGGGGGCAGCGCCGCCGCCCCGCCGCGCCCGGGTGGCGGGCGGCCGCCGATCGACCTACGGTCGCGTCGCCAGGTCGTCCCAGCGGAGGCCGTGTCGCGGGGCCGCGCGGCCCCCGGGACACGCCGTCCCCGGCGACGCCCCAGTTCGAGCCCATCGGAGCAGCCCATGAACGCCCCCGTTCCCGCCCCGCGGACCCGCCCGGACGCGGCGACGATCGCGGGTCTCGCCGAGGCCCTGCGGGCCGTGCTCGGGGACCGGGTGACGGCGAGCCCGGCGGTGCGCGAGCAGCACGCCAACCAGCTCACCTGGGCGCCGTGCGAGCCGCCGGACCTCGTGGTCTTCCCGCACTCCACCGCGGAGGTGCAGGCCGTCGTGCGCGCCTGTGCCGAGCGCGACATGCCGATCGTGCCCTACGGCGTCGGCACCTCCCTCGAGGGCCACGTCAACGCGCCGTTCGGCGGCGTCTCGATCGACACGGGGGCAATGAACCGCGTCCGCGCGGTCCATGCCGACGACCTCGACTGCACGGTCGAGGCCGGCGTCACCCGCAGGGCGCTGAACGCGTACCTGCGCGACACCGGCCTGTTCTTCCCCATCGATCCCGGGGCGGACGCCACGATCGGCGGGATGGCGGCGACGCGGGCGTCGGGCACCAACGCCGTGCGCTACGGGACGATGAAGGACGCGGTGCTCGGGCTCACCGCGGTGATGCCGAACGGCGACATCGTCACGACCGCCCGGCGGGCGCGCAAGTCGTCGGCCGGCTACGATCTCACCCGGCTCCTCGTCGGCTCGGAGGGCACGCTCGGGATCATCACCGAGGTCACGCTGCGCCTGCACGGCATCCCCGAGGCGATCTCGGCGGGCATCTGCCCGTTCCCCTCGATCAAGGCGGCCTGCGACGCCACGATCCTGACGATCCAGTCCGGCATCCCGGTCGCGCGCATCGAGCTGCTCGACGAGGTGCAGGTGGCGGCCTGCAACCGCTACTCGAAGCTCGCCCTGCCGGAGACCCCGCTGCTCCTCGTCGAGTTCCACGGCACGGACGCGGGCGTGCACGAGCAGGCCGAGCGGTTCGGCGAGATCGCCGCCGATCTCGGCGGCGGCCCGTTCGACTGGGCGACCGGGGCCGACGAGCGCGCGCGCCTCTGGCAGGCGCGCCACGACGTGTACTGGGCCTCGGTCGCGCTGCGGCCGGGTCCCACGATCAAGAACATGTCGACCGACGTCTGCGTGCCGATCTCGCGGCTCGCGGAATGCGTGGAGGCGACGAAGCGCGACATCGCCGCGACCGGGCTCACGGCGCCGATCGCCGGCCATGTCGGCGACGGCAACTTCCACACCCTGCCGCTCGTCGATGCCGACAGCCCCGAGGAGATGTCCGCGGTGGCCGGCTTCCTCGACCGGCTCGTCGCCCGCGCGCTGGACCTGGGCGGCACCTGCACGGGCGAGCACGGGATCGGCCAGAAGAAGATGCGCTTCATGGAAAGCGAGCACGGGCCGGAGGCGCTCGGCCTCATGCGGACCCTGAAGCGCGCGATCGACCCCCGGAACCTCATGAATCCCGGCAAGCTGATTCCCTGACGCGCCCCGCGACCCGGCGCCGCCGTCCGCGTCGCCCGTCGATCCCTCCGATCCCTCCGATCCGGGCCGATCGTCTGCATCGGTGCTGTTCAGGGCCGAGCGATCACGTCGTCCGATCCTCAAAGCTGGGGATCGCGCCGACGCCGCGGGCCGGGTCTCAGATGGCGCCGGCACACCGAGGACGGGCGTCCGCGAGAGCGGCGGCCGGCCGCGCGATCCGGTAGCACGCGCGAGATCGCCCTCTAATCCCGAATTCTCGGCCGAAACGGATGAATTATTCTGCTTGCCATACGTTCCTGGCACACAGAATAATGCATGCCGCCGTGCCAATTTCGGAACCCAACATAAGGTTCCGGCGCGGGCAAGGAATTCGTCGGCGTGCACGCCAATCCTATAGCACGCCGCTGAATGTCAGCGCAGGAATGAGGGAGGAAGCTCATGGCCATGCCAAATGCCACGCCGGCTACGGCAGTACCCAGTACAAATCGATGGCTGCAGATCGTGCTCGGCGTGATCTGCATGGTTGCAGCGGCGAACATCCAGTATGCCTGGACGCTGTTCGTCCCCGAGATTCAGAAGACCTTCGGCTGGGACCGCGCCGCGATCCAGGTCGCCTTCACGATCTTCGTCGTCGTCCAGACCTGGCTGACTCCGATCGAGGGTTACTTCATCGATAAGTACGGCCCGAGCCGCGTCGTCATGTTCGGCGGTCTGATGACGGGCCTGGCCTGGGTCATCAACTCCTACGCCACCAGCCTGAGCGGCTTCTACCTCGGCTCGGTGGCCGGCGGTATCGGCGTCGGCTGCGTCTACGCCACCTGCGTCAACAACGCGCTCAAGTGGTTCCCGGACAAGCGCGGCCTCGCGGTCGGCCTCACGGCGGGCGGCTACGGCGCCGGCTCGGCGCTCACCATCCTGCCGATCGCCAAGATGATCGACAGCGGCAACTACGCCCAGGCCTTCTTCGTCTTCGGCCTGATCCAGGGTGCCATCATCATCGCCGCCGCCATCGCCATGCGCGCCCCGCGCAAGGATCAGGTGCCGTTCTCCACCAAGGTCCTGCAGTCGCGGCGCGACTACACCCTGGGCGAGGCGCTGCGCACCCCCGTGTTCTACGTGATGCTGCTGATGTTCACCTGCACGGTGACGGGCGGCCTGATGGCCGTGGCCCAGCTCGGCGTGATCGCGCAGGATCTCGGGGTGAAGAACTTCCAGGTCAACCTGTACTTCTTCGCCATGGCCGCGCTGCCCTTCGCGCTGATGCTCGACCGGATCATGAACGGCATCTCGCGCCCCCTCTTCGGGTTCGTCTCGGACCGGATCGGCCGTGAGAAGACGATGTTCATCGCGTTCGCGATGGAGGGTATCGGCATCGTGGCGCTGGGCTACTTCGGCTCCAACCCGTGGGCCTTCGTGATCCTGTCCGGCGTGGTGTTCCTGGCCTGGGGCGAGGTCTACTCGCTGTTCAGCGCCACGGCCGCCGACACCTTCGGCTCGAAGCACATCGGCAAGATCTACGGCGTGCTCTACTGCGCCAAGGGCTTCGCCGCGCTGTTCGTGCCGGTGGGCAACCTGATCATGCAGGCGACCGGCACCTGGGCGACCGTCCTCTACACGGTGGCGACCATGGACCTGATCGCCGCCGTCCTGGCGATCGCGGTCCTGCGGCCGATGCTCAAGCAGCACCACGCGGCGAACAACGACGCGGCGGCTCCGGCGATGAAGCTGGCCCACGCCTGAGCGACGGCCCCGGCCGCTCCGCGGCCGGGGCGAAGCCTCCCCGACCCGGCTCCGGAATTCCGGAGCCGGGTCGGCCAGCACCGGGCAGCTGGCCCGCACGGAGACCGTCTCGTCGAGACGCAGGGCGCCGCGGGCGATCGCGCATGTTCGGGCGCGCATCGACGATCGGGCGAGGGGCGGCTGTCCTGGCGCCTCGCTCTCACGCGATAGCCCGGCCACGCTCGGCGCCATTCCAGGACCTGAGGCCAGAATCCATTCTCGCGTTCCCGGAGTTCGACTGTGCTGCAGCCTTCCGAGACCTCTCTGGGTCTAGCCTCGATCGGACAGACCCTGAGTCTGCGTGAACAGGCCTACGACAGCATCAAGCAATCGATCCTGGCGATGGATCTCTACGCCGGATCGGCGCAGATCCGGCTGCACGAACACCAGATCGCGCAGGATCTCGGCATCAGCCGCACGCCGGTCCGGGAAGCCCTGACGCTCCTGGAGCGGGAGGGCTTCGTGTCCACGGTGCCGCGCCGCGGCCTCTTCGTGACGCGCAAGAACAA